>JBGATY010000279.1:0-4042 GCA_044228955.1 Planctomycetota bacterium | reverse complement strand
GAGTGAGATCGGCCTCGACGCCGAAGGAGCCACTGCGCTTCGAGGGCCCGGAACGCACGAATGCCGCAGGCGTGCCGTCCGCGTTGGTCCACGCGTCGTCGTCACCTTCGAACGAGTAGCCCGCCGCGAGCAGGTTGTCGGGGATCGGAGTCACGCTCGCGTTCGCGGTCGAACCGCCGCCGCCCGACGTGTTCAGCCAGAACCACAGCCCGCCTCCGATCGCGGCGAGCGCCACCACCGCGATCACGCCGGCGAACGAGCGCTTCTTCGACTCGGCGATGTGCTCGGCACTGACACGCGCGAGACCCTCCGCCCCGGGCGTGACGGTCGTCGAGGTCAGCGCCGAGTCAGCCGGGGAGGGCTCGTCGAAGCCCTCGATCTCGATCGCGTCGGACGGCCGCTTCGCGCCGGCCTGCGCATCACGGAACGTGAAGCGCACGTTCCCGATCAGGACCGTGTCCCCGCTCTCGAGGCGCTGCTCCAGGGTGCGTTGCGTCCCCACGCGCGTGCCGTTCGTGCTGCCGAGGTCGCGCAGGAGCACGCCGTCGGGGCCGACGTCGAACACCGCGTGGTTGCCCGACACGGAGTTGTCGAGGATTTGCAGGGTGTTGCCCGGCTTGCGCCCGACCGACAGGCCGCTCGTGGGGATGGCGATCGTCTCCCCCCGGCGCTCCCCCGACTCGAAGCGCAAGGAATAGCGGTTTTCCATGAAGCGGAAGTGGTGCGGGGCGGTGGGTTGAGTCGGGGGGGGCGAAGCCTCGAGGACGGCACCGGCCGGAGCGCGAGGCGACCTACCCGAAGAGGTATGGGTTGTAACAAACCCGCCCCCCCGGGCGCGCGGTTTGGCACGGCGGCCGGAATGGCACTCCGAGCGCGGCTTGTGGCGCTCGCGCCTGAGCTTCAGAATCGCCCCCATGACCCCGCGCCTCGATCGCCCCGGCCAGGCCGCGGAACGCCGCTTCTTCCTGGCCACTCGCGCCGGTGAGGAGCTTGGGATCGGCGAGCGCACGCGGCTCGCGGAGGCCGATGTGGAGCACGCCCGGGTGGTGCTGCGCCTCTCGGCCGGGGATCGCTGCGTCGGCCTGGATGGTTCGGGTCGCTCGTGGCCGCTGCTCGTGACCCGGGTCGACAAACGCTCCGTCGAGGTCGAGGCCACCGGCGCGCCGACCCAGGAGCCCGCGCCAGGGGAACCGGGCGCCGCGCTGCCTTGGATCGAGATGGCGGTGGCCTGGCCCAAGGGCCCGCGCGCCGAGGACATGGTCGCCGCGCTGGCCCAACTGGGGGCCGCCGCGCTGACTCCGCTCGTCTCACAACGCTCGGGACCCGGCGCGCGCGGCGACACGGATGGCCGGCAGGCACGCCTCGCCCGGATTGCCCGCGAATCCAGCAAGCAGTCTGGACGGTTATGGAACTTGCATATTGGGCCGAGCCTCGATCTGGAGGGACTGGCGGCCCGTGGTGAAGCTGTCTTCGTGCGCTGCGACCCACACGCCCGGGGAGCGGGCCTGCTGCGCGGCCTCGCCACGGGGAGCTTCACGCGCTCGCGGCCCCTGATCGTCGCGATCGGCCCGGAGGGCGGATTCACGCCGAGCGAGGAGGCCTGGCTCGAGGAGCACCGCGCGGTCGCTCTCGGCCTCGGACCTCACATCCTGCGCACCGAGACCGCCGCGACGGCCGCGCTCGCGCTCGTCGTGGCCGCGCTCGGGAGCCGAGTGCCGGAGTGACCGCGGGCCTCACGAGCCTGCTCGTCCGCCGTAGTCCTCGAAAGCAGGCCGCGCCCACCCGGCTCGAACGTTCCGGCGAGCGCTCGTTTCCGACGGCGGAGGCACGCTCGCTTCAAGGATCGAACGGCATGCGCTCGCGCAGCGAAACAAAGCGCCCTTCGCCGAGCACCACGTGGTCGACGAGCGGAATGCCGACCAGGCGGCCGACCTCGATCAGACGCCGTGTCACCGACACGTCCTCGGCCGAGGGTTCGGGATCGCCGGACGGATGATTGTGAGCGACGATCAGCGCGGCGGCGCGCTCGCGCAGCGCGGGACTGAACACTTCGCGCGGATGGACGAGCGAACAGGTCAGTGTCCCCTCGCTCACTCGACTCACGCCCTGCAGACGGTGCTTGCCATCGAGGAGCAGCGCGTGAAACGTCTCGCGTTCCAGGCCGCGCACTTCGGGCGCGAGGAGTTCGTGCACGAGCGACGGCGCGCGCAGCGAGGGCCGCGGAGCGCGGGAGGCGCTTTCGACCCGGCGGCCGAGGGCGAAGGCGGCCGACAGGCGCAGCGCCGCGACGCGGGAGAGGCCGAATTCGAGCTGCAAACGCCGCACGGAATGGCGCGCGAGCACGCCCATGTCCGGCGCGGCTTCCACGCGGGCCCCGACCTCTGCCCCGCGCTTCTGGCCCAGGATCGCCTCGACCAGTTCGCGCACCCCCAGCCGCTCGAGATCCTCGCCTCTCTTGCGCACGACTCCGCGAACGACGCTGCCGTCGCCCCGCTCGTCCTCGTCCGCTCCTGCGCCGTGCTCGCTCACCTGCCCCTTCGACGAACGGCGTCGCGGTCGGTTGCAACTGGAGTCCAGAAGTTCTCGTTTGGTGGGAATCGAATCGACCCCTGACGACCGATTCACTTCCTGTCCGCCCAGGGAGAGGGTGGAACGGGGCTACCGATGAAGCATCGGCGAGCTTCCGTGACCTGTCTGGTCGAGCTGAAGAAGAGTGGGTACTGGGAAGCCTGCTCCGCGTGGGATCGGGGAAACCCACTGCGCGAACCCGTGGACGTGCTCCTGACACGCGACGGGAAAAACCGAAGGCCGTGTTCCTGACACGGCCTTCGGTCCAAATTCGAGCTTTGTGCCGCGACTACTTCTTGCGGCCGGCCTTGCCGGCGGCGCTCGCGGGCTTCGACGCTTCGATCTTGCCCTTCGGCGAAGGCGTCACGATCACGTCGCGGGTCTGTGCCTTTTGGACGGGCTTGTCGGCGTCGCGCGGCTTCATCAGGGCGTGCACGACGGCGAGCACAGCGTCCGGCTTCATCTCCTTCGCGATCTTGCCCGAGACGCTCGCGTGCACGAAGTCGGCGATCGAGAGCATGCCGACGAGCGCGCCGATGCCGTTCACGACCGGGGCGCGGCGGACCCGGCGTTCCTTGAAGAGCTGCGCCGCGGTGTGGATCGAGTCGGTCGGCGCCAGCGTGAAGAGCATCTTCGACATCACGCTCTCGACCCCGATCTCGTGCGGGGCCCGGCCTTGCGTGTAGGCCGCCATGCACACGTCGCGGTCGGTCACGACGCCGCGCAGGCGGCCCGTTTCGTCGACCACGGGGATCACCCCGCAATCGGTCTCCCACATGAGGTTCGCCGCCTTGTGCAGCGTGTCGGTCGTGGTGCAGGACTTGGGATCGCGGGTCATCACCGCTTCGACGTTCATGGCAGGCATCTCTCTGAAGAAGGCTCGGGGGCGCGCCGGTCGGAAGACTTGCGCGTGTGGATTGCCACCCCGGAGTCTAGCCCAGCAACGCCCGCGATACACTTGGCCGCGCGCGAAACCGCGGCTCTCCGCCTGCTGGAAGCGCGATCGCCTTCCGCCTCAGAGTCCTTCGGCGAAGGTCGTCCATGCCGTATCGAGGTCGACGCCCGTGGCCTTCATGAACGCCTTCGCGACGCCGCCCGCTTTCTGCCCCGCGACCAGTTGATACGGAATCAGATCGCCGTACTGCGTCTCGATCCAGCCGACGAACGCGAGCGCTTGACGGTAGGCCTGCGCGATCTTGGCCTCGTCCTTCAGATCGCCGAGCGCGCCGGAGAACGCCACGAAGTTGATGTTCACGGAGAGCAGGATCAGCTCCACCGACATCAGGATGACGATGATGTTCTTGCGGTTGAGAAAGATGCCGAGGATCCCGAGCGTGAACAGGATCGCGGCGACCGAGAGGTAATGTCCGAGCCCGATGGTCATTTCACCCACTCCGCCGCGTCCGCGTCCTGCAGGCCCTGGCCGGAAGCCACCTTGCGCACGCTCATGGCAAGCTCCGGCGTGCGCGCGTTC
>JBGATY010000278.1:0-4074 GCA_044228955.1 Planctomycetota bacterium | reverse complement strand
ACGGCATCGAGGTCGTGGAGGGCAAGGTCACGCGCGGGATCATCGTCAACATGACGCCGGGCGGGATCGTGCGCGGGCGAGTCGTCGACGAGAAACTGAACCCCGTGCCCGCGGCGCGGGTCATGGCCGCCACCACGAACCGGCGCGCATTCGACCCCAACGCGATGCGCGAGCGCAGTCGCGAGCGGCGCAATCGCGGCGGCGGGTTCAACGTCGTGCTCGGATCCAGCGGCGGACCCGACATGTTGCCTCCGGGGATGATCGAGTACGCCGCGAGCATGGGCCTCGCGGGCGACAAGCTCGTGAGCGCGAACCAGAACGGCGAGTTCGAGATCAAGGGCGTCGAGCCGGGCGCGTTCCGCGTGCTCGCGTTCGATCGCAATCACACATCCGGCCGCTCGGAACCACAGACGATGGCGGAAGCGGGCGTAGTCGAGGGCGTGCTGGTGACGCTGCCGAAGGGCGGCACGGTCCGCGGCACCGTGCGCGACCGCCACGGCATCGCAGTGCCCAACGAATTGGTCCTCGCGTTCTCCCCGAGCGGCTTCGATCCGTCGAGTCCCAGCCAGGGCGGGGGGCTCTATCAGGGTCATTCCGACGCGAAGGGCTCCTACGAGATCGAACACGTCGCGGCCGGCAGCTACTTCCTCGTCGCGACGCGCGGCGACGAGGATCTCAATCCGATGAGCTTCTTCGGGACGCTCAACTTCGACCTCGTCACCGTGCCGGCCGGCGAAGTGGTGACGTACGACCTGGTCGACACCACCTCCGGCTCTTGCCGCGTGTTCGGTGTCGTCACGTACAAGGGCGAGCCCGTTCCGCGCGGGAATCTGTCGGCGGTCAATTTCGACACCGACAACCTGCTCGGGGTCGAGTTCAAGGTCGCGAAGATGATGGACGGCGGCCGCTTCGAGTTCGCCGGTCTCGCACCAGGCGAGTACCAGCTCAACTTCGACGGCAACGGCCCGCAGGTGCGCATGCCGCTCGACGTCCCCGATGCGCCCGAGATGCGGATCGACCTGCGTCTGCCCGAGGCCGGGGTCGAGGGCGTCGTCATCGACGATGCGACCAACAAGCCGATCGAGGGCGCCGAGGTCGTCCTGCGCTCGCTCGAGGCAGCTGCCTCGAGCGGCGGCATTCTCGGGCAGTTCCTCTCGCGCGAAGGCCGCTCGTCGCGTGACACGTCGAACTCAGCCGGCGAATTCTCTTTCGAGCGACTCGCCGAGGGAGACTACGAACTCGTCGTGCGCGGCGTCCGGCGCGGCGACTCGAAGGGCAAGTTCGCCCCGTCCGATCCGCTCCGCGTGCGCGTGCAGTCCAACGGTATCGAGCGAGGAATCGTCGTGCGCCTGTTCGGTGCACTCACGCTTGATGGCCGCGTCGTCGACACGTCGAAGGCGCCCGTCAAGAACGCGACGGTACTCGTCACCCTGCAGCAATCGGCGGCCGACGTGATCGAACGCGCCAAGACCGACGACAAGGGCGAGTTCCAGGTGACGGGTCTTTCGCCGGGCGTCTTCCGGGCGACGGCGACCGCTGACGGCTACGCCGACGCGACGAAGACCGACATCAAGCTCGAGCGCGGTGCGCAGAAGGCCGCGCCGTGCGAGATCGTCGTGCAGAAGGGCGTGCGCGTGTCCGTGATCGCCTACGGATCGAATGGCGCGCCCGCTTCCGGCGCGCGAGGCGACCTGTACCCGGCGAAGGGTGAGCGCACGGCCGATCCGGCGAACGCCGGCAAGGCGATCCAGAACCTGTTCACCGGCGAGGGCGCTTCCGGAACCGACGGCCGGATCGAGCTCGGCCGATACATGCCGGGTGACTACCGCATCGAAGTGCGACGCGGCCTCTCCAGGGCGACGAAGACGATCGTCCTGAAGCCGGGCGAGGACGACGTCGAGTTCAAGATCGATCTGCCCTGACCGCGTCCTCGATGTCCCGTCCCCGCATCGGCGTGGTCATCCCCGCGCTCGACGAGGAAGCTGCCCTTCCGCTCGTCCTGCGCGAGATTCCGCGCGATGTCGACGTCGTCGTGGTCGTGGACAACGGCTCGAAGGATCGTACCGCCGAAGTCGCGAGAGAGAACGGTGCCTTCGTCGTGAGCGAACCGAGGCGCGGCTACGGTCGAGCCTGCCTCGCGGGTCTCGAGTCACTGCTCGTGAAGGGCGCGGGCGGAACGGCACCCCTGGACGGGCATGACATCGTCGTGTTCCTCGACGCCGACCGGTCGGACCACCCAGCCGAACTGACGCTCCTGGTCGGGCCGATCCTGGCGGGGCGCGCGCACTTCGTGGTCGGCACGCGCTCCGCCGATCAGGCGAGCAGATCCGCGCTGACGCCGCAGCAGCGTTTCGGCAACGCGCTCGCCTGCCTGCTGATGCGCATCCTCTTCCGGGCGCGCTTCACCGACCTCGGCCCGTTCCGCGCGATTCGCGTCGACGCACTGAAGCATCTCGGCATGAAGGACGTCGACTACGGCTGGACGGTCGAGATGCAGCTCAAGTCGCGCGTCGCCCGGCTCGACTGCATCGAGGTGCCCGTGCACTACCGTCCGCGCATCGGCGTCAGCAAGATCAGTGGCACTCTGATCGGGAGCGTGAGCGCAGGCTGGAAGATCCTCGGCTGGATCCTCGGCTGGCGTCTCGCTCTCACCCGCCCCGCGGCGCGACTCCGAACGTTCCGCGAACCCGCGCCCAGCGGACCCCGATGATGTCGAGCAGCCAGTCCATCGGGCCGAGGTAGGGGATCACGGTCGTCTCTGTGACGATCATGTTCGCGAGGTTGGCGTCGGAAGCGTTCTCGCGAGCGATCAGCAGCGCGCCCTTCGGCAGGTCGAACGAGACCAGGGTGACCGCGAGGCCGGTCGACTCGAACGTCCCCGACGTCTGTGTGTCACGATCGAACTTCAGGCTCGCGCACGAGCCGAGGACGAGCGGAGCCAGGATCAGAGTGCGGAGCAGGCGGCGCGACATGAGGGAGAACATAACGGAGCCGGTGGACCGGTGAAAGCGCGAGAGGCTTCGATGCGCCTCCCAGTATCGGTAGTCTCGCCGTCAGCCCATGAGCACCTACCGCGAGCACGAGCACGAGAACGCCACTGACCGCGCGCTCGCGTCCCATGCCCGGGAGTTCGAGCGCGTGTTCGGTTCCGCGACGGCCGTGCGGCTTTTCTTCTCGCCTGGGCGCATCAACCTGATGGGCGCGCACCTCGACTACAACGGCGGCCCGGTGATGCCGACGGCGGTCGACCGGGGCACGTTCCTGGCCGTTCGGCCGCGCGTCGATCGGCGCGTGGTGTTCGCCTCGACGCTCGAAGACTCGCGGCCGCTAGAAATCGATCTCGATCTCCTGCCCGCGACGCGAGGGGGAAGGTGGTCGGACTATCCGCTCGGCGTGCTCTCGGAACTCGCCGTGATCGCGCGTGCGCGCGGACGCGAGCGCGATCTCGCCGGCCTCGACATCCTGTTCGGAGGAAACTTGCCGGTGGGGGCGGGACTGTCCTCGTCGGCCTCGATCTGCGTCGGCACCGCGTTCGCGATCGAGGCCTTGTGGGATCTCGGCCTCGTGCGCATGGATCTCGTGGACGCGGCGCTGCGGGCGGAGCGCCATTTCGTCGGCGTGCAGTGCGGGATCATGGATCCATACGCTGTCGGTCTGGCACGCGCGAACTCGCTCTTGTGGCTCGACTGCAAGGACCGCACGTACACCTATCTGCCTCTCGACACGCGCAGGCTCTCGATCGGAGTCGCGGACAGCCTCGTGCGCCGCGAACTGGCACAGGGCGCATTCAACGAGCGCGTGGCGCAGTGTCGCGAGGCCTTCGAGGTCCTGTCGCGGCGCCAGACGGACGCGACTTGCCTGCGTGACATCCGCTTCGAGACGTTGACCGAGTACCAGCACGAGTTGTCCGGTGCCTGCGCGCGTCGCGCTCACCATGTCATTCCCGAGGTCGCGCGCACGTTCGCCGCCCGGTCTGCCCTCGAACGCGGCGACGCCGAGGGCTTCGGCGCCGAGATGTTTCGCACGCACGCTTCGCTGCGCGATCTGTTCGAGGTCTCCGTTCCAGAACTCGAC
>JBGATY010000277.1:0-4080 GCA_044228955.1 Planctomycetota bacterium | reverse complement strand
AACGAAAAGTCGCGCCCCACCACGCCATAGAACAGCCGCTCGACGTTCGTCGCCAAGGCCCACACGCGCTCGCCGCGAGCCACGAACCCCGGCGCTCCGCTGTCGGGCAGGCCGTGGTCGTACAGATCGACGACGTCCCCCGTCTCAGGGTCGAGCACGTAGACGATCCCATCCTCGAAATTGCTCACGAACAGACGGTGATGCTCGCAGTCCCAGGCGACGTCACCCAGCCCGGGATAGGAATCGACGAATTGCCCTGGTGGGAAGGCCGGATCAGGGGCGTTGGGGAGGATCGCCAGGACGTAAGGGAGTGTCAGGTGCGAATCGATGCGGTACACGACGCCCGGGATCCCGGCGGCTCCGAGTCGATCTTGCGACAAGGAGGGATGACCGAAGACCGTGCTGTGGGCCACGAACAGGTCGCCCGCATCGTCGAGTGCCACGCCGTAGACCTCTCCCAGTTGGCCGATCGACCACGCAGCGTTCTCGAAGCGAGCCGGGCTCCAACTGGTTCCCACGAGCGCCGTGGACTGAGCGGATAGATCGATGAGTTGCAGGGCGGGATCCGACGGATTCGGTCCGTAGGACGTACACGCGACCACCGCTGCGCCGGCCGGCCAGAGCGAGTCGATGTAGCGCGGCCGCCGCTTTCCACCGCAGTCCTCGTAGCAACCACGCCAGGTGACGACCCGCGCCGCGGGCAGTGTGCTCCCGACGTGGAGAAATTCACCGCCTGCGACAAGCTCACGCCCGCTCCCGTCGTCGAATGTGGCCAGCGCGGAGACGGGGCCACTGGTCCCCCCATCGAGATCAGCCCAGTTCCCCAGTGCGAATCGAGCGATGTTCGACACCGGTGTCCCAGCCGCGCTGGTGAAGGCTCCGCCCGCGATCAGGAAGGGGCCGGCTGGGCCGCACGGATCGAACGCTGCGAGCGCATGCACCGGACCGTTCGTACCTTGGGCGCCGGGGGGGCCGAGCGGGTGCCACGTCGAGGAGGGACCCTCCAGGGCAGCCACTCGCGCGCAGGCCTGACCGCCGGCAGTGGTGAAGTCCCCAGCGGCGTAGAGCAGCCGAGGGTTGATCAACGTGGAGCCATCGTTGTAGGTCAGGAGTGCGCGCACAGGCGCGTCCATCCCGCCGCCGAGGGAACCGAAGGCGTTCCCATCCCAGCGCGCAATGTAGCGGAGTGACCCCGGCGTCCCGCCCGACGGGGATGTGAACTCGCCACCGACGAAGAGCGCCGTCGTAAATACGTCGGGTGCGACGGCGAACGCACGCACGGGCCCGTCGAGGCCCGCGCCGACGGAGCTCCAGGTGCTCCCATCGAAACGCGCGATGTGCGGGCAACTCGCTCCTCCGGCGACCAGGAAGTCGCCCCCGACGTGCAGCGCTCCCTGGTAGACCTGGAGCGTGCTGGCACCGCCATCCAAGCCACCTGCGACACCGACCCATTCTTGGAGTGCCCCATCCCAGCGAGCGATGCCCGTGGAGGGGAACGTGAACGAACCGGCCGCGTAGAGTTCACCCTGGAAGAGGGCCAAGGCTCGGACAGTCCCGTTGAGGGCGCCCGGCCCGACCACGGGTCCGAAAGGACTCCACGTCGCGCCGTTCCACGTCATCACGCGCGATGTCCCGCCGGAGATGGTGAACTCACCGCCGGCGAACAACGCGGGGAGGCCGGCACCCAGACCATCCAAGTCGAGTACGACGAGCGTGCTCGGAGGTGCCGAGAGGCCAGGCATGCCGATCGCCTGCCCGAAGGCCGTTTCACACGGGCAGTCGGGCGAGTACTCGACGGCCACGTCATCCACGTAGTAGTAGGAGTATGGCTGATTGCCGCCGGGCGTGGCCGCGAGGCTGATGCTCGCATTGTCGCGGAAGTTGCCGATGAGGATGTGGTCTTCACCTCCCGAGGCCCGCACGAGACCGTGGATGCGCGTCCAGCCGGAGGTGCCGTCGAGTTGTACGCCGGGTGCACTCTCGACCTGCGGCGCGAGAAGCAAGGGCTCCTGATTCGCGACGGGTCCCGCAGACCCGACCTGCAGGCGGGCACCGAGTCCGTCACAACTCCACTGCGAGGCATCGGCGAGAGATACCCAGAACGAGATCCGATAGCACCGCCCGGCGATCAGGGGCGCGAGGAGTGGCGCCTCGAGGTACTCGCGGTACTCCGCCGTGGATGGGGCGCCGGGGTAGTAGGCGAGCACTCCCGCGTAGCCGATGCCGAGGTGTGCCGGCTCGTTTCCGACGAAGTTCCCCGGCACGCCGACTCCTCCACTGCCGCATGCGTGGAGGTGATCGCTGGAGCCCTGCGTCGGCGAGATCCACGGTGCCGCCAACGACAGTTGGCCCGGCCCGGCTGGGCAAGTCGTGTTCGACTCGAAGCTCGGGTTCGGGACGAGATTCTGTGCGCGCAGGCTCGCCATCGAGCCGCACAGGACAAGGGCGAGTCCCAGCGAGAATGGACTGAGCAATGCGGGCGAGTGCGCTTTGAGTGGTGCCATGCGCCGAGGATAGCCAGTAGGGTCGAACTCGGCCGTAGCCGGGACGGAATCGCAGACCGCCTGCAGGACATGGCCTGGCTGCCGGCCCCCGGCCTTGTGGTCGTCATTCATCCCTTTGACTGCCTCCACGATCGTGGCCGAGGGCTACTTCGTCAGGCTGATCCATGTGCTCCAAGATGCCGACAACATCCCGTGGGAACGGCAATCCCGCGCTCGACTCGCCCGCTGTGCGAGTCCTCCCCAACGCGCACGAAGAGACCCCGGGAGACGATCACATGACGCCTCAGCGGACGCCCGCGGAGCTCGCACTCCACACGGTGTCGGACGCGGATCGGCCAGATGTGCGATCCGTGGATGGCCCCTCTGCGTCAGTCCTCCGGGGTGAGGCGCCCGTCACCCGTCCCCGGGCTTTCCGCGCGGACCGGAGTATTCTCTACGAGCCCCGCGCACGCTCCACCGGACCGCCGCGGCACGCACCCATGCTGGACTGGCTCATCGTCGGCGGAGGACTCCACGGGACCTACCTGTCCCTGTGGCTCACCGGCGTCTGCGGCGTGCGGCGCGACCGGGTGCGCGTGCTCGACCCGTTCGAGGATCCGCTGGCGCGCTGGAAGCACTGCACGCGCAACACCGGCGTCGACGTCATGCGCTCGCCGCTCGTGCACCACATCGATCCGGACGCGAACTCGCTCCACCGTTTCGCCGAGCGGCGCTATCCCGGCCGCGAGGACCTGTTCACCGGTCGCTACCGCCGCCCGACCCTGGCGCTGTTCGAGGAGCACACCGAGTCCGTCATCGAGCGCAACGCGCTGCGCTCGATGCGCGTGCGCGGCAGCGCGCAGAAGCTCGCGCGCGTCGCCCGCGGGATCCGCGTCGAGAGCACGGCCGGCGCGCTCGAAGCGCGCGAGGTTGTCCTGGCGGTCGGCCTCGGCTCCGATCTGCACGTGCCGAGCTGGGCGCGCCGCCTCGATCCCGCGCGCACCGCGCACGTGTTCGACGACCGCTTCAAGACGTGCACGATCGGCGCGCACGAGCGCGTCGCGATCGTCGGCGGCGGCATGAGCGCGGCGCAGTGCGCCATCGAGCTCGCGCAGCACGTGCGCGAGGCGCCGCTCCTCGTGACGCGGCACGCGACGCGCGTCGCGCGTTTCGACCAGGATCCGTGCTGGTTCGGGCCGAAGTGCCTGACCGACTTCGCGCGGATCGGATCGCCCGACGAGCGCCGCGCCGCGGTCGAGACGGCGCGCCTGCGCGGCTCGATGCCGGCCGAGGTCGCCGCGCGTCTCCATGAGTGTGTCGAATCCGGCCGGATCGCGCGCATCCAGTCGTCCGTTCTCGGCGCGCGCGACGTCGCGGGCTTCGACATCGATCCGACCGCGGAGACGTACGCGAACGCGCTGGCGCGCGACAACGGCGTCGAAGCGCGTTGTCGCTTCACGACCGGCGGCTTCGAGCACCTCCGCGGCACGTACGACGTCGTGCTCGCGAACATCTACAGCGACGTGATCCAACTCCACGCGAAGGACCTCGCCGCGGCGCTCGCGCCGAAGGGCTGGTTCGCGTTCAGCGGCTGCCC
>JBGATY010000276.1:0-4102 GCA_044228955.1 Planctomycetota bacterium | reverse complement strand
GTCCGAAGGGCTTCGGCGCCGGGACGAACTCCACGCCGCCGGATCCCGGACTCGGCGAGGGAGGGAAGGCGAGCATCGCCGACGTCACGACGGTCGTGCCCGGGCCCACGACCGGCGGCAGGGTCAGCGTCGGGAGCGGCAGCCAGTCGGCGCCATCGTGCACGGCATGCGTGTCGGGATCCTGGACGCGAACGTTGCGCAGCACGAACGGCGCGACAGTCCGCGTCACGCCGATCCAGCGGACGTCGAAGGCGAGCGGCAGGCGCCAACCTCCGTCCCGCGTCTCGGGCACGAGCATGCGCGACATCCAGCACACCGGCACGAACTCGCCGTGCTCGTCGACCCCCCACAACTCCGCCGAGACGTGCAGCTGCGCCGGGTCGGTGAACGCGAGCGCGCCGAGTTCGATGCGCACGTGGAGCGAATCGTCGACCCGAGTGTCGACCCCGCCCGTGAGCGCGGTGCGCCGCTCGACGATCGGGACGAGGAGTTGGACGGTGCGTTCGAAGCGGACACCGCCCGAGGCTCCGACTGCCTCGACACGCGCTTCCACGTTCCCGGTCGTCCAGCGCGGCAGGAATGCTCCGAAGACCCCGTCGAGAGCCGCCCCGTCGCCGTGAGCCCCGTCGTCGAACATCGGCAGGCGGTGAACGGTGCCCTGGATGCTCGCGTCGACCCGGCACGACTCCACCACGCCTGGTGCCGCGCGGAGCGCGGGCGCGACTGCGGGATCGAACACGTGCGCCACGATCCCGATCTCGCGATCGCTCGTCGTGGCCAGGGTCGTGACGTGCGCTGACAGGCTCCACGGGGCTGTATCGCGCACCACGATCCAACCCTCGGGCGCGGTCGGGTCTGGCGACCGGACGACGAGTTCGAGCTCACTCGCGACCCGGCCGGCGGCGACGTCGTACCGGTCGACGCGCCAGCCCGGTTTTTCATCCGCGAGCGACTGAGACGAATGTTCGATGGCGCCGGCTCCGAACGCCCCTTCGAGCGGGGTCAGAGCTCCGTCACGGCCCGCGACCTCGATCGTCCACCGACCGGATTCCGTCGTCATGAGCGCGAGGGCGACCCCTCCGTCCTGCGCCACGGCCACCTGGTGACGCCAGGACCAGGTCCCGTCGGCGCCGCGCTCGAACGCGAGCGGCGCCATCCACGCCCTCGACGTCGTGGCCAGATCCGCGGGGTCGGGGAGTCGAACGCGACCAGACAGGATGTCGGACGGCGGCGCCGCGATCTGCTTGAACACGGCCTCGTTCGCGCCCTGTGCGAACAGCGGACTCGACAGACACAAGAGCGCGAGCAGGAATCGCATGATGTCCTCTACTCTACGACGAACGGCCCGCGCGCGGGTTGCGCTCGAGCCCCGAATTCGGCCGGGTCCCCCGCCTGTGCGAGGCCACCTCCGCGACCCGGGTGGAGTACAGTCCGCCGTCATGCACGAGCCCACGACCCCCGGCGGCAGGAACGAGACCCAGATCGCGTACTGGAACGGTGACGTGGGGCAGCGCTGGACCGCGCATCAAAAGCGTCTCGACCGCATGCTGGCTCCGATCGGCGCCGAGATCGTGCGCACGGCCGGCGTCCGAGCGGGCGAGTGCGTCCTCGACGTCGGCTGCGGGTGCGGTGATTCGGCCATCCGACTCGCGACCCTCGTTGGTCCGAACGGACAGGTAACGGCCGTCGACGTGTCGCGGCCGATGCTGGCCTTCGCGCGAGAACGTGCCGGCACGGATCTCCCGCAACTCGAGTTCAGGGAAGCCGACGCCGCGACGCACGACTTCGGCGCGCGCAGGTACGACCTCCTGTTCTCGCGTTTCGGCGTGATGTTCTTCGAGGAACCCCTGGCGGCCTTCGCGCACATGCGCGCGTGCCTGAAGCCGGGCGGCCGGCTTGCATTCGCGTGCTGGCGCGAGGCGCGCGAGAACGAGTGGGTCCGCGTGCCGATGTCCGCGGCTCGAGAGCGGGTCCCGCAAGTGCCGCCGGTCGATCCGCTCGCACCGGGCCCGTTCGCGTTCGGCGACGGCGAACGCGTGCGGTCCATCCTCGCGTCAGCGGGTTTCGCCACTATCGACACGAGGCCGTTCGACGTCCAGCTCGAAATGGGCGAAAGTCTCGAGGTCGCGGTCGCGCACGTGGTGGCGTTCGGTCCGGTGTCTCGCCTACTGGCGGATTCGACGCCAGACCAGAAGGCAAGCGTGGAAAGCGCATTGCGCCAGGCGCTGCGGCCCTTCGCGCAAAACGGGCCGGTCGCGCTCGGCGGCGCCGCCTGGATCGTGACGGCGCGTAACCCCGTTTCGCGATGACGCGTTGCGGCGCGCACGGGTGCGCCCACACGTTCCGAGAGCTCGAGTGAGTTGCGCGGAGAGAGTCCGGGTCGTCGAATGGGCGCGCGCTCAAATGAACGGAGCTCGAACTCATGCTCGTCACCGTCGAGGAATCCCTGTTCATCGCCCGGCCGCCCGAAGTCGTGTGGGACTTCACGCAGGACTATCGACGCCGCACGCAGTGGGATCGGGGCATCCGCGCGGCCGTGGTGGTCCCCCATGTCTCGCCGCCGCGGGTCCACGTTCGCGCGGCCGGCGGCGTGACCTGCACGTTCGCGTACAAGCAGTTCGAGCGCCCTCATCGATCGAGTCTCGCGATGACGGATGTGCGCTCTGCCTTGATCTCCGGGGGCGGCGGGGCCTGGACCTACGCGGACGTGCACGGCGGCACGCAGTGGACGCAGAGGAACTCGCTCACATTCAAGAGCGCGCTCCTCTTCGCGGTCTTCGGAGCGTTGACACGCAGGAGCCTCTCGAGATCGACGCGTCGCGCCATGGAGACGGCGAGGAGCATGATCGAGCGTTGAGTTCGTGCCGCATCCGACGCACCGCGCGCGATGGATGCACGCTACGACCTTCTGCGTAGCGTCATCCCCCGATCTCCTACGCTCTTTTCGCCGCGTAAATGCATGCCTTGTCACGCGCCCAGACGCGCTCGCCGACATACGTTGAGTAAGTCCCCTTGCGGTTCTCTCCATCATCCTCGCCCGAGCCGCGAGATGCGGATGGCCGCGACAACTGCGTCGCCCGGCCTCACGCCAATTCGGACGGGGCTCGACCGCACTCCACCACGCGGATCGGGACGGACCTCCAGGAGGTCTCCATGTTCACGACTCTCCTCACTCGACCGAGTTCGATCTCCTCCACGTTCTCGAAGACCGTGTTGTCCGGAGCACTGATCGCCTTGTCCCTGCCAGCCTCGGCCCAGGTGGCCCTCAGGCATCCCACGCCACCCCCGAAACGGAACGCCCTCCCTCCGTCTCCGGTGCCCGCGCTCGTGACGCAGGACATCGCCACGGGCGGACAGACTCCGCTGAGCATCGTCCAGGCGCTCGTGGGCACGGGCGTGACGGTGACGAACATCCAATTCAATGGCGCGCCGATCGCGGCCGGGACCTTCTCGGGCGGAACGGGCATCATCGGTTTCGCGCAGGGCATCATGCTCAGCTCCGGCGACGTGAGCTCGGTCGTCGGTGCGATGAACTCCAGCGACTCGACGAGCACCGACAACCTGCGTCCGGCCGACGCGGACCTCGATGCGCTCGTCGGCGGATTGACGCAGGACGCGAGCGTGCTCGAGTTCGACTTCCAGTGCCCTAGCACGAACGTCATCTCGTTCCAGTACGTGTTCGCGTCCGAGGAGTACGACGAGTGGGTGACGACGCAGTACAACGACGTGTTCGCGTTCTTCCTGAACGGGCAGAACATCGCGCTGATCCCGGGTACGACCACGCCCGTCGCCATCAACAACGTCAACTGCGGCAATCCGTGGAGTCCTCCCGGCGGCCAGAACTGCGCGCTCTACACGACGAATTCCTGTGATTCGCTGGGTCTGACGTTCCCCTGCACGAACCTCGCGACGGAGATGGACGGCCTCACGAGCGTCTTCTCGGCTACCGGAGCGCTCGTGCCTGGCGTGAACCACATCAAGCTCGCGATCGCAGACCGCGGTGACGGAGTCTACGACTCGAACGTCTTCATTCGTGGCACGAGCTTCGTCTGCGGTCAGGCCATGCCGGCCTTCGATCCGCCGTCGCCGTGCGGACAGACGC
>JBGATY010000275.1:0-4102 GCA_044228955.1 Planctomycetota bacterium | reverse complement strand
GGATCTCGGTGCCCTGCACTTCGTTCGAGAGCTCGAACGAGCGGCGATAGTCGACGGCGCCGAACTCGCGCCACAGGAGCCGGTATCCTGCCGGCTCGTCCGATTGCGTCCGACCCTGGATCGTGAGCACGTTGCGCTCGAGGGTCACATCGACCGATGCGCGGTCGACGCCCGGCATCTCGGCCGTGACGCAGACGGTCTGGTCGTTCTCGTGGATGTCGCACCGCGGAGCGACGACGTGTCTCGCGCGACGCTCCTCGGTCGGTACGCAGCGGTTCGGTGCTTGGATGTTCGTGGTCATGTGAGGTCTCCGTGGTTTCGTGTCAGTTGACTTGGACGGGAACGCGCCTCGGCTTGTCGCTCTCGGCGCGCGGCAGTTCGATCTGCAGGCGGCCGTTCACGAGGGTCGCACGGACACCTGCGGCATCGACTGTGAAGGGCAACCGCAGACGGCGCTCGACGTCCACGAACGACCGCTCTCGCCGGTGCCAGCGCACATCCGTGGTCTCGGCTTCGACTCGGCGCGCGATCTTCAACGTCAGTGTGTCGCCCTCGAGCGAAACGTCGACGTCTTCGCTCCGCACTCCGGGGACCAGCGTCCCAAGCAACAGACCGTCCTCCTTCATCCACAGCTCGATCGGCGGAGAGCCGAGGCCCTGCGGCCCCTCGGACATGAAGTGTTGCAGCCGTGCGTGAGCCTCTCCGAGCTCGGCCCAGGGGCTCAAGTTCCAGTGGGGGATTCTCGTCGTCCAGAACATGATGGTCTCCTTGAATTGCGTCGGCGCTCCGGCGCCGCCTGCCGACCCGAATGCAAGGGCGATGCCACGCGGAGACCAGCCCGCGCGCGGCCAGCGGAACCTCCAGGCCAGGCCTCGACTGCCAGAGCGGCGCCCGAGCGGTGTCAGAGCTGCAGTCGACTGCCGCTTCGCCGGCGCCTTCGAAGGCCGGCGCGAAGGGCATGCGATTTGACATCCAGCGTGCGCTCGCGCGAAGTGTGGCGAGCTGAGTTCGGCCATGAACGTGAAGTTCCAGGACTACTACTCGACGTTGGGGGTCTCGCGTACCGCGAGCGCGGAGGAGATCCGCCGCGCGTACCGCGAACTCGCCCGCAAGACGCACCCCGACGTCGACAAGACGACCGGCGCCGGGGAACGCTTCAAGGCGATCGCCGAGGCGTACGAAGTGCTCAAGGATCCGAAAACGCGCGAGCGCTACGACGCTCTCGGTGCGAACTGGCGCGAGGGACAGGACTTCTCCCCCCCGCCCGGTTTCGACGCCGGCCCTCGGCGTGGAGGGCCGCGGACAGGGCGCGTCCCCGGGGCGCGTGCGGAGTTCGACGGCTTCAGCTCGTTCTTCGAATCCTTCTTTGGCGACCGCTTCGACGGCCTGCACGTCGAATCCGAGCCCGAGCGCGGCTCATCCATGGAAGCGGAACTCGAGGTCACGCTCGAGGAGGCGGTCCGGGGCGGCAAGCGTTCGCTGCGTCTGGCTGGTGACGATCCGCGACTCCCGGCGAAGACGCTCGAAGTCACGATTCCGAAGGGGGTGCGCGCGGGCACCACCATGCGTCTCGCCGGCCAGGGTCATGCGGGTCCGGCGGGTCCGGGCGACTTGTTCCTGCACGTGAAGTTCGCGCCGCATCCGCGCTTCGGCGTCGCCGGCGACGATCTCACCCTGAAGCTCGCGATTCCGCCTCACGAAGCGGTGCTCGGCGCGCGCGTGCCGATCACGCTGATCGACGGCGGCGAAGTCACGCTGAACGTCCCGGCCGGCACTTCGAGCGGAAAGGTGCTGCGCCTGCGCGGTCTCGGGCTCGAGCGCAAGGGCGGCATGCGCGGCGACCTCCTAGTCGAGATCGCCATCGCGGTACCGACGAGTCTCGACGACGAACAGCGCAGGCTCTGGAACGAGATCGCCGAACGTACGAAGCGCGCCTGAGTCGAGTTCACTGAGCGCGGATCGGACGGCCCGCGCGATGTTCCGCGAGTTGTGACTCGTAGCGCGCGGCCGCCGCGGGGTCGCCTTCCTGACGGGCCAGCTCGACTGCTCGCGAGGCGGCCTGAACGGCCTCGTCGAAACGGCCTGCCTCCGCGTACGCGGCGGCGAGCGCGCCGTACAGGAAGGAGAACGGTTCCTGCGCGACGTCGCGCGCTCGCTCCGCCAAGCGCACGGCCTCCGCACCGTCGCGGAATTTCTGGTCCTGATGAGTGGCGCACAGGCGTGCGAGGTTCACGAGCGTCTCGACGTCGTTCGCGTCGATCGAGAGCGTGGCGCGATACTCGCGGAGGGCGGCCTCGACATCGCCTCGAGAGCGGTACGAGCGCGCCAGCGTGCGCCGGGCTTCCAGGTCGTCGGGCGCGAGCTCGACGGCGCGGCGCAAGTGCCTCATCGCCTCATCCACCCGCTGCAGGTTCTCGAGCATCAGTCCTAGGCGCATGTGCGCGGGCGCGCTCGAGTCGTCGAGTTCGAGCGCGCGCGCGAGCGGAGCCACCGCATCGGCGGATTTGCCGGCGTCCCCGAGCGCCCAGCCCAGGTTGAAGTAGTTCTCGAAAGTCGGGTCTGCTGCGGCGGCCAGCCGGAACTGCTCGGCGGCCGCGTCGAAGCGCCCCGTCCGGGCAAGCGCGCAGCCGAGGTTCTTCCGACCGTCCCGAAGACCCGGCGCGAGCCTCAGCGCCTCCTCGTAGTAGGGAATCGCACCGCGATGATCACCGGCCTCGACGAGCGCGTCGCCGAAGATCTTCTGTCCCGTCGGATTGTCGCGCGTGACGCGCAACGTGTGCTCGAAGAGCGTGCACGTGTCACGCCACAATCTCGTTTGCGCGCGCGTCAGCGACATCAGCGCGACGAGAACAGCCCCACAGGCGATCCACACTGGAATCCGCCACGCTGTACGGCGCCTCTGAACGTCGGCGACCTCAAAGACGATCGCGATCGCGATGCCGATTCCCGGCAGGTACGTATACCGATCGGCGTGCGACTGACTCCCGACCTGGAGGAGCCCGATCACCGGTATGAGCATCCCGCAGTACCAGAGCCACCCGAGGAGGAGGTGGGGGCGTCGCGCGCGACTGCGCCAGACGAGGACGGTGACCGCCACGAGGCCGAGGAGCGAAAGCAGCGGAAACAGCGCGCCGCGGGCGTGTTCGTACGGGTACATCGGCGCCAGGTCGCGCGGGGCGAAGGTCGAGCCGAGGTAGCGCGCGTAGGCCGTCAGCGCCGTGGACGCACGATCCGCGACGGATGTGTCTCCGAGCGCGGCCGTCGCCCCGCTCGTGGACTGTGCCACCCACGTCACGACGATGGATGCACCCGTCAGGGCGAACAGGGGCACCTTCTCGACGATCCGCTGTCCGAGTGCGCCAGCGCGAGCGAGTGGCCAGGTGTCGAGGAGGAGGAGCAGGAACGGCACGGTGACCAGCATCGGCTTGGACATCAGTCCGAGCGCAAACGCGATCGCGACGAGAACGAAGCGCAGGGTCCCCGGACGATCGATCCAGATCTTCCAAGCCCAGAGCGTCAGCACGAAGAAGAGCCCCGAGAGGACGTCCTTGCGCTCCGAGATCCAGGCCACGGACTCGACGCGCAACGGATGCAGCGCGAACAACGCCGCGACGCACGCGCTCGGCCACCAGCGCTTCGTGTAGAGGAACAAGACGTGCGCCAGCAGCGCAGCGTTCAGCGCGTGCAAGACCACGTTCTCGACGTGCGGCCCGCGCGGAGACGTCCCGAACAACCCGACGTCCAGCATGTGCGACCAGGACGTCAGCGGATGCCAGTTGCCGGCCTGGAATTCGTGCAGGAACCACGTGAAGCCCTCCCAAGTGAGCCCGGCCTGGACATGCGGGTCCCGGGTCACGTACTCGTGGTCGTCGAGGAAGATCCAGCCGTTCCCGAACACGCCGCCGAAGGCGATCCAGACGAGCGCGACCAGAAGCGCCAGCGTCGCGAAACGCACGCTCGACGAAGGCGCGGAGTCGTTCGAGAAAGGGACGGCCATGCTGCGCCGAGACGCCAGTAATGGGTGCTAGGCGGCGCGCCGGTTGCCCAGGGCCTCTGGAGAGTTGGCCCAGCGAATAACCACGGTAGTCAGGCCGATCAGGGT
>JBGATY010000274.1:0-4108 GCA_044228955.1 Planctomycetota bacterium | reverse complement strand
CTATGACTTTCCCGAGGTTGCTGATCCGGCGCAGTTCAAAAAGGAATTTCGCAGCCGCTTGGATGCTCTGCCGCTTTCTGAAGCGCAGCGAGCCGACGTGATCAACATGAGCCTGGGCGGCCCCGGTTCCACGTCGAGCGTGCAGAGCGCGATCAATTCCGCGGTCGGCGCGGGCGTGGTCATTTTTGCCGCGGCGGGAAACAACAACTCGGGCGTGGCCTTCTTCCCGGCGTCGTACGCCAACGTGATTTCCGTCTCGGCCGTCGACATCAATTCGAACAAGGCGCCTTACTCCAACTTCAACGCCACGGTCGATCTGTGCGCGCCCGGTGGCGACACGTCGGCCGACTTGAATGGCGACACGTACGCGGACGGCGTGCTGTCGACCCTGGTGAATCAGCAGACGGGCGCCCCGGTGTTCGCGTTCTACCAGGGCACGTCGATGGCCTGTCCGCACGCGGCCGGCGTCGCTGCGCTCATGCGTTCGCAGAACACCGGCCTCACGCCGGCGCAGGTCGAGTCGCTCTTGAAGAGCACGTCGGTCGACCTCGGAACGGCCGGACAGGATCCGATCTTTGGAACCGGCTTGATCGACGCTTACCAGGCCCTCGTCGCGGCTGGAGCCGGAACGATCGGAGGGACTCCGGCGATGTCCGTGTCGCCGACCACGCTGTCGTTCGGATCGGCCACGACCGAACTCAGCTTCCAGATCGGGAACTTGGGCGGCGGCATGCTCGACGTCGGTGCGATCACGGAAAGCGTGCCGTGGCTGTCTCTCGTCGAGGTGCCCTCCTCGGGAACGCTCACGGACGTGAGCTCCGTGCGGTGCATCGTGGATCGCACGGGGCTCTCCGCTGGTCCGTTCTCGACGGTGGTCACGGTCAATGCGAACAACGGCACGGTGCCGAGCGCGAGCGTCGCCATCACGATGACAGTGGTACCCGCTCCGGTGCTCGTGGACGTCGACTTGTACGTGCTCGCGGTGAATGCGGACACCTTCGATACCGTGGCGCAAGTGATCGTGAACCCGACGACGGGACTCGACTTTCGCTTCACGGATCTGCCCGCAGGGAACTACATCTTCGTGTGCGGGTCGGACGAAGACCAGGCCGACGGCATCTGCGGTCCCAACGATGTGTATTGCGGCCTGTATCCGACCGTGAATGAGCCCGAAGTGATCGCGTTCTCCGGCGGCGACTTCGCCGGCCTGAACTTCGTGGTCGGTCCGACCGACAGCGGCCCGGCGAGCACGGTGCCTCACCGCACGTACGCAGTGCTGCGCTGATCAGCGCAAGACGATCTCGATAGCGCCCGAGCGGCGCGCAGTCGCCACCATGTGATAGGGCTGCGTCACGACCTGGCTCGTGATCGCGTCCGGAGCGGGCCGCGTCTCGGTGACTTCGACGCGCAGGTGCTCGGCATCGACGGGGACGATGCGCTGGATCTCGACGGCGTAACCGTACGTCGGACGTGGACCAAGCGAGACGTACAACACCATCTCGTGCTCGAAGTCGACAGCCGGCGCATCGGCCCGCGGAATCGCCAGGGACGCGTGTCGAGACCACAGATCGCGCCATTCGACTTCGTTGCGAGCCACGCATGCGTCGGGTCCCGTGATCCCGCTCTGATAGCCGCGGACGAGGGAGCGGAATTCGACCTCGCGGTCGATCGAGGGGGAAGTCCTGCACGCTGCGAGAGCGAGGGCGGCGAACAGGCAGACAGTGGACTTCATCGAGCGACTCCTGGGGGGGGGCGAGGAGCGTAGCGTTCGCCCTCTGGCAGTTCAGTAGAAGAGGAGGAAGGAGTGCACACGAGGTTCGCCCAGGGCAAACCGGGCTCCCCCTCTGGCTGAATCGCCGAGCAGTGGGAGTTCCGCTATCCTCTTCGCCTTGTTTTCAAACGCTCCGACCGACCCCCTCCAGAAGACGCGTCGAAATCCATGAATCTCATCCTCCGCACCACCTCCGCGGCGCTCGCGCTGCTGTGCTTCTCGTCGCCGATCGTGCGTGCCGACGAGGGCATGTGGCTCTTCAATCGCCCCCCGACGAAGCAGATCAAGCAACGCTACGGCTTCGATCTCACCGCCGAGTGGCTCGAACACGTCCAGAAGTCGGCCGTGCGCATTTCCAGCGGCGGATCGGGCTCCCTCGTGTCGGCGAACGGTCTCGTGATGACGAATCACCACGTCGGTTCCGACATGCTCGAGAAGATGAGCACGTCCGATCGGGATTACATCAAGAACGGCTTCTACGCGAAGACGCGGGCTGAAGAGGAGAAGTGCCCGGATCTCGAGATGGTCGTCCTGTGGGAGATCGAGGACGTCACCGATCTGGTGAACTCCGCCGTGACGCCGACGATGAGCATGTCGGATGCGAACACCGCTCGGCGCAAGCAGATGAGCACGATCGAGCAGGACTCGCTCGAGAGGACCAAGCTGAAGAGTGACGTCGTGACGCTGTGGCAAGGCGGACGCTATCACCTGTATCGCTACAAGCGCTTCTCCGACATTCGGCTCGTGATGGCGCCCGAGAAGGGCATCGCCTTCTTCGGCGGCGATCCGGACAACTTCGAGTACCCGCGGTTCGACCTCGATATGTGCTTCTTCCGCATCTACGAGAACGGAGAGCCGCTCAAGCCCCAGCACTATCTGAAGTGGAGCCGCAACGGCGCCGCGGACAACGACCTCGTGTTCGTCGCCGGACACCCGGGTTCGACGCAACGCCTGAACACCGTGGATCACGTCAAGTTCATGCGGGACACGCAGTATCCGCTGCAGATGCGCAGCATGTGGCGTCGCGAAGTGCAGCTCGCCACGTTCATGGGCCGCAGCGAGGAGAATCGCCGAGTAGCGGAAGGCGATTTCTTCGGCGTGCAGAACTCACGCAAGGCTCGCACCGGGATCTTTGCCGGGCTCCAGGATCCCGCGTTCCTCGCGGCGAAGATGGCCGCGGAGGCGACGCTGCGGACGATGGTCGATTCCAACCCCGACTCGAAGGCGAAGTGGGGCGACGGTTGGAAGCAGATCGCCGAGGCCAAGAAGGTGCACGCGGAGATGCTGCAGCGTTTCACCGCCATCGGAGGGCCGGGCCTGGCTCTCGGCGGACAGCTGTTCGGCAAGGCGAAGGACCTCGTACGGAACGCAGACGAGGTCACGAAGCCCAACGCCGACCGTCTGCGCGAATACCGCGAATCGGCCAAGGCGACGTTCGAGCTCGGGCTGTTTTCGCCCGCGCCCATCTATCCGGAGTTCGAGATCGAGAACCTGGCAGCCGGCTTGCAGCTCATGGGTGAGCTGATCGGTTGCGAGGATCCGACGTACGTCAAGGCTCTCGCCGGCAAGTCGCCGCACGCACGCGCCGAGGAACTCGTGCGGGGCACGAAGCTCGCCGAAGTCGCCGAGCGCAAGCGCCTCTACGAAGGCGGCAAGAGCGCCATCGATGCGTCGACCGATCCCATGATCCTTCTCGTGAAGGCACTCGACGCCGAGAGCCGGACGATGCGCAAGCGGTTCGAGGACGAAGTCGACGCGCGCGAGAAGGAAGGCTACGCGAAGGTCGCCGCGGCGAACTTCCAGTTGAAGGGCGAAGACCAGTATCCGGACGCGACGTTCACCCTGCGGCTCTCCTACGGCACCGTGAAGGGTTACCCGCAGGACGGCAAGGACATCCCGCCCTTCACGAACTTCGCGGGCCTGTTCAAGCGCTCCGAAGAACGCGGCGGCGTCTATCCGTTCGAGATCCCCGGAAAGTGGAAGGCGTCGCGCGAGAAGCTGAACCCGAACACGCCGTTCAACTTCGTCTCGACCTGCGACATCATCGGCGGCAACTCCGGTTCGCCCGTCGTGAACAAGCAGGGCGAGGTCGTCGGGCTCATCTTCGACGGCAACATCCAGAGCCTCGTGGGCAACCTGATGTTCGACGAGACGTACAACCGCTCCGTCTCGGTCGACTCGCGCGCGATGATGGAAGCCCTGCGCGTCGTCTACGGCATGGAAACGCTCGCCGACGAGATCACCGACTCGGGACGAGGCACGATGGAAGCCGGATCGCGCTGAGAGACGACCCTATTCCAGTCGGTTTCACCGCGCGTGGGCACCGAGAGCTCGAGC
>JBGATY010000273.1:330-4128 GCA_044228955.1 Planctomycetota bacterium | reverse complement strand
CGCCCTCTCGTGACCACCCTCCACCAAGTCATCCGCCAGGACGGCACGCTCGTCAGCGGCGCCTCCGTGTTGCCCGACGCGAAGCTGCGCGAGCTCTTCACCCACATGTTGCGCGTGCGCGTGCTCGACGAGCGCATGCTCAAGCTCCAGCGCGCCGGTCGCGTCGGTTTCGTCGGCACGGCGAAGGGCCTCGAGGCCGCGTTGATCGGCTCCGCGTATCCGTTGCGCCGCGAGGACTGGCTCTGGTCCGGCCTGCGCGAAGGCGGAGCCGCCGTGATGCGCGGCCTGCCGCTCTCCGAGTACATCGCGCAGATGTACTGCAACAGCAACGACACGGCCAAGGGCCGGCAGATGTGCAACCACTTCCAGCACAAGGGTTCGCACTACCCGAGCTGGTCGTCGGTGATCGGCACGCAGATCCCGCACGGCGTCGGCGCGGCGTACGCGGCCAAGATGAAACGTCTCGACGAAGTGCACGCGATCTATTTCGGCGACGGCGCGACGAGCTCGAACGGCTTCCACAGCGGCATGAACTTCGCCGCCGTGTGGAAGGCGCCGTGCGTGTTCGTGTGCGTCGACAACGGCTGGGCGATCTCGGTGTGCTCGGCGAAGCAGACCGCCGCCGAGAGTTTCGCCGACAAGGCGCTCGCGTACGGCATGCCGGGTGAGGAAGTCGATGGCAACGACGTGCTCGCCTGCCACGCGGCGACGAAGCGCGCGCTCGATCGCGCCCGCTCCGGTCAAGGGCCGTCGCTCGTCGTGCTCAAGACGTACCGCATGATGGGGCACTCGAGCTCCGACGACCCGTCGAAATACCGCGACGAGCGCGAGGTCGCAGCGTGGGCGGCCAGGGACCCGATCGATCGGTTCGAGAAGATACTCATCGAGCGCGGCTGCATCGCGAAGGACACTCGCGCCCGGCTCGAAACCGAGTTGTTGGCCACGATCGACGCCGAGATCCACAAGCAGGAAGCCGCGCCGAAGATGGCGCTGCGCACGCTCGTCGAGGATGTCTACGCCGACGTGCCGGCGCACCTGCGGCGTCAATACAACCGCTTCATCGCGATCGCCGAACGCCTCGGCCACGCCACGCCGGGCGACGGTGCCTTCCCGCTGTGAAGAACCGGCCGTGCGGCCTTTTCGCATGTCTGGCCATCGCGGCGTGCCAGTCGAACTCGTCGCTCGAGTACTCCAGCCAGGGTGCCGTGAACGATCCTCCGCGGGGCGGCGGGGAATTCACCTTCCTCGAGCTGGTGAGGCAGTGCACGCTCGATACGGGGATGACCTTCCTCTACGACGAGGAAACGGAGCGCGAGATGGAGCGCTTGAGATCGTCGTTCACGTTCCTCGGACGAACTTCACCGCCTCCGCCTGATCTCGTGCCGTCGATCGGCCTCGATGCGCTGAAACAGATGATCCTGCGAGCCGACGCCATGGGATCCGTGCACCTCACGCTCGAGCCCTTCGGTCCGGGGTGCACGAACACGTACGCGATTTGCAGGCGCAATGACTCGGCAGCGGCGCCACGGTAGTCACGATCCGGCGTCCGTTCGACGAGCCGCGCCGGATCAGGGGAAGATCGAGAGTCCGACGGTCGTCATTCGGGATGCCCCAAGGAGGCTCCACAGATGAAGATTCCCGCCCCTGCTCTCGTTCTCCTCGCTCTTGCTGCCTGTGCCACCGAACCCAAGCAACACGGTGCTGCCGATCCGATGGCCGGTTCGCCGGGCGCGCATGCACGCGAGGTCGACCTTTCCTCCCTGGCCGGAAAGGAAGTGGACCTGCAGACCTTCCTGAAGCTCTGCGCCGCGGAGAGTTCCAGAAGCTTCACTTACGACGCCAGCACGGCGAAAATCCTCGAACGCACATACATGACCTGGTCCGGCAAGTCGCGCATGTCCGAAGTGGAATTCGAGCCCTTGCTCGGTCAGGTGCTGTCCGTGCACGGCCTCGAATTGAAGCCCGTCGGCCCGGCCGAACTGCGCGTGTTCTCGGTGGAACGGCGCCCGAAGTGAGCGTAGCAACGACGGACGCCGCGGTGATGGGCATCACCGCGGCGTCCGTTCGAGTACGGGCCGATCGTTTTCGCGCCTGGCGCGCGTCGACCGTCAGTCCTTGTACTTGCCGTGACCTTCCTTTTTCATCGGCGCGACCGTCTCGGCGAAGATCTTCTTCGCTTCGTCGGCCTTGCCGTCGAGTGCGGCTGTCTCGAGATCGAGCAGCGCACGCTCCAGCGTGATCATCTGCTTGCGGAAGCCGAGCACGAACGCGGCCTTGGCCTTGTCGTCGGCCTGTTCAGCCGTCTTCTCGGGCTTCTCGACCTTCGCCGCGAGCACCGCCTTCTGCATCTCGACGGCGGTCTTCGCGACTGCCTCGAGGTCGGGCTTCTCGATCGCCTTGCCCATGCGCTTCATCGCGCCGTTGAGCGCCTGCATCGCGCCTTCGAGGCCGGCTTCCTCGTGATGCTCGCGCTCAGGGCGACCTTCGGGTTTGCCCTCCGGCTTGCCCGGGGGCTTCGGCGGATCCTGAACCGTGGCGAGGGCCAGGGGAGCAACGAAAAGGGCGGCCAAGGCCAGCCCGACGCAGATTCCAATGTGGGGGAGTTTCATCGCGAAACATCCTACTGCGGGCTGCTCCGCCGACCAGGGGTTCACGCCCGGGCATCAGGTGAACTTTTCGTAGTGAACCCGCGCCAGGGCCGGGCGGTCAGCCCAGGCGCCGGAAATCGACGAGGTCCGCGCCGCGCGTGTAGGCGATCCCGGAGTAGCCGTTCGCCATCGGCTCGTACATCGTGCCCAGCCCGGGGCGTTGGAACTCGCCTTCGGATCCGTCATCGAAGCGCAGCGTGAAGTAGTAGTTCGTGACGCCGTCGAGGCCGATCTCGCTGCGGCGCAGGACGACGAGCGCGGGCCGTCTCATGAGCGCCCGTGCGTCGCTCGCTCGACGCAGCGTGGGAGCCGTTGCAAAGAGGACCGCGGCGACCACGCTCGCGCTGATCGCGATCACGGCCGGCACGATCGGGCTCCAGCCGCGCCACCACACGAAGAACGAGGCCACGATCGCCGCGCCGGCAAGAGCCATGGCGAACGAGCCGTACGTGAGGAGGCGCGCAGCCTTGCGCTCCACGCGCGGATCTCGCGGGGTGAACGTCATCGCCGACGCGAAATTGGCGTGCTCGCGCATGCGCTTCAGGCGCTGAATCGTCTCGTCGTCGACCTTGGTCGTCGCGCCGATGTCGAGCGGCATGGCGCAGTACGCGCACAGCGACAGGTCCGGTCGGTGCAGCTTGGCGCCGCAGTTGGGGCAATGGGTCTTTTGGGGGGCTATTGTGGTCATGTGCGGGAAAACGGCCGGGAAAGGGTACCCGCACGCGGAGTGCGGCGCATCTCGAACGAGCGCGGCGGCTTGGAATCTCGTATTCTTCTCGCCCTCGAATCGGCTGGGTACGTCCCCGGGCCGCCTTCCGTTCCACCGCTCGTAACCGCGAGAAACAGGTCGTTCGCATGCCCCGCAAAGTCGTCGTGATCGGTGCCGGACCCGCCGGCTACGTGTGCGCCATTCGCCTCGCCCAACTGGGCCAGGAAGTGACCGTCGTCGAGAAGGAGTACGTCGGCGGCGTGTGCCTGAACGTCGGCTGCATCCCGTCGAAGGCGATGATCGCGGCGGGCATGCTGTTGCATCGCGCTCACGAGGCGTCGGCGATGGGCATCACCTTCAAGGACGTGAAGCTCGACGTCGCGAAGCTCGTCGAATGGAAGGCCGGCATCGTCGGCAAGCTCACGGGCGGCATCGGCGTGC
>JBGATY010000273.1:0-320 GCA_044228955.1 Planctomycetota bacterium | reverse complement strand
CGCACCTGGCCTCGGCGCATGGCGTGGCGATCGACGATCCGTCGCTCGCCGTGCACCGCGCCGACTTCGTGCGGACGCTGCTGCAAGACGAAGGACGGCGAGCAGACCTTGAAGTGCGACGACATCGTGATCGCGACGGGATCCATCCCGATCGAGATCCCGGGCTTCGCGTTCGACGAGGACAAGGTCTGGTCGTCGACGGGCGCGCTGCGGCCAAGGCAGATCCCCGAACATCTCGTGGTGATCGGCGGGGGCTACATCGGTCTCGAACTCGGGATCATGTACAGGAAGCTCGGCAGCAAGGTCACCGTGCTCGAAGC
>JBGATY010000272.1:0-4169 GCA_044228955.1 Planctomycetota bacterium | reverse complement strand
GATCGAAGTCCTCGTCGGCCAGGCCGTCGCAGTCCTGATCGAGGCCATCGCAGCTCTCGCCCAGGGCCGACGTGTTGTAGATCGTGCCCCAGGCGGTGGTCGTGATCCGCTCGGTCAAGGTGGCCGTGAAGACCGCGCCGGGCGGGATCGGCTCGAGCGGGTCGGCCGCGTCGAGCAGGGCGTCGATCGCGCCGTGGATCGCGACGAGGTCTTGGTCTTCGCAGTGGTGAAGCTCGGCCGAAACGACCGAGCACAGCGCGACGTCGTGGAGCTCGGCGACGATCAATTGCTCGAACGCGCGCACCACTTCCGGGTCGCGCGGGGCGGGACGTTCAAGACTCGCCGACGGGACGGGCGCGGTCTCGCGGGGAGCGCGAGCCGCATTCGTGGCGCCTCGCGGAGCAGGCGTGTCGCGCTCATCCGGGCGACCCGGGCGCGTGCGGCGTTCGATCTGGGCGTACTGCTCGAACAGTCCGGCGACCGGCAACTCGAGCTCGCGCGCGAGATCGCGGATGCGTGAGTCGCGGTAGACCGGCTTCTGGAGCCGCGCCATGAGCTCGAGCACGCGGTCCACTTCCTGCGACAGCTCGATGCCGCGCTTTCCGGCCAGGCCCGCGACGAGGAACTCGAACCAGCCGCGCGCGTGTTCGATCTGCGAGAGGAACGCGGTCGCGCCTTCCTTCACCAGCATGTCGCACGGATCGACGCCACCCGAGAGCGAGACGACCTCGAGCCCGACCTCGAGGGGCAGGAGGCCGTGCAGCGCCTTGTACGACGCCTTGCGGCCGGCTTCGTCGCCGTCGAACACGAGGCTCACCCGCCGTGCGCCCGTGCGCCGGATCAACGCCGCGTGATCGTCCGTCGTCGCCGTGCCGAGCACCGCGACCACGTTGTTCACGCCGCACTGGTGCGCGGCCATGACGTCGGTGTAGCCCTCGACGAGCACGATGTGCGCGGATTTGCGCACCGCAGGCAGCGCGCGATCGAGCGCGTAGACCAGCGTGCCCTTCCTGAAGATCTCGGTCTCGGCCGAGTTCACGTACTTCGGGCCCGCTTCGTCGGAGTCGCTCAGGCGGCGCGCGCCGAAACCAACGACGCGTCCTTTGGCGTCGCGAATCGGGATCATCAGCCGGCCACGGAAGAAGTCGTACGCGCGGCCCTCGGCGTTGCGACGGATGAGGCTCGCCTTCTCGCACGCCGCGAGGTCGAGGCGTTCCGAGCGCGCGAACTCGCAGAACGCCTGGCCGGCGCTCGGCGAATACCCGACTCCGAACGCTTCGGACGTCGACTCGTTCAAGCCGCGTCCGCGCAGGTAGCGGACGGCGGCCTGGCCCTCGCTCGTGCGCATCTGGGTCAGGAAGAAGCGCAGCGCGTGATCGAGCACGCCGTACAACGGCGAGCCCTCGTCGCGATCGGACGATCCGCTGCCGCGCTTCGGCAGCGTGACGCCGGTCCGCGCCGCCAGGATTTCGAGCGCGTCCCAGAACTCGAGGTTGTCGAAGCGCTGGATGAAGCTGATCTGGTCGCCGCCGGTGCTGCATGCGCCGAAGCAGTGCCAGGTCCCCTTCTGCGGCGAAACGTGGAACGAAGGCGTCCGCTCCTCGTGGAACGGGCAACACGCCTTCCAATTCGCGCCGGCTTTCTTCAGACCGGGCACGCGCTCGCGCACGACGTCCTCGATCGGAGCACGCAGCTTGATGGCTTCGAGCGCGCTCTTGAAATCGTCGTTCTGCAAGGGACCTCGGGGAACGTTGGACGGCTGGGAAAGGAAGCTTTGGGGCGACGCGGGCGGAAATACGGGCGCGGACTGCTGGCGCCCTTTCCGGAAAACTCGTGAAACAACTCGCTCGATGGCTGGATGCGGGGGATTCGGGGGACTCTGGACCGTTTGAGGCGGGGGATCGGCGCTCGAACTCGAAGCCAATCGCCCCGCTCTCGGGATCACCGATTCAGGGCTCTTGCTCGGGCTCGAAGTCGACCCCATACGCCGGAAAAAGACTCTCGATGAACGAAGCCTATCCCGACCCCGCGCGCCCTGCGGCGTGCCACAGGAAGAGAATTCCACCCCACAGTCACGCCAGCCAGCACCCGCCGGAGTCCTTTTGGGCTCGGAAGGGTCCGATTGGAAGCCGCGGAGAGGGGTTCGTGCCGGAGACGGAGAGAGCGGATTCGGAGCGGCGAGAACGGCGGAGTCCAGGGGCCGGGCGGTGCCTCGATCGGGGCGCGTGAGCGCTGGAGCCGAGCGGGCGAGCGTGTCGAAGGCCGGAATCCGCTTGGGATCGTAGCAGTCCGAGGGCCGCAAAGCCACTGCCCGCCGCCTACTCCCGCGGGCCCCCGGCCGGATCAGGGGGTGTCGGATCCGCCCCCACGGCGGGGGTCCTCCCGGGAGAGTCGGGCGATGGTCTCGAGGCTCAGGTCCTCGGCCCGCGTCCTTTGCTCGAGGCCCGCCCGCGCGAGCCAGTCCGCCGCGACCGAGCGGTCACCCACGACCTCGGAGAGCACGCGCCCCAAGGATTGGCGGCGGCGCTGGAACAGCTCGTCCACGAGGCGCGACAGCGCGCGTCGCTCCGCGGCCGGCCAGGGCTCGGCGTGACGCACCAGCCTCACGACGCTGCTCTCGACCTTGGGCCGGGGCCAGAAGAGCCCGCTCGGCACGTCCCGCAGCAGTTCGACGTCGTAGTCGATCTGCAGGCGGATCGAGAGCGGACCCCAGTCGTCGCTCGCCGGGAGAGCGGCGACGCGCAAGGCCATCTCCTTCTGCACGAGCACGGTCATCGTCGCGGGCGCGTTCTCGAGTTCGGCCGCGCAGGCCATGACGGGGCCCGACACGGCGTAGGGCAGGTTGGAGACGAGGTGCCAGGGCTCGCTTGATGGAAGTCGCGCGATCACGGCGGGAGCGAGGGCGTGCTTCGACGCCAGGACGTCGCCCTCGACGAGCGTGAAGCGGGCTTCGTTCGAGAGCAGTTCGCGCGTGATCTCGACGAGCCTCGCGTCGACCTCCACGGACACCAGTTCGACACCGGCTCGCAACAGGTGCAGGCTCAGGAATCCGCAGCCCGAACCGACCTCGAGCACGCGGTCCCCCTTCCCCACGCCCGCGTCGCGCACGATCGCGCGGACCATGTTCTCGTCGAGCAGGAAGTTCTGCCCGAAGCGCCGCGAGGGCCGGAATCCGCGGGCTTCGAGCGCGGCCTTGAACACGCTCCACTGCGGTCGGCCGCTGTCACTCGGCACGAGTTCGTTCACTGGGACGCGCCCTCGAGCATCCAGCGCAGCGCACGCGCCGAGGGACTGCCGCGCGCGAGTTCCTCAAGCAACGGCATCGCGTCGCGCCCGAAGCGCCGGCCGACGGCGACCAGTCGGTCGCGCGTGGCCTCGTCGCCCCCGAAATCGTCCGCGTGCGCGGCGAGATACGTGCGCGCGCTGACTGCGCACCGCAATCCGATGTCGTCGCCGCGCGAGCGCGGATCGAGCGTCAGGCTCTGGAAGGTGAGCCGTCCCTCCTTGTCGACCTCGTACAGCGGCTGAAGCGCCGTCGCGAACGACCCCCCCATCACCCAGGCCAACTGGCTGTGGTCGGCCTCGCGCGGCAGTTCGGTCTCGATCGGCTCCTCGACCCACTCCCACACGTTTCCGGACATCTCGTAGGTGGAGAACGCGGTGACGCCGAGCTCGAACGTGCCGACGGGCAGCGGGCGCGAGAGGCCGAGCTCGACGGTGTTGGCGACCAGGCTGCCGCGCGTCTGGCCCCAGGGGTACGCCAGACCGCGCGTGCCGGCCGCGACGAACAGCCACTCGCGCGCAGTGAACAGACGCATGCCGCGCGCCCGGGCGAACGCTCGGGCTTCGAAGAGGGTCATCCACGTCGCGGGCCACGACCACGAGTCCTCGCTCCAGGTCGACGCACGCTCGCGCAGACCCGGGTCTACGTCGTCGCCGAGACGGCGCTGGTAGGCGAGCCAGCGTCCGCGTGGCACTTCGTAGCGATCGACGAGCAGCGGCTCCGCGATTTCGCAGACTTCGCTCCTCGCGAAATAGGGCGGCAGGCGCACGGACCCGGCGGGTATGTACGCGAGCTGTTCGAGATCGAGGAGGGCTTCCTCGCGGGCTGACGTGACCGGACTGCAGGCCCAGAGGGCGCCTGCGAGGACCAGGGCCAGGATGCGGAC
>JBGATY010000271.1:0-4236 GCA_044228955.1 Planctomycetota bacterium | reverse complement strand
TGGCGGCTCGAGGCCCGGCGGCCCCACGACCCCGGTCCTCGCCGAGGTCGGCGAACCGGTCGAAGACCAGGCGGCTCACGCAGAGCTGGAGCACGGCGTCGCCGAGGAACTCGAGCCGCTCGTTGTCGCGGTTCGCATGCAGCGAGCTGTGCGTGAGCGCGAGGTCGAGCAGGCTCCGGTCCTGGAACGAATGGGGGATGTGCGGCATCGATCGTCGGGGTTTTTCGCGAAGGATCGCGCGGTGCGGCGGCACAGTATAGGCGCGGAACCCATGAGTCCCCCCGACGAGACACCAGAAGGTCGCGAGTCCGATCACCGGCTCGCCGTCTCCGCGCGCGGCCTCGTGAAGCGTTTTGGCGCCCGCACGGCCCTGCACGGCATCGATCTGTCGCTGAAGCGCGGCGAGGCGCTCGGCCTGTTGGGCCCGAACGGCGCGGGCAAGACGACGCTGATCCGCATCCTCTCCTCGATCGCGCGGCCGGACGAGGGCGAAGTACGCGTGCTGGGTCTCGACCCCGACCGCGACGCCGTTCTGCTCCGCTCGAAAATCGGAGTCGTGCCGCAGGAGATCGCGCTCTACGACGGCTTGACGGCGCGCGAGAACCTGACGTTCTTCGGGCGCATGCAAGGCGTCGACGAGCGCGTGCTCCAGGGGCGGGTCGAGTGGGCGCTCGCGGCCGCCGGCCTGGTCGACCGTGCGAACGATCGCGTCGGATCCTATTCGGGCGGCATGCAGCGCCGCTTGAACATCGTCGCGTCGCTCCTGCACGAGCCCGAACTCGTGTTCCTCGACGAGCCGACCGTCGGGATCGATCCGCAGTCCCGCAACCACGTGTACGAGATGGTCGAGCGCCTCCACGAAGACGGCGTCGCGATCGTGTACACGACGCACCAACTCGGCGAGGTCGAGCGCCTCTGCGATCGCATCGTGATCCTCGACACGGGGCGCGCGGTCGCGAGCGGGACCCTCGACGAATTGCAGGGCAAGGTGCCCGCGACGGGCCGCCGCCGATTGGTTCTCGCCGAGGAAGCACGCGTCGACGAAGCCCGCGCGGCGTTGCGCGGAATGGGGATATCGGCCAGTGTCGAGGAAGAGCGCCCGGATCTCGAGGCGGTGTTTCTGGCCCTCACCGGCCGGGCGCTGCGGGACGGTGACTCGTGATCCGCCCCGCCCTGGTGGTGGCCGCCAAGGACTTGCGGCTGTTCCTGCGCGATCGCACCGCGCTGCTCTTGACGTTCGCGTTGCCGCTGGTGCTCGCGCTGATCTTCGGTTCAGCCATGGGCGCGATGGGCAGCGACGAGGGCATGGGGAAGCTCACGCTGCTGGTCGAAGACCTCGACGCGAGCCCGCGGTCGCGCGCACTGGTCGACGAGATCGCGAAGTCGGCGGGCTTGAGCGTCAAGGCGTCGGATGGCGTGCGCGCGCGCATCGCCGACGGCAAGGCGGTCGCGGCGCTGCTCGTTCCGAACGGCTACGGCGCGGATCTGGAGGCGGGAAGGGAAGCGCGTCTCGTCTTGTACCGCGACGCGGCCCGTACCGTCGAACAACAGGTGGTCGCGGGCAACCTGATGCCGATTTTGATGCGGCTCGCGGGCAAGGAAGTCGGCCGCTCGATGATGAGAAAGAGCCTGGCCGCCTTCGGGATGGACGCGGGAGTCGGCGACGAACTCGAGAAGACGCTCGGCGCGTCCCTCGACGGCGGCGGTGACTTCATGAGCTCGATGCCCAAGGCGCTCGGCCTCGAGGTCGAGGACGTGACCGGCGACGAGGATCCGCTGCAAAAGACCGCCGGCGGTTCGCACGCCGTGGCCGGGATCGCGGTGATGATGCTCCTGTTCAGCCTCACGAACGCGGGTGGGACGATCCTCGACGAGGAGCGGCAAGGGACGTTGCAGCGCCTGCGCCTCTCGCCGACCGCCCACAGGTCCGTCCTGATCGGCAAGGCGCTCTTCACGATCCCGATCGGATTGGCGCAACTCCTGGTCCTGTTCACCTTCGGCGGCGTCGTGTTCGGATTGCCGATCATGCGCTCACCCGTTGCGCTGCTCGCCGTTTCGCTGGGCGTCGCGGCCGCCGCCACGGGGATGGGGCTACTGCTCGCGGTGACGTGCCGGACCCAGAAGCAGCTCGAAGGCCTGTCGACGCTCATCATTCTCACGATGAGCGCACTCGGCGGGAGCTGGTTCCCGTTGATGATCACGCCTGCCTGGTTCCAGAAGCTCGGCCACTTCACGCTCAACGCCTGGGCGATGGACGGGTACCACGCGATCCTGTGGTACGGCAAGGGCCTCGACGGTGTCCTCCTCGAACTCGGCGTCTTGTTCGCGATCGCGATCGCGCTCACACTGTTGGCGCTGCGCGGCTGGCGCCAGCGTTTCGAGACGACGACATGACGGAGAAGAGCAGCATGAAGTGGCGCATCGTGATCGCGGTCGTCGTCCTGGTGGTCCTGGCCGCGCTCGTCTACAAGCAGTCGTTCTAGACCGGCCTCGTTCACTCGAGAGAGCCGTCCGCGGTGCCGGCGAGCGCATCCGGAGGGAGACCGCCGCATGCGGCTGCGCTCGAGCGCTGCGAGTCTCCGCCGAGGCGTGTCGACAAGTCACCGTTCTTGATCGAGAGAGATCCCAGCGAGCCCTTGGCTGTCGAGGACGCCAGTCGGAAAGGTCCATCCATGTCGAGTCGGACAGGGGACCTCGACGCCGTTCTTGAGGTCGAGCGCCCCGCTCGGACACGACAAGACAGCGCTGCAGGCGAGGCCTTGCCCGCTTCCCATCGTCACGCCCCGAAGCGCGCGAATTCCTGCTCCGCGAAGCGATCGGTCATCCCCGCCAGGTAGTCGCACACCGCGCGCTGGACCCCGACCTCCCGCGCCCAGTCCCGATACCACGGCGACATTTCCACCGGCCGCGACACATAGACCTCGAACAGTCGGGCGAGCACCTTCCGCGCGTACTCCGACAGCGCCATCAGGTCCGGATGGCGATAGAAGTTTTCGTACAAGAACGCCTGCAACTCCGCGACGAGAGGCGCGAGCTCGGCACCGTGCGCGATCGACATTTGTTGAGCCCTGCGAGCGTCTTCCGGTTCGCGCAGGCTCGAGGCGAGGATCCGCGCGTGCGACGCCTCGACGAGATCGCGGATGCAGGCGCCGATGATCTGATTGGCCACGCGCTTCACGCGCAGGTTCCGGTCGTCGGTGGCGCGCAGGAACCCGGGATGACGCGCCTCCACTTCGGCTTCGGCCCGACGCCACAGTCCGACGCGCTCGCGCATCGCGTCTTCGGTGAACTTGCCCGCGAGCAGACCGTCCTCGATGTCGTGCATGTCGTACGCGGTCGAGTCGGCGAGGTCGACGACCTGAGTTTCCAACCAGGGCCAGCGCGGGCGCGCGCCGAACTCCGCGGGCCAGTCCTCGCGTGCTTCGTGCTTGAGCAGGCTCTCGCGCACCTCGCGTGTCAGATTGAGGCCGGGATAATCGGGGCTGCGGCGCTCGAGTATGTCGACGACGCGCAGCACCTGCGCGTTGTGGCGAAAACCGCCATGTCCCTTCATCAGTTCGTCGAGCGCCATCTCGCCGCGATGTCCGAACGGCGGGTGTCCGATGTCGTGCGCCAGGGCGAGCGCTTCGCACAAGGTCTCGTTCAGTCCGAGCGCCGTCCCGATGCTGCGCGCGACCTGGCACACCTCCAGGCTGTGGCTCAAGCGCGTGCGGTTGTGGTCGCCGGCGCGGTTGATGAAGACCTGCGTCTTGTACATCAACCTCCTGAACGCGGTGCTGTGCACGATGCGGTCGCGATCACGCTCGAAGGCCGTGCGGAATTCGTCCTCGGCTTCGAGGAAGTGCCGCCCGCGCGACAGGCGGCTCTTCATGGCCCACGGGGCGAGTTCGCGATCCTCGCGGATTTCCTTGCCGCGCCGATCGACGAGGCCGAGCTTCGATTCGCCGTGTTCCATGATTCAGGGTGCGCGTCGAGCCGATCTCGTCGCGCTCGAGTTCACGCTCGGTTCGACGCGGTCATCCGTGCGCTTCGCCCTCATCGTAGGGCAAGCCGACCTCGCGACCATACGTCTTCGTCACGGCGCTCCGCGGACGGACGGCCGAGAAGTCCCGATCCCATGCCGCATTCCTTCCGGCGCGCTGGCACTCCGATTCGATGCGAAGCGCCCCCGCCACGGCCCGTCGGGCCCTTCCGGGCGTTCACGATGCGTCCAGTCGCGGAGGTTGATGTCGCGGC
>JBGATY010000270.1:0-4268 GCA_044228955.1 Planctomycetota bacterium | reverse complement strand
GCGGCTCCACAAGGACCCCGTCGAGCGCAAGAACGCCGTGGCAGGGCTCCAGGCAGCGCGCCGGCGCCTCGGCCCGCCGGGAGCCTGCGGCCGGGCCGCCCGGCACGCGCTCGAGATCGCGCTGCGCGCGGAGCCGGCGGCGTGAGCGGTCGGCCGGGAGATTCTCGGTCCAACCTGAATGCGGGCGAGGCCGGCGCGTACGGTGGGCCCGAAATGCAGTGCGAGGCCACCCGGCTGATGCTGGCGGCGAAACGCGGCGACAAGACGGCCTTCGACGCACTCGTCGAGAGCGTCCGGAGCCGCGCATTCCACGTGGCGCGCGCACTCGTCGGTTCGAACGAAGACGCCATGGAGTTGTGTCAGGAAGCCTTCCTCAAGGTCTACAAGGCGCGCGAGACGTTTCGCGAGGGCGAGGCGTTCAATCCGTGGTTTCACCGCATCGTGCGCAACACGTGCTACTCGTTCCTGCGCGACAAGAAACGGGTGCGGCCGATGGCGGACTTCGAGAAGCAGAGCGCCACCGACGAGGATCTCGATTTCGGCATCGTCGATGACGACGTCGGGCCGACGGACGCCACGATCTCGAACGAGCGCACACAGTACTTCTGGCGCGCGTTCGAGGATCTGTCCGCGCACGACCGCGAGATCCTCGCGCTGCGCCACTTCAAGGAGTTGTCGTACAAGGACATCTCGAGCGCGCTCGGCATCCCGCAGGGCACCGTGATGTCGCGCCTCTTCCACGCTCGCCGCCGCCTGCGCGACGGTCTCGACAAGAGCGTCTTCCCCCTCGAGGAAACGCATCCGACCCGGGAGGAAGAACGATGAACGCGCGCGATCCCCGGTCCGAACGGCCGCCGTCCCCGGACGAATTGCTGGCGATGGCCTACACGGACGGCGAGTTGGAGCCCGATCAGCGTGCCACGTTCGAACAGCGGCTCCAGCACGAGCCGGCCCTGTCGCGCGAAGTGGCGGCGCTGCTCAGGTTGAACGTACTCGCGCGCGAGGTCGCACCGCGCGAACCCGAAGACCTCGAGTGGGCGCGTATCGGAAAGTCGCGGCCGCGGGCCTGGGTGTTGACGATCGCCTGGTGCTTCCTGCTCATCGACGTCCTGGCGGTCATCGGCTTCGGAGTCTTCGAGTTCTCGCGCTCGGAGGCCCCGATCCTCTTCAAGGCAGTGATCCTCGGTGGGCTCCTGGCTTTCCTGGTCTGGTTTTGGCTCGTGGTGCGCGCGCGCATCCGCACGCTCCCCTACGATCCCTACACCGAGGTCAAACGATGATCCTGTCCACGATCGACGCCGTCCCCGGACGTGAAATCGCGAGCCACATCGGCATCGTGCGGGGCAATACGGTCCGCGCGGCGCACTTGAAGAGCGACGTGACGGCGTGGATGAAGAACCTGGTCGGCGGCGAAGTCCACGAGTACACGAAACTCATGGCCGAGGCTCGCGAACAGGCCCTGGACCGCATGCAAGCCGAGGCGAGGGCGCTCGGAGCCGATGCGGTGGTCGGGGTGCATTTCGTGACCTGCGAGATCGCCCAGGGTGCGGCCGAATTCCTCGTGTACGGGACCGCCGTCAAGTTGCGTCCGGGCGCCTGATTTTCGCCGTTCGCGTGTGGACAAGGGGGGCCTCGGGATGCGAAACATCCCGTCTCGTGGATTTCAGGAAAATCTGAACTCCGTGAGCCCACCCCCACCCCATGGCCCAGAAGAGCGCTATTGCCGAGGTTCCTGAGTTCGAAGGACTCGACGAGCCGCTCACGGCCCAGCTCCCCACGTTCGAGCTGTTCTTCAAGACGTTCGGCTTCAAGCGCGTGCACGGGCGCGTGTGGGGTCTCCTGGTGCTCGCCGGCCAGCCGCTGTCATCGCGCGAGGTCTCGCGCGAGTTGGGCTTGTCCGTCGGCGCGACCAGCCAGACGTTGAACGACCTGCTCGAGTGGGGTGCGATCCAGGCGGGGTTCGACACGCATCGCCGCTGCCACTTGCATTCACCGGTCGGCAACACGTTGTCGATCGTCGCGACCGTGTTCCGCCGCCGCGAGCAGGTCGTCTTCGGCAAGTTCAAGCAGGCGGCCGAGAGCACGCTCGACTACATCCGCGGTCGGTACGGCGAGAAGGATCCGCGCGTCCTGTCGCTGCGCTCCATCATCAGTTCCTGCAGCATCGCCGAGGCCGTGATGCACCTCGTGTTCAGCTCGGTGGAGCGCGCGCTCGGCGACTCGGAGAGCATCCTCACCAAAGCCGTCGGCACCGCGCTCAAGGTGGGCATGAAGGTGCCGACGCGCCTCATTGCCGGAGGCAAGAGCGGACAGCCAGACGAACTCGCGCGTGCCGAACTCGCCGCGGCGATGTTGAGCCGCATGCGCGAGGACGACGATGACGACGAGGACGAGGACGACGAGCCCTCGGAGCCCGTCGTCGACGCACCGCCGCTGAAGCGTCCGCACTCCGATCGGCGGAACCCGCGATGAGTTCGTTGCCGCGTATCGTCATCACCGGAATCGGCCTCACGAGCCCGAACGGCAATTCGCTCGCGGAGTTTCGCTCGAACCTCCTGAACAAGGTCTCGGGCGTCAAGCCGTGGGAGATCCGGCACGTCGGGCGCACGCTTGCCGGCATTTGCGATTTCGATGCTCTGCGCTGGCAGAAACGCAAGGAATTGCGCCGCGGCACGCGCGCCGGGTCGATCAGCATCTACTGCGCAGGCGAGGCTCTCGCCGACGCGGGAATCGACATCGGCGCGCGCGACCGCGCGCGGGTCGGCATCTACATCGGCACCACCGAGCACGGCAACGTCGAGACCGAGAACCAGATCCACGAGGTCTCGCAGTACGGTTTCGACCTCTCGTTCTGGTCGCACCATCACAACCCGCGCACGGTCGCGAACAACCCCGCCGGGGAGACCGCGCTCGCGTTCGGCATCACCGGCCCGGCCTATTGCATCGGCGCGGCATGCGCGGCGGGAAACCTCGGGCTGATCCACGGCATGCAGATGCTGCAGCTCGGCGAGATCGACCTCGCGCTCGGCGGCGGCGTCAGCGAGAGCATCCACACGTTCGGCATCTTCGCCAGCTTCCGCGCCCAGGGTGCGCTCGCGAGCCACTCGGACCCCACCAAGGCTTCGCGGCCGTTCGACAAGGCCCGCAACGGCATCGTCGTGTCGGAAGGCGGCTGCTTGTACGCGCTGGAGCGCCTCGACGATGCGTTGAAGCGTGGCGCCAGGATCCACGGCGAGATCGTCGGGCACTGCGTCAATTCCGACGCGGCCGACTTCGTGCTCCCGCTCGCCGAACGCCAGAACGAGTGCATGCGCGGCGCCCTCGCTCGAGCCCGCCTCGCGCCCGACGACATCGACATCGTCAGCTCGCACGCCACCGCGACTCCGCTCGGCGATCAGCAGGAGTGCGAAGCACTGCGCGCGGTGTTCGGCGACAGCGCCCGGACGCGCGTGAACAACACCAAGAGCTTCATCGGTCACACGATGGGCGCCGCGGGCGCCCTGGAACTGGCCGGCAACCTGCCCTCGTTCGTCGACGGTTTCGTGCACCCCACGATCAACCTCGACGAACTCGATCCCGCGTGCGAAGTGCGCAACCTCGTGGCCAACGAGCCCGTGCGTTCGGACCGCGTGGATCACGTGCTGAACCTCTCCTTCGGAATGCTCGGCATCAACTCGGCCGTCGTCATTCGTCGTTATCGCTCCTGACCCAACACTCGAGTTCCCAACTCTCCACATGAACCGCGAAGAGATCATCCTGGCCATCAAGGACATCATCACGACGATCGCCCCGGACGAGGACGTCTCGAGCCTCGACACCGGCATTCGTCTGCGGGAACAGATCGAACTCGATTCGATGGACTTCCTCGACATCGTGATGGAGCTGCGCAAGCGCTACGGCGTGCAGGTGCCCGAGGAGGACTACAAGGAGCTGGCCACGCTCGACGGCTGCGTCGCGTACCTCGGTCCGAAACTGGCCGGCAAGTCGAAGCCGGTCGGAGTCTAGGCCCCCCCCGCCGCGGATGGTGATGAGCTCGAACCGCTACGACGCGATCGTGATCGGGGCGGGCATGAGCGGGCTCGCCGCAGGCATTCGACTCGCGCAATTCGGGAAGCGCGTCGTCGTGCTCGAGCGGCACTCGTTATGGGGCGGCTTGAACTCGTTCTACAAGCGCAGCGGTCGGCGCTACGACACTGGACTGCACGCGCTCACGAACTTCGTGCCGAAGGGCGTCAAGAACACGCCGCTGCCGCGCCTGCTGCGGCAGT
>JBGATY010000026.1:3848-26159 GCA_044228955.1 Planctomycetota bacterium | reverse complement strand
GCCCCCCCCCCCCCCCCCCGGGTGCGCCGCGGGGGGGTGGTGGGGGGGGTCCCCCCCCCCCCCCCCCCCCGGGGGCGCCCGACAAGAACTGCCTCGTTGAACGGTCGCGTTTCTGATCCGCCCGCCCGCGCGGAGTACCGCGCGGCGGGCTGTCAGGCTGCACATTGCACCCGCCACCCATGACCGTTCGCCTCGGCGTCTCGCGCCCCTTGGCTCAGCGGGCCATGAGCAAGTTGTCGATCGCGCGCGCCGCCGCCTGGCCTTCGGCGGCGGCGTTCACGACTTCCTTGCCGCCGTTCAGCGCATCGCCGCCGGTGAACACGCGGGGATTCCCGGTGCGGCCGGAACTTGAATCGGCAGAGATCCGGCCTTTGTCGTCGACTTTCACGCCCGGGAACAGCGACGCGAGCACGCGCAGCTTCGCCTGACCGGTCGCGACGAGCACGAGGTCGACGGGCAGGAGATCGAGGCGTTCGGGCGTCGCGCGACCGTTCTCGGCGCGCACGAGATCGAGGCATTTCAAGCGCTCGCCTTCGCGCACGACTTCGCGAACGAGGGCGTTCGGCACGAGCACGACACCCTCCTTCTTCGCTTCGTGCCACTCGTGCTCGTAGCCGCTCATGTCGAGTTCGGCACGGCGGTAGACGAGCTTGACATCGGAGACCCCGAGGGCCTTCAACTCGCGCGCGGCGTCGAGAGCGGTATTGCCGCCGCCGATGACTGCCGCGCGCTTGACGCCTTGGAGCGACGTCTTGGGATCGAGCTTCATGCGCGCGATCCACTCGACCGCGCCGTGGACGCCTGGGCCGTCGATGTTCCTCGCGTCCAGGCGCGAATCCGGACCGAGTCCGGGCCCGAGGAACACGGCGTCGTGACGCGCCAGGAGCTGCTCCGCGCTCACATCGCGGCCGACCTCGACGCCGGTCTGGATCTCGACACCGAGCGCGCGGATGAATTCCACCTCCGACAGCCCATTGCGCGCGTCCATCTTGTAGGGCGCGACGCCGCTCGTGTTGAGGCCACCGGGAAGCGCGCTTTTCTCGTAGATCACGGCGCGATGGCCGAGCAGCGCCAGGGTTCCGGCGCAGGCGAGCGAGGCCGGGCCGGCGCCGACGAGGCCGACCGACTTGCCGCTGGCGGGTTTCTTCGCGAGCAGATCTATGGACGCGCCATGGTCCATCGCGTGACGCTGCAGGCGTCCGATCTCGATCGGCTTGCGGCCCCAGGCGACGTACACGCACGATCCTTCGCACAAGACCTCGACCGGGCAGACACGCGCGCACGAGGCACCGAGCAGGTTCGCCGTCAGGATCGTCCTGGCGGAACCGCGCAGGTTGTCGCTCGAGATCTTCTTGATGAAGCCCGCGATGTCGATGTGCGTCGGACAGGCACGCATGCACGGTGCGTCGAAGCAATACAGGCAGCGCGAACTCTCCGCGAGTGCCTCGGCGTGCGAGAGCGGCGGATGCTTCTCCTCGAAGCGCTCCTCGAGCCTTCCTTCCGCGAGCCTGCCGTCGTGCGTCGTCATGCCGTCATCGTCGCGAAGGACTCGCGCAGGGTCTTGAGGCCCTCGTCGATCTCGCCGGCGGTGATGTTCAATGCGGGCGCGATGCGGATCGAGTTGCCGAACAGGCCGCCCTTGCCGATCAGGAGGCCGCGCTTCTTCGTCTCCTCGAAGAGCCTCAGCGTGGCGGGCACGTTGGGCGTGCGATCACCGGCCGGTTCGTCGACGACCAGTTCGATCGCCTGCATGAGCCCCTTGCCGCGCACGTCGCCGATCACCTTCGGATGGCGGCGTTGCAGGTCCTCGAGGCCCTCCCGCAGACGCTTGCCCTGCGCTTCGGCGTTGGCCACGAGCTTGTGATCCTCGATCTCGGCGATGGTCGCGTTCGCCGCCGTGCACGAGAGCGGATTGCCCCCGAACGTCGAGATGTGCGCCTTCTTGAACGCGTCCGCGACCTCCGGCGTCGCGATGCAGGCGGCGAGCGGCATGCCGTTCGCGATGCCCTTCGCCATCGTCATCACGTCCGGTTCGACGCCCCAGTGCTCGATGCCGAACATGTGCTTGCCCGTGCGGCCGAATCCGGTCTGCACCTCGTCGCAAATGAAAATGCCGCCGTACTTGCGGATGATCTCGACGGCGATCTTGAAGTACTCAGGCGGCGGCGTGACGAAGCCGCCGACGCCCTGGATCGGCTCGGCGAGGAACCCCGCGATCTTGCCCGTCGTCGTCGTCTGGATGAGTTCCTCGAGATCCGTCGCGCACTTGACCTTGCACGAGGGGTACTTGAGGCCGAGCGGACAGCGATAGCAGTACGGAGAAAGCGCGTGCTTGATCGCCGCGATCTGCGTCGGCACGGCACGGTAGTTCGAGTGCGCCGTCAGCGATTGCGCCAGCAGCGAGCGTCCCGAGTAGCCGTGTCGCAGCGCGATGATCTCGAGCGCCCCGGTCGCCACCTGCGCGAGCATCACCGCCGTCTCGTCCGCCTCGGTGCCGGACGCGAGGAAGTAGCTCTTCTTCAAGCGTCCCGGCGTGATGCGCGCGAGCGTCTCGGCGAGTTCCACCATCGGGATCGTCGGATACAGCGTCGACACGTGCCCGAGCCGGTCGATCTGCGCCTTGAGCGCGCCGTTGACGCGCTCGTTCTGGTGCCCGACCGACACCGTCAGGATCCCGCCGAAGAAATCGAGATACTCGCGTCCGTCGATGTCCTTCAGGCGCGACCCCTTGCCCTCGGTGAGCACGATCGGCTCCTGGTAGTAGTGCGCGAGCGAGGGGAACATGAATTCCTTCTCCTTCGCACGGATCGTCGCGGCATCGAGCGAGCCGGCGCCGGCTCGATTCGAGGTCAGTGAAGGTTCGTTGGGTGATTTGGGCTTCATGGAGATCGTCCGGACGTTCGAGTTTGGCATCGTTGGTTGTACGAGCCGGCCCCCCCCGGAGTCCATACGTGCAGGCCACCCGGAAGCGGTTCAGTGGCCAGGGAGGTGCCCACGGCTCAGAGGAGAGGCGCGAACCGGCAGACGCACCCGGGATGCCATGGGTGTACTCCCGGGTTCTTTGCCGACTTTCTTGTCCGATCGCGTCGCGTTCGTGCGACTCCCTGAGCAAGAGGAGAGCCGAGCGCGTCTGCGGCTCTCTTCTGGTCACCGGCAGAGAGCCTTGCGTGCCGCGAGCACCAGTAGGCGATCTGAGCGTGCGTGCCCCGACCATGCCCGAGCTCCGTGAGTCACACATGAACACAAGGCTTGCCCCGTTCCTGCTGCTCCAACTCGCAGCCAGTTCATTCGCATCGGCACAAACGGCCTTTCCCGAAGTCGAACCCAACAACACGAAATCCGAGGCGACGAGCGTGAATTGCCTTGTTGCCGGCGACGTCATCACGGGGACGACGACCGGTGCGCTCACAACTCCGGGAGTCGCGTCCGTCGACACGTTTCGACTCAAGACGTGCGCGCTGCCTCTGGCCATCTATCGTCACCAACTCGCGATCACCTCAGGAACCACCGGGCATACGGGATCCCTGCGCGGGCTCCCTCAGTCCGGAGGTGTCATTTCTTCAGGCGACTTCGCGTTCCAAATCAGCGCGACTACGACACTCCCTGCGCGCGCCAACGCTTGGTACGGATTCGGAAGGCAGGAAGAAGTCTACTACCGCGTGACGGGGACATCCGCCACGACAGCGCCGTACACCGCGACGTTTTCGACCGTGCAGGTCGGTCCGACTGTGATCCCCGGAAACCTCTACGCGGGTTCGATCACGATCGCAACGGCGAGTGGACTCACGACGGACACCGAGATCTACGTCTACGACACCAACCTGAATCCTGTCGCAGCGGGTCACAACGACGATCCTGCCGCGGCATCAGGTGCCGCCGCGAGTGTGACACTGACGCTGCTGCCCGGCGATTACTACGTCGCGGTGTCCAACTTCAACACGGCGAACAACCGCTCGGATGCGAACCCGGGCGAGGCCTTCCTGGACGGAACCCTTCTCGATTTCCCGGACATCGTCGCCAACAGCAGCACGGTGGCGGGAGGGCTGCCGTGCTCGTACACGGTCTCCGATGGCTTCACGACGACTTCGGTCACGGCGAACAAGGCCCAGTTCCAAGAGATCATGTGGGCCCGGTTCACCGCGGTGAGTTCAGGGTGCACCTCACCCTCCGCGACCGTCTCTCCGATCGCGCAGGCAGGCTGCACGACCAATCTGTTCGCACAAATGAGCGTGACGCCCACTGGGGGCGCGCCTTACCTCTATCAATGGCTGCACGACGGAGTTCCGATCGCCGGCGCCACGGCCAGCACCTATTCGACAGGAACGCTACTGACGATCCTCGACGCCGGTTCCTATCGGTGCCGAGTCACGAATCCCTGCGGGACCGCGGACAGTCTCAATGCCTCGAGTGTGTCCGTGTCCGCCGCGCCGACGATCGTGACGCAGCCGCAGTCCGCCACCATGTGCAACGGCACTGGTCCGACTCTATCGGTGACGGCTACGGGGACACCGGCGCCCAGCTACCAATGGTATCGCAACGCAGCTGCGATCAGCGGAGCGACCGGGTCGACGCACGCAACGAACCTGGCTGGCGCGTATTACGTGACCGTGTCGAACTCGTGCGCGACGCTGACGAGTCAGACGGCGACCCTCACTATTCTGAACTCTCCGGTCACTACCGTCTCCCCCGTCGGAATGGCCGGCTGCGCGAACAACCTCTTTGGAACCATCACGGCTTCGCCCACCGGGGGCGGACCCTACACCTACCAGTGGACTCGGGACGGAGCACAGATCCTTGGTGCGACGGGTAGCAGTTACTCGACGGGTGGATTGCTCACCCCGGCGGACGTGGGCGTGTACCGCGTCGTCGTGACGAACTCGTGCGGGACCCTGACGAGCGTCAACTCGTGCAGCGTGAATATGTACGCGCCCACGGCGATCACCTCGCAGCCAGCGTCGATCACGCGCTGCCCGGGACAGTCAGCCAGCTTCAGTGTGAGCGCGACGGGTCAGGGTGCGGTCGGCTATCAGTGGCGTCGCAACGGTTTCCCGATCTCCGGAGCAACCGGGTCGACGTACTCGATCTCGAGCGTCGCCGCGGGCGACGCTGGCACGTACACGTGCGTCTGCAGCGCGACTTGTCCCCCGGTCACGAGCGCCGCCGCGGTCCTCACAGTCGGATCTGCCGTCCAAATCACGAACTCGCCTGGGAATCAGGTCGCATGTGAGGGGGCGTCGCTCCTGCTCGGCTTCACGACGCGCGGCGGGACTCCGACCGCTCTCGAGTGGCGGAATCCGCAGGGCGTCCTGACTTCGACAACCGCGCAGTTGTCGCTCTCGCCAGTCGAACTCTCCCACGCGGGGACGTGGACATGCATCGCCAGGAGCCCGTGCGGAGACGTGCAACAGAGCTTCGTGCTCACCGCCGTGCCCACGACATTCTCGGTCGATCCCGCGACGGTGACGGAGTGCCTCGGTTCAAGCGTGTTGCTGACGGTGCTCCCGCAGAACGCGTATCAAACGACGTATCAGTGGAAGCTCGACGGCTCCTCGATCGGTGGCGCCACCCAGTCCACGTACTCGATCTCGAGTGTCGGCCCTACGAACGCGGGCGCGTACACGTGCGAGTGCACCAATGCCTGCGGCACCTTCACGAGTGCGCCCGGTGTCGTGAACTCGCCTTCTGCGCTGATCGTGAGCTACTGCGCGTGCGACGCGGGGAACGGCCCGTGCTTCGCGACGAGTTCGAGCGTGCCCGGGAACCCCGCACCCAATTCGGCGGCGGGTCGCGGCTGTGTCCACTCGATCCCGGGCAACACCGGCGCGCTCCTGTCGGCAACGGGCAGCCCCTCGATCCAGGCGGATTCGCTCGTGCTGACGGTGGTCGACGTTCCCAATTCTCCGGTGATCCTCTATCAAGCGCCGAGCAGTGGTTCGTCTGGTGTGCTCTTCTTCGACGGGCTCGCCTGCGTTGCCGGCCCACTCACGCTCCTCTGCGCCACGACCTCGGGGTCGGCGGGAGGGTTCTCGTCGAATTCCGCGGTCTTCCCCGGCAGTGCGTGCGGGGGCGGCCTCGCTCTCTTGGGCGGGCTCACGATGCCCACCACCGTCCACTACCAGGTCCGATTCAAGGACTACGGCGCCTGGTGCACGAGCTCAACGTCGAACTCCTCGAATGCCCTGTCGGTTACCTGGTGTCCGTAGTGAATCGGTCGTCGGAACCAGTTGCGTAGCACTCGATCCTCTCCACTCGAGACCCACTCATGAAGCACTTGTCCACCATCACCCTCGGCGTATTCTGCGCACTCAGCACCGTCGCCTCGGCCCAGATCCACACGAGCGCTGCTCCGACTCGACCCAAGTCGCACGGCTCGGCGCTGCCGCCACCCGCACCCGGCGCGGGAGGTGGATCGAGCAGCTTGCTTCCGCCGGGAGCGAACGACGACTGCAACAGTCCGACGATCGTCACCGGGAGTGGTGTGTTTCCGCTCGACACGACGAGCGCGACGACTGGATCGCAAGGACAATCGGAAGTCCTGTGCGACCAGAACGGCTTCGTCGGCACATGGAACGACGTTTGGTTCAGCTGGACAGCAGGCTGCAACGGCCTGGCTACGTTGTCGACGTGTGGCTCGGTTTCGTACGACTCAAAGCTGGCCGTGTACCCGGGCTCGGGATGCCCAGCGAGCGGCTCGGCCATCGCGTGCAACGATGACTTCTGTGGCGCCGCGAGCGAAGTCACATTTGCTTGTGTCGCAGGGAACAACTACCTGTTTCAGATCGGATCGTTTCCCGGCACCATCGCAGCTCCGGGCTCGTTCTCGATTCTTTGCGGGAGCACCGTGCCGGGCGACGACTGTGCTACGCCGACGATCATCGCCGGAGCTGGACCGCACAGCGTCAACACAGTGCTGGCTTCGACGGGGATCCAAGGACAGGCCAACGGTGCTTGCATCGCGATCGGCTCTCCGGCGATCGATCGCGACGTGTGGTTCGAGTGGACGGCGACAGAACGCGGCACGGTCACGCTCGACTTCTGTGGTGCAGCGAGCAGCTTCGACACCAAGGTCGCCGTGTACCGAGACTCGGGCTGCCCGAGTACGTTCGCCATCGCATGCAACGACGACTCGACCTGCGGCCTGCGCTCGCGCGTGTGTTTCGAGGCGGACGAGGGCGAGACGTTCGTCTTCCAGGTTGGTTCCTACCCCGGAACGCCTGGCGGCACGGCGGCGTTCACGCTGATGATCTCGGTGCCCGACGTCATGGTGTGCGGACTGGACGACGGGTCGGCTGAAACTGGGGTGGGCTACGCGCCGATCGGAGGCATGGGTTGGATGCAACGATTCGGCGAACTGGGCGAGACGCGCACTGTGCATAGCGTGGCTACCGCGTTCGGTTCGCTCGCAGCGGCAGGACTCGCTCCCGCCAATGGTTCACCTGCGAAGGTCGCTGTGTGGGAGGACCCCAACGACGACGGCGACCCCTCCGACGCCGTGCTGCTCGCTGTTGAAGACATCGTCGTGAGCGAGGTCGACACGGACCATCTGATCGCGTACCACTTGGCAACGCCGGTCACGGTATCGGGCCGCTATTTCATCGGTGCGGGTCTGGCGCACGGGACGAATCAGTTTCCTGCGCCCCTTGATGCGCCCTCGTGTGCTGCAGCGGGCCGGGCCTTCGCGTTCGGCGATGCAACGGGCACGTTGAACTTCGCGGCGCTGGGCGCGAATGACTTCCCGCCGCAGGCGCTCGAAATCGCTCTGGGCTACGCCGGTGCCTGGCTCCTGCGACCGGACTGCTTCGAGGTGCAGGACGAGTGCGAGACGCTTGTGACCGCTTCGGAGAGCACCTACTCGAACGCCTACTGGCAGGATCAGACGATTTCTGGTCCTGGCGGATCCAGTTTCCCCTACGCCTCGCCGGGAAGCTCGAATGTCCGCCGACGCATTGTGCACGCCCCGAGTGCCCCGAGCACACTCGCGTGCTGGCTCGCGAACGAATCGATCTACCCAGCTGCGGACGGCGCAGTGCTCACGGTTGACGTCTCGGCGTCGGTGCGAGCAGGGCTGGGCGGCGGATCGTTCGCCTTGGCACTGAAGCAGAACAGCACCTGGTACGCGTCCCCCTTCGTGTCCGTGCCTTTCCTTCATTGGGGACACGTGAGCCTCCAGGGGCTCACCGCACCGAATTTTGTCGTGCTCCAGGGCACTCCGACCCCGATCGACTTCTCCTGCAATGCACCTCCGATCACGGTTGGTTTCTACACGCAGAAGACGGCTGGGCAGTTCAACACGCTGTTCGACGTGGATGACTTCCGCGTCGACTTCCACGGTCTCGCCTGCGTCTCGCCGTGCTGCGACGAAGAGGCCGTGGTCGATGCGCAAGGCAATCCCGTCTATCCCGTTGGGCTCTTCGAACAACCGCCTGCGGAGAACATCGACGAGGACCGTGGCGACGTGCGCGACCTCTACGGATCGCAAGCAACGAACACCGTCGGGTGGACGCAGGACATCGGTTGTCCCACGAGCTTGGGAGGCACGCCTCCGAGCGGAGCGACCTCACCAGACCTTCTCAGCGCGCTCGCGGCCCTCGGTATCACGGGGTACACGCCGCAACAGATCCAGGACGCCGTGCTAGGTTGGGAGAACCAGATCGCGAACACGGAACTCGGCTACCAGAACTCGCTTCCCACCGCAGGTAGCGTCACGGGTGGCGCGGCGTACACGCCGCCCGCCATTCCGCATGCCCCGACTGGAGGGGAGTGCTACGCCTTCGGAGGCCGCGACATCGTGTTCGTGCACGACATCCAGTTCGAGCACATCCTCGACGGCATGGTGAACGGGTGCGCGGCCAACGCGCACTGGTCGACGCCGAGTCAATTCCCAGGCAGCACCAGCAACCCGGAATACTACGGGACGGGGTACTTCAAGCGCGCTGCGGAGCGCGCGTGGAGCGCGCACATTCAGAAGTTCTTTGCGCAGGCTGCGCCGAACGGGATCAAGAATCGGTACCTCGTCGTGTGCTACTCCTCGAACGACCGCGCCGACGTGGCCGCGCAAGCGATCCTGACACAGATCTCCGACGCGATGCGCTTCGGCACCGGCGTGGTCGACCCGACTGGAAATGGCGACACCACGAAATTCGGCACGCCGAGCTTCGTGACGATCAGCCAGGGCCTCGGTTCGCTCTACACGGACGTCGCGTACGCCGCGGCTGCCCTCCACGCGAACTTGGACGCGGGCTTCATCGCCGACCATGCCAAGGCCCATGTGTCGCTGCACGGTGCCTTCAAGGGGAGCCGCTACGCCACGGCGCTCATCGCGGCCTGGGGCTATGTCGCTGTGAGCGATCCGTCACTGGCTGCAAAGATATGCGTGGCCATCTGGGCTGCTCAGGGGCTCGCCGAAACGGCTGGTCTAGGCTGTGCTCCAGATGTCTCATTGTCCTGCCTGATCTCGGGCCCGATCGTGCAGAACACGGCCTTGCTGGACATGGTGCCCCTCGTGATCGAAGCAAAGTGGACGCAGTACCTGGACAACGTGCCCGTGCCGACCGTCACGGTCGCGGGTGGGCACCCGACCATGCTGTTCCCACTCAAGAACCTGCTTGCACCGGGCTTCGATGACGGGCTCTTGACGGTCGACAGCCAGTGCGCGAAGCGCAACTTCGTCGCGTTGTGGCCTTCTCTCCTCCAGGTGAAGAACGAAGGCGTGAACGTGCCACCGCTCATCTACTCGCGCATGTTCGACATGGGGCTAGCAAACGACGACGGACGCTTGAGGGCGATCGGGCTCTACATCGACCAAGTGATCGATCGACTCGTCGTGACGACGGGATTCGGTCCGCTCCTCGGAGTGCTGCACCCGATGCACATCGCGTCGGCCGCTACGCCCTTCTATTCGCCGGCGGGCATGATCGAGAGCATCCCGCCGAGTTCCATGTACAACCCGCGGACCGATCCGGCCTTCTTCCCCGCGCTGAATTTCCATGCCAAGCACTACACGTTCATCCAGAGCACGGCGGACCACTTCACGGGCACGAATGGGCGGATACTCCCCTTCCAGCCGAACAATCGCTACTGGTCCACTGGCGGAACGTGGTGGAACGACGAGGAGACCTTCGTCGTCACCGACAATGCGATGTTCCAGAACTACTCGACGTCAGGTTACGCGGGCGACGACGATCCGCTGCTGCGCGTAGTTGACATGCCGTCGATCCACGAGATCGTGCGCGGCAAGAAGATCTGGGTGCCCGTCATCCAACACTGGAAGATCAAGTGGAAGCCCAAGTGGCTGTGGAAGCGCACCTACCACCAGCCGGTCGACATGGCCGACAAGCACCAGTGCGACTACGTGTACGGCATGCTGCTCAAAGGCGATTCCGCCCCCTGCGATCAGACGGGCATCGCGTACTGCACCTGCGACCATGGCAACGGCCCGTGCTATCCGAACGTGGCGGATTCGGGACCAGGTCGCGGCTGCCGCAATTCGACACCGGGAAATCCCGGGGGCTTGCTCAAGGGTTCCGGCGTTCCGGACCGCTCGCAGGATGCGGCCGGAATCAACCGGGTCGTGTTGACCGCGAGCGACGTGACGACCGTCGGCCTGCTCTTCCAGGGCACGCTGCCGATCCAAAGCGGGATCCCGTTCGGCGACGGCCTGCTGTGCATCGGCGGGACGATCACGCGCCTCAAAGTCGTGCTCGGCACGGGTGGCACGCTCGCATATCCACAGGCTGGAGACCCACCGTTGTCGATCGTCGGAGCTGTTCCGCTCACGGGAGGGACTTACCACTATCAAATCTGGTACCGGGACCCGCCGCCGGCCCACTGTCCAAGTGCGACATTTAACCTGACGAACGCATACAGCGTGACCTGGAGTCCGTGAGATGGATGGGCCTGTCAACTCCCGTTGACACGAAAGCCGATTGCCGTTGAATTGCAGGCCGAGCCCGGCACCGACGCCGGGCTCGGTGCGTTTGCGCGAGTGTTGCGGCCCGTCCAGTGCGCCACTCGCCGAGACTGCGCGCCGAATCAGGGCACAGTGCGCACGGGTGCTTCCGTCCACATCGAGAGGTCGGCCACCCTCGCTATACTCGAGCCCAGTGCTCCACGCCTCCCCCATCGACGATGCGCGCAACTCGGCGTTGTGCGATTTCCGGTTGCAAGCAGCGACGGACTCGATGTCTTCGGGACTTCGTCCATTGCGCGACTATCTCGCGCGCTTCCCCGGCTTCGAGGAGGACGTCGCGCGCGAATTCCTGCTGATCTACGCTGAGTTGAATCCGACGGCAGGTTCTGCTGGAGAGCACCCGATCGAACGCTACACCCGCGTTGCCGAACTCGGCCGCGGCGGCATGGGGGTCGTCGAACGAGTGCGCGACACACAGCTCGATCGTGATCTTGCCTTGAAGTCGTTGCGCCGCGACGGTCCGCGGCTGCGCAAGCGCTTTCAGGAGGAAGCGCGGATCACGAGCCTGCTGGATCACCCGGGGGTCGTGCCCGTCCACGAGAGCGGTCTCGACGCGAACGGCACGCCCTACTTCACGATGCGCCTGGTCGAGGGCATCGACTTCGAGGACGTGATCGCGCGCGTTCACGCGGGTGACCGCGACTGGACGATGCCTCGCGCACTCGAAGCGCTCGTCAAGGTCTGCGACACGATGGCCTTCGCTCACGCGCGGGGCGTAGTGCATCGCGATCTCAAACCGTCGAACGTGCGCGTCGGTAGATTCGGCGAGGTGTACGTCATGGATTGGGGCCTCGCGCACGAGATGGGGCGCCACGACCCACACGAGATTCGGCCTCGCTCGGCTGGCGTCGACGTCGTGCGGGGCGACGAGATCGAGGACGGACTCTCGGTCGTCACACTCGAAGGAGACGTGCTCGGCACTCCGGCCTACATGCCGCCCGAACAAGCGAATGGCGAGATCGCAACCATCGCTCCGCACTCCGACGTCTACTCCGTCGGTGCGATGCTGCACCATCTCCTGTCCGGCCGACGGCCGTACTCGGAGAAGTCGGACGCGCGCCGATCGCGAGACGTCTTGGAACTCGTCCGCGCGGGTCCGCCGGGTAATGTCCGTCATCTCCGCCCAAACGCCCCCAGCGAGCTGGTCGCGATCTGTTCAAAGGCCATGCAGCGCGAGCCACGCGATCGCTACCCGGACATGACGGGATTCGCGGCCGACCTGCGCTCCTTTCTCGAGGGTCGCGTGGTCAGCGCGCACAGCTCGAGTCGGTTCTCCCACGCTCGCAAGTGGGTCGCGCGCAATCGGATCTTGGCGCTCGTCGTCGGTACCGCGCTCGTGGGTGCAGCTGTTGCGCTGCTGTTGATCGTGCTCGGAAGAATCGAAGCGCGTCAACGTCTCGTTCAACTGTCGGGGAGCCAGCTCAAGGCCGACTTCGATTCGCTTTGGCCACCGCATACGGCCTCGGTACCTGTCCTGGAGCGCTGGATCGAGGACGCGCGCAGCTACCTCGCGAGTCGCGAGGTCAATGCCCAGGTCCTGAAGGAAATGCAGGCCCGCGCACTCCCGATGAATCCCGAGCGACCTGCGGAGCGCAAGGCTGCTGCGGACATGCGCGCCCGCATCAAGCAGCGCGAAGAGCTCATCGAGTACTTCCGCGAGATCGACGAGAAGTACGAATTCGGCATGCGTGGACCGGAGGGAACCGATCGTAGCTGGGTTCGTGCTCAGGTTCACAACAATGCAGAGGTGCTGAAGGTCGAGCGAACAGCCCCCATTCCTCACTTGACGATCGAGTTTTCGGACCGAGACGAGCAACGCCTCTACGACGCCGTACGCCGCGTCCTGAGCGAGCAGGCCGAATTCGAAACGACAGCCGCGCAAGCTGGATTGTTGGGACTCGCCGAGTGGGGCCTGGAGGCATCCCGTCGTGTCGAGCGCGATTCGCTGGTCACCCGTGCCGAGGATTGGCGTGTGGCCATTCGCTCCATACGCGACAGCCCCGTGTACAAGGGACTCCTGCTGAAACCTCAACTGGGTCTAGTGCCAATTGGGCCCGATCCCGATTCAGGACTGTGGGAATTCTGGCATGTGCTCTCCGGGGACGAGCCGCTGCGCGATGGGAACGGCCGGATTGTCCCTGACGAGGGCATGGGGATCGTCCTCGTGCTCCTGCCCAGCGGTTCGGTCATACGCGGTTCTCAGTCCGATGACGGTGGCAAGCCGAACTATGACCCGTGGGCGGAGGCCAACGCGCCCGTTGCTGAAGACGCAGAACTTGCGGCGTTCCTCATTTCCAAGTTCGAACTGACGCAGGCCCAATGGCAGCGCATCACGCGCACGAATCCCAGCGTATGCGTCGATCTCCACGCGCCGGGAGGACTGCTCCACCCCGTCGAACGAGTCTCCTTCGCGGAAGGGCAGCGTGTTCTGCGCGTCGCGGGGCTGGTGTTGCCGACGGAGGCACAATGGGAATACGCGGCCCGCGCGAGGACCAAGACTCCGTGGTCGACGGGATGTGACGTGCAATCGATCGTCGGAGCAGCGAATTTCGCGGACCGCACCTACGCTCAGGCGCCCACATCCCTGCCCTCTCGCTTTCAGGATGGTCTGGCCCTGGAGGACGGCTGGTGTGACTCCGCGCCCGTTGGTTCGTTCCGTCCGAACGCCTTCGGTCTATTCGACATGATGGGCAATGTCCGCGAGTGGACGGTCGATCGTGGGCCCTTCAGCTATGAGTCACTCCTGAACATCCGCACTTGCGAGCGCATTTTCGAGCCCGATGGAACGAAGGCTGTGCGTGGCGGGAGTTTCATGGAGTCCCCACGTTATGCGCGTTCGGCCGCGCGCGAGCAGGTCGCTGAGGGTCAACGCTCCGTGGACCTGGGCCTCCGTGCCTCACGTGCGATCGAAGAGTAGAACTTCCTGATACTCGCCTCGTCGAGCCTGGGCGGTATGCTCACTCGCGCCATGGATTCCGACGTGAAGCGATCAGCAGCGGACGAGGGGCCGAAGCACACGGCCTGGCTCGCCCGTGCCGTTCAACGCGGCGACGTAGGGCGCTTCGACGAGCTCTACGCGCACACTGCGCCGGCGCTGTACGCTTGGGCCGCCTTGCGCGCGCCCCCGAGCGTCGACCCGGGCGACATCCTCGGCGAAGTGTGGCTGCGCGCGATCGAGCGCTTGCGCTCTCACGACAGCGAGAACTGCGAGTTCCGCGCCTGGATCTTCGGCATCGCAAAACACGTGTTGCTGCAGGTGCTGCGGATGCGCGGTCGAGATCGGGCGCCGAGCCGACTGGGCGGCGGGGCCAGCGGAGGGTCGTCGGGCGGACTCGATCAGCTGCCCGACTCGGTCACGAGCATCAGCCAAAGGCTCGCACACGAAGACTCCATGCGGTGCTTCCTCGACTACGCGAAACGCCTGGAAAGCACGGACCGCGATCTCCTCGTCCACTGTGGCGTAGAAGGTGGTACGTGCCGGGACGCCGCAACCCGTCTGGGGCTCACCGACGAGGCGGCGACCAAGCGCTGGCAGCGGCTGCGCGTGGAGCTACGCGAAAGCCCGTGGGTGCGCGGGCTGCTGCTGCCAGTGGAATAGGCGACTGGCGCGCAGCCCGCCCCAGGTGTCCGAGTCGCCTTGGCCAGCCCCACCCCGCGGTCTCCTTCGCCCCGGTCGAACGGCCTCGCAGTACGCTGCGTGATGTCGGGCTGACTCAGCGAGGGGCGCGCTTCACGAACTGACCACGCCCGGCCTTGCCGACGAAGATGCTCTTCTCGATCACGACCTCGCCGCGCGAGAGCACGGTGTCGACCGCGCCCTTGCACACGCGCCCCTCATAGGGGTTGTAGTCGACGTTCATGTGGTGCGTCTTCGCGCTCCAGGTCGTCGTGCGATTGGGATCGAACACGACCAGGTCGGCGTCGGTGCCCACCGCGATCGTGCCCTTTTTCGGATAGAGGCCGAAGATCTTCGCGGGTGAGGTCGACGTGATCTCGACGAAACGCTCGAGCGTGATGCGGCCTTCCATCACGCCGCCGTCGTACATGAGGCTCATGCGCGTCTCGATGCCCGGAGCGCCGTTCGGGATCTTGCTGAAGTCGTCCTTCCCAAGCTGCTTCTCGTCCTTCATGCAGAACGGGCAGTGGTCGGTGGCGACGTTCTGGAGGTCGTTGAACTTCAAGCCTCGCCACAGGTCCTTCTGCTTCTCCTTGGCGCGCAGCGGTGGACTCATCACGTACTTCGCGCCCTCGAAACCGGGCTCCTCGTAGTTGTCGTAGCTGAGGAACAGGTACTGCGGGCAGGTCTCGGCGAACGCCGGCAAGCCGCGGTCGCGCGCGGCCGTCACCTGCTCCAAAGCCTCGGCGGCGGAGAGGTGCACGATGTACACGGGCACGTCGGCCACTTCGGCGAGGCAGATCGCGCGGTACGTCGCCTCCGCCTCGAGCCGCGCCGGCCGCGTGAGCGCGTGCCACTTCGGTGCCTTGTGGCCCTTGGCCTTGGCCTGCTCGATGAGCACGTCGATCACCGGCCCGTTCTCGGCGTGCATGCAAATCGTCGCGCCGATCTCGCCCGAGCGCTGCATCGTGCGGAAGATCGACGCATCGTCCATGTAGAAGACGCCCGGATACGCCATGAACAGCTTGAAGGAGGTGATGCCCTCCTTGACCATCGCGCCCATCTCCTCGCGCAATTCGGGCGTCGACTCGCGCATGATCATGTGAAAGCCGTAGTCGATCGCCGCCTTGCCCTCGGCCTTGCCCATCCACGTCTCGTACGCCTGCCGCAGCGATTGCCCGCGCTCCTGGATCGCGAAGTCGACGACGCACGTCGTGCCGCCGAAAGCAGCCGCGATCGTGCCGGTGCGGAAATCGTCCACCGAGAACGATCCGCCGAACGGCATGTCGAGGTGCGTGTGCACGTCGATGCCGCCGGGGAGCACGTACTTGGCCTTGGCGTCGATCTTCCTGTCCACCGGAATGTCGATCGAGCGCCCAATCTGCGCGATCGTGCCGCCGTCGATGAGCACGTCGGCCTCGAAGCGGCCTTCCGCGGTGACGATCGTGCCGTTGTGAACGAGAGTCTTCATCGTGCGCTCCGTGGGTCTTGGTGGACGGCCGGAGTCTAGCGAGGCACGGGCGCGTCCCACAGGGGCGGAGTCGACGCGTTGCCCGTGCCTGCGGTGCACGCCAGGGCTCCCGCGCTGCCCTCGGTCTGCGCTCTACTGAACCCAGGCGATCGACAGTCCCTGCGTCAGGTTGAACGTGGCACTCGTGCAGAACGCGATCGTGTCGCGGTACCAGCACTGGTAGTGCTTGAGGTCGCCGGGGCTCACGGGCGCACCGGCCAGGTGGATCGGATTCGGCGTCAGGCCGCCTGGATAGGCAGCCATTCCGCTCGTCGGGAAAACGACCCCCATGCGGAGGATCCCGACACCGGCGCACAACAGTCCATCACCGAAGATCGCCGAACTCGCGAGGAGTCCATTGGCCTGGAAGAACAAGCCCGGACCCGTCATCGCGGAGGCCGTGAGGGCGAGCGTGTCGTTGCCGATCGACGCGAGGCCGGTGCGCGTGAGCGCAGCGCCGGCAGCGAAACTCGAGTTCGCGCAGCCCCTGCCCGCAGCGCCTGCGTTGCCGCACGGACAGGCCGTGCCGGTGCCGTCGCCGAAACAGAACTCCGTGGGAATCAGCGTGCCGAAATCGAACGCGGCCGTGACCGCGTCGCCGTTCGTGACCGGGAACAGTCCCATGTCGCCCACGACGTACGCACGGTGGTTCGCCCCGACGGCGAGATCGCGGGCGAAACCCGAGCCCTGTGACGGCACCGGGAGACGCCCGTGCGCGAGCAGATTGCCCGCCGGGCTGTAGCGGAAAGCGTCGAATCCGACGTCGGGATCCTGCAAGTACGCGCCGACGTACACGTCGCCGGACGAATCGAGAGCGACCGAGACGGCGCGATCATCGAGCAGCGCCGAGCCCCCGAACGTGCGCTGCCACGCGAATGCGCCGCCGTTCATGCCCAGCACGAAGCCGTCGAGGTCTCCGGCGGGCGTGATCGAAAAACCCGTCGCCGCGATCCGGCCCGCCGCGTCGACGACCATGTCCTCCATGTATCCCGTGATCGCCGTCGGTCCGGTGTGGTCGTACTGCCAGGCGAGCGTCCCGTCCGGGGCGTACGCCAGGAACGCGAGGTGCGAGCTCGTTCCGCCCGCATCCTCGAGCGTCCCGCCAGCGACCGCTCGACCGAGGCCGTCGATGCCGAGCCCCACGCCGCCGTTGAACGACGAGTTCGGGAGACCGCTGTTCTGGATCCAGATCGGATTTCCATTCGTGGGGTCGATGCGCGCCACGCTGAACAGCGTCGACGCGCCGACTCCGGTGTAGCCGGTCAGGAAGACCTCGCCCGCGGGGCTGATGGCGAGCGCGTCCACCGCGCCGATTTCCTGGCCCGTCCCGGTGTAGGCACGCCCCCACACGAGCACGCCGGTGGAGCTGAACTTGCAAACGCCCGCGCCCGACGAGGTGTCCGCGCACACGTAGATGTTGCCCGCGGAGTCGACGTCGATGTCCTCCAGGTACGTGACGAAGCTCGAGCCGACTAGCCAGAGCCCTTCCCACTCCTGATTGCCGAGCGCGTCGTACTGCACGACCATCCAGTCCGCACCGAGATCGCGCGTGCCGGCGGTGACGATCTTGCCCTGCGGCGTGATCGCGATCTGATCCGCGAAGCCGTTGCCCCCGTAGAACCCGCTGCCGTGCATGCGCGACCAGATCTCGCCTCCCTGCGGGGTGTAGAGCACGGTCAAGAACTGCGGCACAAAAAGGCCGGGCTGCGGCTCCACCCAGGCCGCCCCGGCGACGGCGACGGCACCGGAGGGCATGACGGCGACCGACGTGGCGTAGTCGTCGAAATGCGCGGGGCCGTCGAAGTTGGCCTGCCACGTGGGCGGGAAGGATTGAGCGATCGACGTGCTCGAGAGGACGGCCGTGGCGCCCAGTGCGAAGGAAAGGCTGAGCCCGAGTGTGCTCATGTCATGGTCCCCACGTCACGCGGATGCCGTTGGTCGTATTGAACACTGCGCTCGTGCAGAAGGTCCCCGCGTCGCGGTACCAGCACTGGTAGTGGCGTACGTCTCCCGCCGTGGTGGCGCCGGCGACGTGAATCGGGCTCGGCGTCGTTCCGTCCGGGTACGAGGCGCTGTTGCCGACCGGGAACACGATGCCGAGACGCGTGATGGTCCCGCCGGCGCACAGGAGTCCGTCACCGAATGCCGTGCCGAAACCGCCGCCGCTCTGGCTCGTGCCCTGGAAGAAGAGACCCGGTCCGGGGATGTTCGTCGTGGTCAGGATCAACGAGTCCGTGCCCGCCGAGGCGCCCGCGATCCCGGAACTCGAGAGGTTTGCGCCGCTCGCGAAGGACGAGCTGGCGCAGCCGTTCCCGGAGACGCCGTTGTTCGCGCACGGGCAAGCCGTCCCGCTGCCGTCACCGAAGCAGTACGACTGCGCCGCGTCGGCAACGATCGTCGAGCAGGCCGAGAATTCGGAAGTCGCTCCGAGCGGTTCGAGCGTAGCCGTCGCGGTGACGAACCAGCCGGCATTCACTGCGGTGGGAAGGACGACGTCGAAAGCCGCGCTGCCAGCGCCGTTGGTCGTGACCTGGGTCCGTCCGAGGAACGTGCTCCCCTCGCCGAAGCCGCTGCTGTCACAGGCCGCAGACGCGAAGAACTGCACCTCGAACGGCGCGTTCGGCGACGAATTCAGCGTGCCGACGACGCGCACGGTCGCGCCCGACTGCGTGGCGGACTGGATCACGGGGAAGTTCTGGAGCCCGTTGCCGCCCGTGTCCGCGTCGAGCGGATCGTTGGGCGTGACTCCGGTCGCGAAGCCGTCGGTGATCAAGTCGATCCCGAGCCCGCCGTTGTCGTGGATCGAGTTGCCAAGGATGCGGACGCTCGGATACGTGTTCGCCACGCTGATGCCCGTGAGCAGATGCCCGGCGATCTCGTTGCCCTCGCCTGCGGTCGTCCCGCCGATGACGACGTTCTGAACCGGTCCGAGGTAGTAGTTCGCCGTCATGATGCCCGTGACGCTGCCCAGCACCGGCTGGTCGTTGGCGTTCAGGCCGATCTTGTTGCCGACGATCGTGACGCCGCTTCCCATGCCATAGACGGAGATGGCGGTCCCCACGTAGTACCCCGGCCCCAGGTGAGGCACGGTGTGCGAGAGGATTCCCGCGATGCGGTTGTTCCGAATCACCGTGTTGTCGTTCCGACTGTCGAAGTAGATCCCTGTCGTGGTCCAGGGATGACCCGGCTGCAGGCCGTCGGGTGTCGTCCCGATCCAGTTGTTCTCGACGACGGTTCCGATGGTGTCGAAGATCTGGACGGCGAACCCGCTGGGGTTCCCTTCGCTGTTCAGGGTGCCCAGGCCCGTGATGAAGTTGCGCTCGCCCAGCGAGGGCCCGCCGATGCGATTGTTCGTCGCGGGCAGACCTCCGCCGAACCAGCCCAGCACGCGCACGCGACTCGTGATGTTGCCGACCACGAGGTTGCCGTTGGCCCGGTCGATCTGGATGAAGCCGCCGGTGTTGCCTTGGCCTGGATTCGCTCCCCCGATCAGGTTCGACGCGGAGTCGTAGACTTCGATGCCCGTGTCCGTGTTGCCCTGGATCGTGTTGTTGGCGCCCCCGCTCAAGTGGAGGCTCGAGTGATCGAACCCCACCGCGCGGCCGCCGAAGTTGTCGATCATGTAGGTCTCTTGCCAGATGACGACCTCGCCGCCGAGCGCATACGTGTCCCCCGTGAACGCCGTCTGAGTCGTGGCATCGAGGATCGCCGTGTCGAAGACGCGGAAACCGAGGAAGGGCCGCAATACCGCGCGCCCTGGATAGAACTGCTGGTATTGCCAATCGCTGACCGGGATGTGGAACCCGATGGTCTGCACCCCGGGCGTGTTGTCCGACGCCAGACCGGCTTCGGGCAGCGAGATCTTGCCGTCCGGGCCAGGCAGATCGGCGACCTGCTGCCCACCGCTGAAGTCGATCACGTCGTTGGAGGTGTCGACGTAGATCGTTTGCGCGCTGACCGTCGTCGCGGATGCGAGCAACGCGAGCGCCGCGGACATCGAGGTGAACCGTTTCGGATTCATGTCGTCATTCCTTCTCAGTCACAAGAGAGCGAAGGCAGCGCGCGCGGACCTCGGCGTGCCTTCCGATCGTGAGCGGTTGCGAGTCCCTGTTCGAGGAGCTCGTCGGATTCGACGCACGCGATTTCGGTGCTCGACACGCCACTCTTGCGGGGACGCGGCCACGAGCCACACCCTGCCGGACGCGTGGAGCCGAGGATCGGCGCGACCATGCGACGCACACACTCCTTCGTTTCGAGACCACGCTCATCGTCGATCGTTCCTCGAGACCGAGCCATACGTACTTGTACGAGAACGAGCTCGAGGGTCATGACGGTGTACTGCAAAGCGCACGCCCGCCTTCCAGCGTGCGCGGGTGGCCCCTGAACCGCTCGAGCGTCCAGTTCCCGCACGAACGTCTCGATTCTGGATCGCGGCTGGCGTCGCGCAGGTGCCGGGGAGAATGGCGCCGGTCGACGCGCTAGAGTCTCGCGCCCGTGATGCCCCCTCCCGCCATCCTGGTTCGTGACCTGAAGAAGACCTACGACGCGAAACCGCCGGTCGAGGCGGTCCGCGGGCTCGATCTCGAGATTCGTGTCGGCGAGTGCTTCGGACTGCTCGGACCGAACGGCGCGGGCAAGACGACCACGGTCGAGATCCTCGAGGGCATTCTCGAGGCGAGTTCGGGGACCGTCGAGATCCTCGGAAGGACGTGGAAGCGAGACGAGCGTGCGTTGCGCGAAGCGATCGGCGTTTCGCTCCAAGAGACGAAGTTCGCGGACAAGCTCACCGTCGAGGAGACCATTCGACTCTTCGGATCGTTCTACGCGAAGGGACGATCCGTCGAGGAGGTGATGGCGTCCGTGGCGCTGACCGAGAAACGCGCGGCGCTCGTGTCCAACCTGTCGGGCGGCCAGCACCAACGCCTGGCGGTGGCGGTCGCGCTCGTCGGCGATCCGGAGCTCTTGTTCCTCGACGAGCCGACGACGGGCCTCGATCCGCAGTCACGGCGGCAGTTGTGGGACATCATCCGCTCGTTGCGCGAACGTGGCCGCACGATCGTGCTGACGACGCACTACATGGACGAGGCCGAACGCCTGTGCGACCGCGTGGCGGTCGTCGATCACGGCAAGGTCATCGCGCTCGGCTCGCCCCGGGAGCTCATACGCTCGCTCGGCGGCGACCACGTCGTCGAGTTCGCGCTGCAGGGCGTCGAGCACGCGCCAGAGCTGGCGCAGTATCGCGCTCTCCCGTCCGTGCGCGGTGCGCGCGCCGAAGGCCCGGCGATCCAGCTCACGGTCACCGAACCGCACGTCACGATTCCCGCGTTGCTCGATCACGTGCGTCTCCTTGGCGCCGAGCTGTCGCAGCTCTCGACGCGTCAGGCGAGCCTCGAGGACGTGTTCGTCTCGCTGACCGGGAGGCACTTGCGCGATGAGTGACCGCAGTCCCTTCCAGCAGCTGTTCCTGGCGCGGATGCGCGAGTTCTACCGGCAACCGGAGGTCGTCTTCTGGGTGTTCGGCTTCCCGATCCTGCTCGCGGTCGGGCTCGGGATCGCATTCCGCAACAAGGCGCCGGACGAGATCGCCGTCGGAGTCGTGCGCGGAGCGAGCGCGGAGGCCACGGTTGCTGCGCTGCCCTCGAAGAACGGCTTCGCCACGAAGCTCGTCGACGCGGCCGACGCCGAGAACGAGCTGCGCCTCGGAAAGGTGTCGATCGTGGTCGAGCCCGGCGCGCCGGTTACTCTGCGGTTCGATCCCACGCGGCCCGAGTCGGTGCTCGCGCGGACGAGAGTCGACGACGCGCTGCAGCGCGCGGCCGGCCGCCTCGATCCGCTGACGATGCGTGAGGACCTCGTCACGAAACCCGGTGCGCGTTACATCGACTTCCTGATCCCGGGCCTGCTCGGGATGAACATCATGAGCGGCGGCCTGTGGGGCATCGGCTTCGTGATCGTCGAGATGCGCTCGCGCAAGCTGCTGAAGCGCCTCGTCGCGACGCCGATGAAGCGCACTCACTTCATGCTGGCGTCGATGACGAGCCGCATGGTGCTCGTGATCGGCGAGCTCGCGCTGCTCCTGTTCTTCGGCTGGCTCGTGTTCGGCATGGTGATGCAGGGCTCGTGGTTCCTCGTCACGGCGCTCGCGCTGCTCGGCGCGTTCACGTTCGCGGGCATCGGCCTCCTGGTCGCGAGCCGCGCACGCAAGATCGAGACGGT
>JBGATY010000026.1:0-3838 GCA_044228955.1 Planctomycetota bacterium | reverse complement strand
CTCGTCATGATGCCGATGTTCGTGACGTCCGGCGTGTTCTTCAGCTCGGACCGCTTCCCCGAAATCGTGCAGCCCCTCGTGCGAGCGCTGCCGCTGACCGCGCTGAACGACGCGCTGCGCGCGGTGATCCTGGAAGGTGCCGACCTGACGTCGCAACTCCCCCGCATCGCCATCCTGTCCGCGTGGGGCCTGCTCTCGTTCGTGCTCGCGTTGAAGCTGTTCCGCTGGACCTGACCGCGCCTGCGGGCGCGCCGGCTCAGGGGCCGGACTCGACCAGCGGACCGTACGTCTCCGGCCGGCGGTCGCGATAGAACTGCCACACGCGGCGCACTTCCTCGATCTTCTCGAGGTCCATGTCGGCGACGACGAGCTCGTCCTTGTCCTCGCTGCCCGTGGCCAGGAAGTTGCCGCGCGGATCGACGAAGTAGCTCGTGCCGTAGAACTTGCCGATCCCCCACGGTGCTTCGGTGCCCACGCGGTTGATCGCTCCTACGAAATAGCCATTCGCGACTGCGTGCGCCGGTTGCTCGAGCTTCCACAGGTACTGCGAGAGGCCGGCCACCGTCGCTGAGGGATTGAACACGATCTCCGCGCCGTTCAAGCCCAGGATGCGCGCGCCTTCGGGGAAGTGACGGTCGTAGCAGATGTACACGCCGACCTTGCCGTACAGGGTCTGGAACACGGGATAGCCGAGGTTGCCGGGCTTGAAGAAGTACTTCTCCCAGAAGCCCGACGTGTGCGGGATGTGGCACTTCCGGTACTTGCCGAGGTACGTGCCGTCGGCGTCGATCACCGCAGCGGTGTTGTAATAGACGCCGGCCTGCTCGCGCTCGTAGATCGGTACGACGATGACCATGCGGTGCTTCTTCGCGACCGGCATGAACACCTCCGTCGTCGGTCCGGGCACGGGCTCGGCCGCGTCGTACCAGCGCGGGCTTTGACTCGGGCAGAAATACGGACCGTTGAAGATCTCCTGCAGGCACAGCATCTGCACGCCGCGCTTCGCAGCCTCGTGCACGAACGGCATGTGCCGTTCGAGTGCCGCAGCCTGGATCTCCGAGACCTTGCGGGTCTCGTCGTTGATCGGATTCGAACATTGGATCAGGCCGCCGCGAACGATTCGAGCCACGAACTACCTCCTCGGTCTGGGTGAGTGCGCATTGCAACGCGTCGGCCTGCGCTGAGCAAGCCTCGAAGCGTCAGCGCGCCTCGTCGGGCGAATCCGGTCGTGACTCGTGAGGCATGGCGTGCTTGGAATCGACGCCTTGCATGAACGCTGCGCGCGCCGCGTCTCGAGCCCGATCCAAGGCCTTCGAGCGCGCGATCCGCCAGCCGATCAGCGCGGCGAGCGGTGGACCGAGCCACGGAACGAAGTCCGTGTAGAGCGTCGTGAAGCCGGGAGACGCGCTCGAGCAGATCCCGAACACGCCGGTCACGAAGCCGAGCGCGAAATAGACCGGAACGAGGACGATCAACGCGATCACGAACGCGTGCACGAAGCTCGCGACGTCGAAGGCACGAGGATGCCCGATCATGCGCTCAATCCCAGCGCGAGATCACGACCTTCCTGTCGGTGTAGAAGTCGAAGGCCTCGCGGCCGTGCGCCTTCAGGTCGCCGAAGAAGCTGCCCTTCGCGCCGCCGAAGCCGAAGAAGCTCATCGGGGCCGCGACGCCGATGTTGACGCCGGCCATGCTGGCCTCGACGTTGTACTTGAAGTGGCGCGCGTGCTTGCCGCTCGTCGTGTAGATCGAGCTGGCGTTGGCGAGCGGTTGTTCCTTCGAGATGTCGAGCGCATCGTCCAGGGACTTGACCGGCATCATGCACAGCACCGGCCCGAAGATCTCCTCCCGCGCGATCGTCATCGCGGGCGTCACGTTGTCGAACAACGTCGCGCCGAGGAAATTGCCTTCCTTCGGAAGCTTGGCCTTGCGGCCGTCGAGCACGATCTCCGCGCCTTCGGCGACGCCCTTTTCGATGTATCCGACGACGCGCTTCTTGTGTGCCTCGGAGATGACCGGGCCCATCATCACGTCCTTCTTGGTCCCGTCGCCGATCACGAGCGCCTCGGCGCGCTTCTTCAGGCCGTCGCGCAACCACTTGTGGCTGTCGCCGACGGCGAGCACGACGGCGCCCGCGAGACAGCGCTCGCCCGCGCAGCCGAAGGCCGAGTCGGTGATCGACTTGAGCGTCATCTCGCGGTCCGCGTCGGGCATCACGATCAGGAAGTTCTTCGCTCCGCCGAGGGCTTGCACGCGTTTGCCGTGCGCGGCGCCGAGCTTGTAGACGTGCTCGGCGACCGGGCTCGAGCCGACGAAGGAGATGCCGCGGATCAGGGGGTGCGTGCAGAGCGCGTTGACGACGTCCTTGCCGCCGTTGACGAGGTTGAGCACGCCCTCCGGGAAACCGGCGTCGTGGACCAGCCCGAACACGAACTTCTGGCTCAGCGGAACCTGCTCGGACGGCTTGACGATGAACGTGTCTCCGCTCGCGATCGCGAACGGGAAGAACCACATCGGCACCATTGCCGGGAAATTGAACGGCGCGATCGCCGCGAAGACACCCATCGGTTGACGGATCGACTCGCAGTCGATGCCCTTGGCGACGTCCTCGAGGACCTGGCCCATCAAGAGCGACGGCGCGCCGGCGGCGACCTCGACGCACTCGATGCCGCGCTTCACGCTCCCGCGCGCTTCGTCGAGAGTCTTCCCGTTCTCGCGCGTGACGATCAGCGACAGCTCCTCGGCGTTCTTGTCGAGCAGATGCTTCAGCTCGAACAAGTAGCGCGCGCGCTGCACGGCCGGCACGGTGCGCCACGATTGGTAGGCCTTGTGCGCCGCCTTGGCCGCGCGATCGACGTCGTCCGCGGTCCCGAGCGGCACTTGCGCGAGCACGTCACCGGTGGCCGGATTGCGCACGTCTTGCGTGTGGAGCGCCTTGCTCTCGACCCACTTGCCGCCGACGTAGTCCTTCAGTTTCGTGATCGTTTGGGTCTTCATCGTGGGCTGATCGTAGCTGTAAGCGTGGTGAGCGACAACGGATTCACGGGTGAGCTCGGGAGTGGAGGAGACCGGTGCGTCTCCATCCGACGCGGAGGAGCCAGGTGCGTGGTGATGGAAATGGACAGGTCGTGAGGACCGCGCTCGGGATCGGCCGCTTCCAGCCGTCAAACCAGCGGGCGGAGGAGCATGGATCGTAGGCACCGGACACGTGAATGTGGTGATGAGCTGCGTTCTGGAGCACGTAGGCGAGCGCGTGGCGGACTTCGCGCGGCGTACTCAGGTGATGCACGTGGTAGCGGTCGTCGAAGACGGTGCCACGCCGGCGCCAGAGTCGGTTGAGCCGGCGCGCGATGCGCACGCAGAGGCCCTGCATGCCGCGAGCGAGGGCGCGTGAGTCAGCAGCTTCGCACACGAGGTGCATGTGGTTCGTCATGGCGGAGTAGTGAATCACGCGAAAACCCGGACGCGAACCCGCGACGAGCGCGCCGAGCACGACACGATGGTTCGTACGCGCGCGCAGGCTCGGGAGATTCGCGACGAGCCGCAGCGTCACGTGAACGGGTGTGCGCGCGGACAGTCTCGGCCGACAAGCATGCGCGACGCGACCAGGTGCTCCGCGCGGCCTGCGTCCGGCGCCCTTCCGAAGCCCGCCCCAGTTCGTGAATCCGAACTCCCTCTGGTTGCGCTTCGCCATCGTCCCCATGAAGGAGACGAACGACAATCGTCGCCGTTGCACTTTCCGTCGCGAAAATCGCGTCAACTCGATTCGGCAGAGTTCTGCCGGAGTCGATTCGTGGCAGCCCGCCGCCAGGAAGGCGCCGCGCGGTATTCCGCGCGT
>JBGATY010000269.1:0-4283 GCA_044228955.1 Planctomycetota bacterium | reverse complement strand
GACATGCCGTGCGACCTCGACCTGGTGATCGACGGCGCGGACGAGGTCGATCCGGCGCTGGCCCTGATCAAGGGCGGCGGCGGCGCGCTGCTGCGCGAGAAGGTGATCGCGGCGAACTCACGGCGCGTCGTCATCGTCGTCGGCGCGGCCAAGGTCGTGCAGAAGCTGGGACTCACGTTCGCGCTTCCCGTCGAGGTCGTTCCGTTCGCGAGGACGTCGGTCGAGCGCGCGCTCGAACGATTCGGCTGCGTGCCGTCCTTGCGAGTGAAAGACGGTCGCGCCTTCGTGACGGACAATCACAACGAGATCGTGGATTGCCGCTTCGCCCGCGCGATCGAGGATCCAGCCGCGCTCGAGCGTTCGATCGACGCGATACCGGGCGTGGTCGAGAGCGGACTGTTCGTCGGGCTCGCGCACGTGCGGATCGTGGGCCACGCCGACGGATCGTGCGAAGTGGTCGAAAAACGCTGAGAGTCCGCTCGGCAGTTCTTTCCCGACCGAAGAAGCCCGTTCGCGAAGGAAGCGCGACCGCGGCGAAGCGCGCGGCCCGTGAACGCTCCACAGAGCGGCTGCAGGCGGATCCTCGGGCTTGGCCCTGACCTTGCTCCACGGGGAGGCATGGACCGCCTGGCCGACATCTCCCGCCCCGCACCCACGAGTCGATCGGACGCCAACGACTTCACGCGCTCGAAGAGCACGCGCAGCGAGCGTCCCGAGCGTCGTGACGAAGTCGAGTCCCGGTCCGAAGACCGCGTGAACGAACGCGAACGCCCCGAGCGCTCGAACGAGAAGCAGGAACGTTTTTCCCTCCACCTCGAGGAGCAGCAAGCGTCCCTGACGCCGGCGGCAGCCATGGAGGAAGCGTCGGCCGAGGCCCAGACGCAGTCGACGCGCGAGTCCGAGCCCGAGTCGCCGGACGTGGCATCCAAGGCGGACGGGAAGACACAGGCGAAGCCGACGACCGCGAAGGCGGATCCGGCCCCGAGCCTGGAGGTCGCGACCGAGGTCGAGACCGCGGCGGTCGCACTCCCGGGAGCCAACGGCGACGAGCCCGAGCCCAAGGCGGCCAAGACTCGCGAGCCGATCGCGCCGCCGGTGCTCCTGCCGGCCGCACTGCCCGTCACGAACGAGACACAGGCTGCTGTCGCGACGAAACCGAGCGACCTCGAGCCCACGCTCGCGGTCGCACCGCGCGTCGGACTTGAGAAGCCCAAGCTCGAACTCGACAACGCAGCGAAGAAGCTCGATGCGCCGAAAGTCGAGGCACCAACGAACCAGAGCTCGTCGCAGGGCCAAAAGACCGAAGCGGCTCTTCAGCCGGCGAAGGTCGCGGAAACCCGCGAAACGCCCGCGGCTCGCAGCGCCCAGGAAGTCGAGCGCGCCGCGGACATCCTGCGCCAGATCCGCGTGCAGATCACGCCGCAGCTCAGCGAAGCGCGCATCCACCTCCAGCCGATCGAACTCGGGCGCATCTCGATTCACCTGACGGTCGAGGAAGGACGCGTGAAGACGACCGTCCGCGCCGAGAAGCAGGAGACCCTGCAAGCGATCCAAACGCACTTGCCCGAGCTGCGCGCGTCGATGCGTCAGCACGGCATCGATGCACAGGAGTTCACGCTCTCGCTGGGCTTCGAAAAGCGCGAACCGCGCGATGGCGACAAGGCCCCGTCCCATTCCGGCAAGAAAGACAGCGGATCTCCCGTGTCCGCGATCGAACGCTCACCCGCACTCCACGCCGCCTTGGCCAAGACCGGCGTCGATTTCTACGCCTGAACCTCGAGGAAAACCCATGCAAGTCACCAGCACTCAATCGAGCACCACGAGCCCCGCGACGACGCCGGCCGGAGGCACGCTCGGCAAGGACGCGTTCATGAAGCTGCTCGTCAACCAGCTCAAGAACCAGGATCCGCTCTCGCCCGCGGACAACTCCGAGTACATCGCGCAGCTGGCGCAGTTCAGCTCGCTCGAGCAGATGCAGGAGCTGAACGACAACATCGTCGGCCTGGCGGTGCTGCAGCAGAACAACGCGCTCATGTCGCAGCTCACGCAGTCGAGCTCGCTCATCGGACAGCAGGTGCGCTACACCGATCCGACGACCAACGAATCCAAGGTCGGAGCCGTGAGCTCGGTCAAGATCGAGAACGACATCGCCCAGCTCTCGATCAACGGCAGCAGCGTGCCGCTCGGCAACGTGACCGAAGTGCTCGGACCGGTCGACGAGACCGGCACGACTGGAACGACCGGAACGACCGGAACGAACAACGGCAACTCTTGACCAGGAACTAGGACTCCATGACCAGCTCACTCTCCAGCGCGCTCACCGGTCTCCAGGCCCACCAGGACTGGATCGACCTCATCGGCAACAACCTCGCGAACTCGAACACGCCCGGCTACAAGACCGGTTCGGCTCGTTTCAGCGACCAATTCAACCAGACGCTGCGCTACGCGAGCGGTCCGACGACCGGGCTCGGCGGCGTGAACCCCGTCCAGATCGGGAGCGGCGTGCGGCTCGCGGACATCGGCCGGAACTTCCAGCAGGGCGCGCTCTCGTCGACCGGTCGTCCGCTCGACGTCGCGCTCGATGGACAGGGGTTCTTCATGATGTCCAACGGCTCGCGCGTGATGTTCACGCGTGTCGGCACGTTCGGTCTCGACGGCGCGCGCAACCTGGTCGACGAGCGCAGCGGCTTCAAGGTCCTGAACCGCGCGGGCGCCCCGATCCAGCTCGACACCGAGGCGGCTTTCGCTCCGACGGCGACATCCACCGTCTCGATCGCGGGCAACCTGCCTGCGCAAGTGAAGGGGCCGTTGCCCGAGATCCTCACGGGAACGAGCGGACTCGTCGACGGCAACACGGCGAACATCACGGGGTCGAACGCGGGCCCGTTCGCGATTCCCGCCGGTCAGACCTGGTCGATGAGCATCATCGTGAGCGGCGGCGTCTCGAAGACGGTGAACATCCCCGGAGCAGCCGGTGGCGTGACCGCCGCGACGGTTGCGGCCGCCATCGATGCGCTCGATGGCATCACGGCCAGCGTGAACGGTTCCGGAGCCGTCGTCGTCGGCACCGAACGAACCGGCGAATCGGCTTCGATCAAGGTGGTTCCGGGGTCCGTGGGCCTCGATCTCGCGAACGCTCTCGGGCTCTCGACAACGCTCGTCCAGGGCACGCAATCGCCCGTGACGACCGCCACGACGCTCGATGACCTCCCGGGCAACGTCACGCACTACCAGAGCGGCGACACGATTCGCGTCGTCGGAGTCGACACGGACGGGACGGCGATCAACACGGTGTTCACCTTCGGCGCCACGAACGACGGAACGACGGTCAATCAGTTCGTGTCGTTCCTCGACAACCTCTACACCGATGCGACGGTCGCGCTGGACTCGCAGGGCCGCATCACGGTCACGGCCGACACTCCCGGCGAGTCAGACCTCGCGCTGTCGATCTCGGACTCGAACACGTCGACCGGGAAGACCCAGTGGCAGGTCTACGCGACGGCGACCACGCAACAGGGCACGAAGGCCGACGAGGTGTCGACGACCGCCGAAGTCTACGATTCCGCGGGACTCGCTCACGCGGTCACGTTCGATTTCGTGCGCCAGGCCGACGGTTCATGGACCGCGACGCCGACGATCGCCGCGAACGAAGGCACGATCGTCTCGGGCCCGATCACCGACATTCGCTTCGCGAACGACGGCACGCCGCTCGGACTCTCGGGTCTGGACACCGACGTCACCGTGCAGTTCGCCAGTTCGAACACGACGCAGACGTTCCGGCTCGACATGGGCTCGAGCGCGTCGTTCGTGGGCGTCACGCAGTACGGCAGCGCCGGTGACCTCGTCGTGCGCGAGCAGGACGGCAACGCCGCCGGCGTGCTCGACACGATCGCTGTCGACGGCGACGGATCGCTCATCGGCACGTACTCGAACGGCAAGACGCGCTCTCTCGGCGAGATCGGCATCGCCACGTTCGCGAACCCCGACGGTCTGAACCAGGTGAGCGAGACCTCGTACACGCTCAGCGCGAACAGCGGTCCGGCGAACATCACAGCCGGCGGCGTCGGCAAGGCCGGACGCGTGGTGGGCGGGAGCCTCGAAGGCTCGAACGTCGACACGGCGGAGCAATTCGTGCACCTGATCGAAGCGCAACGCGGCTTCCAAGCCAACTCGCGCGTGATCACGACGACCGACGAGATCCTGGCCGAACTCATGAACATCGTGAGGTGATCATGGGCAGCTACGGAGAAACAGCCCTGGTGCGCGGTCTGTCGTTCCTCGCC
>JBGATY010000268.1:0-4346 GCA_044228955.1 Planctomycetota bacterium | reverse complement strand
GTGCTCGAGGGGAAACGGGCCCGCGGAGCGAACGTCCGCCCCGTTCCCTGGGCCACGGCGTCCGGTGCCTCCGACTTCGGGGAAATCCCCGCACGTCTGGTCTCGAGCCGCTACCGTTCGAGACCTCCCGGCGCGGCTGGATTCCCTGCAAAAGCACGGCTCCACCTTCCGACCTCGGGGCCGGTGATGGACAATCCGAGCGTCGATCGGCCCCTCCTCACTCCCCCATCCAGGATCCGTTCCCATGCGCATCACTCTCTGCTCGGTTCGCGTCGCGGCGCTCGTCGCGTGCGCCGCGATCGTGAACGCCCAGACGAACTTCCCCGAGATCGAGCCGAATGCCGTCCGCACGGAGGCCACGCTCGTGAACGGAATGGTCGCGAACGACACCATCTCGGGAGTCACCACCGGCACGACCGTGACGACGAACACCACGACGTCCGCGACCGTGGACGTGTTCCGCGTCAAGACCGGCCCGCTGCCTCTCGCGATCTACCGCCACGCGCTCACGCTCACGTCCGCGACGGTGGGGCACGCGTCCACCCTGCGCAGCCTGTTGCAGACGAATGGCGTGATCAGCACCACGGACGCCACCTTCCAGACCGGCTTGATCCAGACCTCGCTCGCCCGCCAGAACGCCTGGTACGGCTTCGGCAAGCAGGAGGAGATCTACTACCGCGTCTCCGGGAGCGCATCGACGACCGCGGCGTACTCGGCCGTGCTCCAGACCTCGCCTGTGACACCTCTCGTGGTGCCGGGCACGATCACGACCGGATCCGTGACGATCACGACCCTGAATCAGGGGCACACGACCGACACGGAAATCTACCTGTACGACGCGAACCTCAGCCCCGTGCCCCTCGGGCACAATGACGAGATCTTCGGCGGCCCCACCAATTCGTCGACGGTCACGCTGAACCTGAATCCCGGTGCGTACTACGTGGCGGTCAGCAACTACAACACGTCCAACAATCAATCGGACCTGAATCCGAGCGAGGGCTGGGACGATGCCAGCGTGCTCGACTTCCCGGACGTGATGGCGTGCGGCAGCCAGACGACGGCGGCCAACGTCGCCTTCGCCATCACCGACTCCGTCACGACCGTGTCGGTGCCGGCGACGAAGTTGAACGCCTTCGACATCGTCTGGGCGACGTTCACGGTCACGCTGGGGAGCACGCCTTCCAACCCGTTCTGCGACGGCAGCGTGGTCGGCTCGACGTGCGTCGCGTGCGGCAACAACGGCGCGGCGGGGCGCGGCTGCGCGAACTCGAGCTTCCCCTCAGGCGGGTTGCTGACTAACTCCGGCATCGCGTCGCTCGGAGCGGACTCGCTCGTCCTGTCGGCCGCGGACATCACGGGACCGGGCCTGTTCTTCCAGGCCACCGCCGTCGCCGCGAGCCCGATCACCTTCGGCGACGGCATGCTGTGCGCGTCGGTGGGGATCATTCGCCTCGGCGTGGTGTTCCCCTCGGCCGGTTCCGCTTCGTATCCAGGCGGCCTCACGCCGAACCCGATCAGCGTCGGTGGCGCGCCCATCGCGGCGGGAAACACCAGGCACTACCAATGCTGGTACCGTGACGCGGTGGCCTTCTGCACGGCCTCCACGTTCAATCTCACGAACGGGATTTCGCTGATCTGGACACCCTGAGGGGGATGGACCCCCCCGGGCCCGCGGGCGGCCCAGCGGCCAGCGGATCGTCCGCGGCTTGGGCCCCGTGAGCCGCGCGGTCTCGTTCCGTGTGCCTGCCTCGACTCCGCTCCGCGCCTTGGGGCGGACGCGCTGGACCGAAGTTCTTGCCCGGCAAGGCCCGGAGGATTCTTCGCCCATTGGCCCCTGTGAAGATCGGATGAAGATCCGCAGGATCGCTGCCCCCCGGGCACGAGCCGCCACGGATTCGAGCCCAAGAACCGCCCTTCCCCGAGCCGAGGTCGCCCCGCTTGTTCTCCATCCTCCCCAAGGACGACGTCTTCTTCGAACTGTTCGAGAAGGCCGCCGCGAACGCGCACGAGTGCACGCTCGCGCTCGTCGAACTGCTCGAGCGCTTCGACGACATCGAGACGCGCGTGAGGCGCGTGAAGGAACTCGAGCACGTCGGCGACGAGATCACCCACGAGGTCATCGAGCGCCTGAACAAGACGTTCATCACTCCGCTCGACCGCGAGGACATCCACGAGCTGGCCTGCAGGATCGACGACATCCTCGACCGGGTCGACACGGCGGTCGACCGGATCCAGTTGTTCAAGATCCAAAAGCCCCTGCCGGAAGCGAAGGAACTCGCGCGCTGCCTCGTGCGCTCGACCGCGCTGATCCGCGAGATGATCCCCGGCCTGCGCAAGATGACGCGCCCCGAGGACGTGCGCATCAAGGTGCGCGAGGTGCACCGCCTCGAGAGCGAGGCCGACGCGATCGAACGCCAGGCACTGTCGCGACTGTTCGAGAACGACCCCGACCCGATCTACGTCATCAAGTGGAAGAACATCATCGAAGTGCTCGAGTCGGCGACGGACAAGTGCGAGGACGTCGCCAACGTGATTGAAGGGATCGTGCTGAAGAATGCATGACCCGTGGCTCGTCTGCGCGATCATCGCGCTCGCGCTCGCGTTCGACTTCATCAACGGGTTCCACGACGCCGCGAATTCGATCGCGACCGTGGTCTCCACGCGGGTCTTGTCGCCACGCGCGGCCGTGACGTGGGCGGCCGTGTTCAACTTCATCGCCTTCCTCGTGTTCGAGACGAAGGTCGCCAACACGATCGGCAAGGGCACGGTGAAGCCGGACTTCGTGACGCTCGCCGTCGTGACGGGCGGGTTGATCGGTGCGATCTTCTGGAACTTGCTGACCTGGTGGCGCGGACTGCCGTCGAGTTCCTCGCACGCGCTCGTCGGCGGCTTCGCGGGCGCGGCGCTCGCCGCGGCGGGCCCCGACGCGCTGATCTACGGGAGCGCCACCCAGAAGGGACTGATCCAGACCGGGATCTTCATCTTCGTCGCGCCGATCCTGGGGTTCGTGCTGGGGTGGATGCTCATGGTCGCGACCTACTGGATCCTGCGGCGCGCCTCCCCTTCGCGCGTCTCCAAGGCGTTCAAGCGCCTCCAGCTGGTGTCGGCCGCGGCCTACAGCCTCGGTCACGGCGGCAACGACGCGCAGAAGACGATGGGCATCATCTTCGTGGTGCTGATCGCTTCGGGCAACATCGCCAAGGACGCGCCGCTGCCGCTCTGGATCGTGCTCACGTGTCACGCCGCGATCGCACTCGGCACGCTCATGGGCGGCTGGCGCATCGTCAAGACGATGGGCCAGAAGATCTGCAAGCTGCAGCCGGTGCACGGTTTCGCGGCAGAGTCCGCCGGCGCCATGACGCTCTACGGGGCGACGTTCCTCGGAATCCCCGTGTCCACGACGCATACGATCACCGGAGCCATCCTCGGCGTCGGCTCGACGCGCGGGCTGCACGCCGTCAAGTGGGGCGTCGCGACGCGCGTGCTGTGGGCCTGGGTGTTCACGATCCCCGCTGCCGGAGGCGTCGGGGCGCTGTGCTGGTGGGTTTTCTCGCTGTGCGGATGGAAGTGACATGGCCGACAACGACAAGCGCGCACACAAGGGGCTGACCCACAATCCGTTCGCCAAGTTGCGCGCCGACGGCAAGCCGGCTCAGCCCTCGGCGCGGGAGATCGCGAACCCGTCCGTCGCTCCCTTCTCGGCGCCGCGGGGCCGGGTGATCGTGCGGCGCGAGAAAAAGGGCCATGGCGGCAAGACCGTCACGATCGCGGAAGGCGAAGGTCTCTCCGGAGCCGATCTCGCGCTGCTCGCGCGCGACGCGGCCAAGGCCCTGGGCAGCGGGGCACGCGTCGAGAGCGGGGCAATCGTCGTGCAGGGCGATCTGTCCGAGCGTCTGGTCGCGTGGCTCGTCGGGCGCGGTCTGGGGCCGGTTTCGCGCGGGAACTGAGCGGTTCGTCCCAAGACGCTTCCGGCGCACGCCGCGCATCGCGTACGCTCTGAGGCTTCAGCACCACTCGCTGAAGTCCAGCCGATGCCGAGCCTAGAACAAGACGTCGCACGCCGCCGCACGTTCGCGATCATTTCGCACCCGGACGCCGGGAAGACGACGCTCACCGAGAAGCTCCTCCTCTACGGCGGAGTCATTCAGCTCGCCGGCGCGGTGAAGGCGAAGCGCGGTCGTGCCTCCGCCGTCTCCGACTGGATGGCGATGGAGCGCGAGCGCGGGATCTCGATCACGACCAGCGTTCTCCAGTTCCCCTACCGGGGGCTGATGATGAACTTGCTCGATACCCCCGGTCACGCCGACTTCAGCGAAGACACCTACCGCACCCTCCACGCGGTCGAC
>JBGATY010000267.1:0-4351 GCA_044228955.1 Planctomycetota bacterium | reverse complement strand
CGTTCATGAAGGCGAGGCTGAAGGGTCGAGGCCGCGGCAAGAGCTCCGTCAGCTCGCTCTGCGCGAGTACGATCTCGCCGTCACCCGCCTGCCGGGCGATCTCGAGCAGGCGGCTGCGTTCGAGCTCGAGCATGGCGCGCTCGTCCTCGCCCGTGGTGCAGACACGCGTGATGTCGCGCGCCTGCAGCACGAAGTAGCGTCCGTCTGCGAACGCCCATTCGACGTCCTGCGGCCGGCCGAAGACCGACTCGGCGCGCCGACCGATCGCGAAGAGGGGTTTCAGGTCGATGGGCGGCTCGGTCGGATCGAGCAGGCGGCCGCTGTAGCGGCCCAGACGGAATCCATGCGGCTGCGCGCGGCCCGAGACGAGCGCGTCACCGAGACCGGCGACCAGTTCCACGGCCGCCGCTCCCGACTCAGCCGGGTGTTCCGTGAACAGTACGCCCGCGTATCGAGCCGGAACCATCGCCTGGACCACGATGCCCCCGACTTCGCGGTCGCCGCTGTACGCCGCGGTGCGATCCGTGTTGAGCGAGTCGGCGACACGCTCGAGCGCCGCGAACACGCTGGACTTCTCGACGTCGAGAATGGAATCGAACACTCCCGCGTAGCTCTTGTCGGCGCCGTCCTCGTTCAAACCCGAGCTGCGCACGGCGAGGCGCGTCGCGGACAGGCCGCGCAGAGCCTCGACGACCGCCCGCGCATCCTCTGGAGCGAAGTTGCCGTTCTCGGCCCGCGCTCGAACCGCCGCGGCACACAGCACGAATCCGTCCGGCACTTCGAATCCGGCCTCCATCAGGCGTCCCAGCCTGGCAGCCTTGTTCCCGCAACCGGGCACGAGGTGCGCAGCGGAAAGCGGCACGACGTTCGATCCATCGTGGCGAGCGAGCACTCGCGCGCGCACCCGCTCCGGGCGCGAGGCACGGCGGCGCATCACGAGTCCGATCACGATTGTTTGGAGCACGAGCCAGAACAGGCTGAGTGCGAGGTACAGGCCCACTCCCGCGGACAGGGACCAGGTCAGCGCGACGAGGCCGGCCGCGGCAACAGCCGTCAGCGCGAGCGCCCAGCGCTTGTACGGGCGTTTCGCCGTCACCAGCACCTGGGCGACGAGCAGCGCGCCGATCGTGAAGGGGAGTACGCGCGTCTGGTCCGGCCGGCCGATGTCGAGAAGCCAGAGGAAGGCTTCGCCAGAGCCCTCGACGGCGCGCTGGACGACGCTGAAAAAGGCCGTGAACAGCAGCAGCTGGCCGAGGGTGGCGACGAAGTTCCAGATGGGCCGCACACCGTGTTTGCGGAGGAGTTCCGCGCTCGTCGCGGCATGGACGCGTCCGTCGCCCTGCGCTTCGACCTTCAACTTCGACAGGGCGGGTTCGAGTTCGACCTGAACTCGGCGATCACGCTCGCTCTTCCAGGTGAGGGGCAGGATCGCGAAGCGGATGAGCGCCACGAGTGCGACGATCGCCCACGCGATCGTGCCCAGCGATTCGCGGAGCCAGTTCATGACGCCCGACAGCGGCTCGGAAGCCAGCGTCAGCAGGCTCTTGGGAGCGTGAGCCGCCTTCCACGCCGCCACGTGCGGCTTGTCCTTGCCCGGCGAGGAGAAGCCTTCCGGGACGGTGTACCGCCCCAGGTACTCGAAGCCCGCGCGCGTGGCACGGAGACCCATCACGAGACCGAAGAACGAACTGCGCTTGTCATAGCACGGCACGACGATCGGGCGGTCCTTCGGCAGGCTCGCGATCGCGAGATCGAGTTCCCGGGTCGTCAACTTGCGCATCGGGATGTTGACCGCGCCAGGCAGGTGACCGGCCTCGAAGTCACCCGGATAGCGCACGTCGACGAACAGCACCTCACGATCCTCGAGCAGCGCCATCACGTCGGGGGTGTCGAGCAGCACTTCCTTGTTCACGTAGTCGGGGATCTCGCGCAGATCGCGCCCTTCGTGCCCGGAGCGGGTGGCGAGCGGACGGTCCTCGGCGAGCCACTTCTCGTAGCCGCCGATCATGAAGCGGCACTGGTACCCCAGGCTCTCGAAGTGCGCCGCCAACTCGGAACTGCGGTTGCCGTTGAAGCAGAGCAGCGTGACAGGCCGCGACTTGTCGAGGTACTTCTCCGGCTCCGCCAGCAGGTCGGGGAAGCGCACGTGACGCGTCCTTTCGATCGATCCGACCTCGAATTCCTCGCTCTCGCGGACGTCGAGGAGCTGGATCTCGGCGATGTCAGCGAGTTCGCGCGCCAATTCCTCCGTCTGCACACCGTCGTCGCGCTTCTGTTGATCGCTGAAGGACAGTTCCTTCAGCGACACGTCGACGATCTTCTTGCCTTCCTCGCGCGAGTTGCGGTTCAGGTTGACCTGAAGCCGCGCCAGGTTCTCGTCGCGGACCGAGGCGTAGTAGAGGTACCAGCCCGACGACGCCACGAGACACCCCGCCACGCTCGCGAGGAAAAACGCCTTCCGTAGCGGACTTTGGACCTGAGCGCTGCTCGTGCGACGGCGCGAGACGAAGAACCAGCGCCCGAGCACGATGGAGAGCAGGCCGAGCACCTGGGCGGCGCTGGCGAAGAGGTTGACCATCACGTCGGGAGACGGGATCGCCCTGGCGGATCCGGGCAGGACGAGGGTCAGGGCGATCGCGATGGAAAAGAGGCTCGCGAGGCGGGATGACCGGGGGGCGGGGTCCAGACCGGTTGCTCGTGACGCGCACGGGCTCGCAGTGGCTGAGGACATGGATGGGGTCCCGAGGGGCAGGAGGGAGCGGCTCGTTTTCAGGCGGAGGGGAAAGGCCTCCGGCGAGAGCCCGGCCGCTGCGAGTCGCTCTCGCACGGGCAGGCTCCTGCGAATCCCGCTTCCGGCGGGCCGGGCGCGGAAGGGGCGGAATTCCTCATGAAATCTTCATTATGAACGAGTTGGTTAGTTTCGAGGCCGGCCAGCCCTCAAGCGGACCTCCCCGGGTGGTCGATGGACCTTGTCGGTTCCGACATCCCGCCCCCCCGCAGCCCTCTCGAGGTCCTACGTCATGAAGTTCCTTGCCCTGTTGGCAGCCTGTGCCTGCCTCACCTCGTCCTCGTCGACCGTGCAACCAAGCCGCGTGGACAACCCCGCACCGCGCCCGGTCAACCTGAAATTCGGCGTCTACCAGTCGGACAAGGCGACCGTCATGTACCGGACCTTCACGCCGTTCCTCGAAGCGCTGCAGGACGACATGACGAAGCGCCTCGGTGCGCCTTGCGACATCGAACTCTCGATCTTCCGCACCTACGACGACGGGATCGACGCGCTGGTGAATGGCACGGTGGACTTCGTCCACTGCGGTCCGGCCTCCTACATCACCGCGAAGGAACGTAACGCGGGCATCGAGCTGCTCGTCATGGAGCACGAGAAGGGGGAGAAGCTGTCGAAGGGCGTGATCATCGTCAAGAAGGACAGCCCGATCAAGTCGCTCGAGGACCTGCGCGGGAAGAGCTTCGCGTTCGGTGACAAGAACTCGACCGTCGGACGTTATCTCGTCCAGGCCCAACTCGTCGAGCACGGCGTGTACGCGAGCGATCTGTCCGCGTACAAGTACCTCGACCGCCACGATCAGGTCGCGAGCGCCGTCGAGCACGGTGACTTCGACGCCGGCGCCGTGAAGTTCACGAGCTTCCAGAAGGCCAACGAGAAGAACACCCTGCGCGCGCTCGCCACGTTCGACAACGTGACGAAGCCCATCGTCGCGCGAGTGGGCTTGGATCGGAACGTGTTCGAAGCGCTCCGAGCGAGCCTCATGGAGTTCAAGAACGACGCCTTCTTCAAGGACATGAAGATCTCGGGCTTCACCACCGCTGCGGACGACGACTTCGACTTCGTGCGCAGGGGCATCGCCAAGGCCGACGATTTCGAGCGCAAAAAGACAGGCAATTGAGCGGCTGACGCCGCGCGGCACGTGTCCCAACTGAATTCAGGCATGCGATCCGTCTTCGGGCGGCTCGGGACCAAGGTGATCAGCGTCGCGTTGATCACCTTGATGCTCGGTTTCCTGCTCACCAGCATCAGCACGATCCAGAGCGAACAACGACTGCTCTCCGATCAGCTCGATGCACGCGGGAACTCGCTCGCTCGCATCGGTGCGAGTGCCTGCATCGAGTACATGACCGTCAAGCCGCCCGAGTACAGCTTGATCGCCACCGCGCTCGAGGACATCGCTCGCAACGACCCCGACATCGATTTCATTCGCGTCGAGGGCGTCGATGGGGAAGTCAAGGTCGAAGCGAGCAACGTGCGTGCCGCAGGCGGGGACGGGACGGTCCGTTCCTTCGACGCCCCGATCGGGCTGGACGCCGGCGATTTGATCGGCCGAGGCCCGGGCAG
>JBGATY010000266.1:0-4357 GCA_044228955.1 Planctomycetota bacterium | reverse complement strand
GCGCCGCGCTTGGGTTTCATGCCAGCGCGAACGTAACCCGCGCACTCAGGAACGACCGGTCCATCCATCCTGTTTGAATCGAAGCCTACGACCTACGGGGGTGCGACGGCGGGATCGTGGAGACTCGCACCCGAGCCTCCGGCCGCTCCGAGAGCGGGCGTGGCCGCTGCCGCTTCGAGTAGCATGCGCGAAGATGGACTCACGGAGGTAGACGCATGATTCGACCTGTTTCATCCGCGCATGTCATGCTCGTGCTCGGCGGGCTGTTGTTCCCTGGGGCGTGCTCGGGGCCGCGCCTCTACCGCGAGGCGAAGGGAACACTCGCGGTGAACGCGCAGGGGAGCGCGCCGACCGGGCTCGCGGAGGCGATCGATGCGCGCCTCGACGCCAACCGAGCGAAGCTCATCGAGTGGCGCCGGTACCTGCACGAGCACCCGGAACTTTCGAACCGCGAGGTCGAGACTGCGCGCTTCGTCGCGGAGCGCCTGCGCGAGATGGGGCTCGAACCACAGACGGGCATCGCGCGCAACGGGGTCAAGGCCGTGATCGTCGGCGGGCTGCCCGGCCCCGTCGTCGCCTTGCGCGCGGACATGGACGCACTCCCCGTGAAGGAAGAGGTCGATCTGCCGTTCAAGAGCGTTGCGACGGGTTCCTACGAGGGCAAGACCGTTCCGGTGATGCACGCGTGCGGCCACGACGGCCACACGGCGATGCTGCTCGCCGCCGCCGATGCGCTCGTGTCGGCCAGGGCGCAGATCGCCGGCAAGATCGTGCTCCTCTTCCAACCCGCCGAGGAGGGCGTGCCGCGCGACGAGTACCCCGCGGGCGCGGAGCTCATGGTGAAGGAGGGCGTACTCGACGAGCCGAAGGTCGAGGCCGTGTTCGGCTTGCACGTCTTCGCGGGGATGCCGACCGGACGGATCGGGGTGCGCGCGGGTCCGCTGCTCGCCGCCGCCGACAAGTTCGAGATCATCGTGGAGGGCCACCAGACGCACGGTTCGAAGCCGTGGGCCGGCATCGATCCGATCATGGTCGGGAGCGAGATCGTCGGGGCGTTGCAGACGATCGTGTCGCGCGGCGTCGACCTCACTCGGGAACCAGCCGTGGTCACCGTGGGCCAGTTCGAGTCGGGAGTGCGTAACAACATCATCCCGGATCGAGCGCGCCTCGTGGGCACGATCCGCACCTTCGATGGCGCGATGCGCGAGGACGTGCACGCCCGCTTGAAGCGCATCGCCGAGAACACGGCCCTCGCACACGGGGCCCGCGCGGTGGTCAAGATCGAGGCCGGTTACCCCGTCACGTCGAACGACGCGAACCTGGTTGCGCATATGCGTCCGACCCTCGAGCGCATCGCCCCCGGGGCGGTGGAGGACGTGCGCAAGATCACCGGTGCCGAGGACTTCTCGTTCTTCGCGCGCGCCGTACCGGGGATGTTCGTGTTCCTCGGCGCGACGCCGGCGGATCGCGTGGCGACGGCCGATTCGAATCACTCGCCCCGGTTCTTCCTGGACGAAGCGGCCCTTCCGGTCGGAGCGCGCATCCTGGCCCACCTGGCCAGCGAGTACGCGTTCGCCCGTGCTCCGTAGGATCGCGCGGGACCTGACGCACCCGCATCGAGGAGTCGTCCACATGAAGAGTCGACTCCTCTCGTGTTCCCTGGCCTGCCTGGGTCTCGCCTTCCATGGCTGCGCCGACACGAGTCGACTGCGCGTGGGCCTCGGTGGTCGCGGAGCGGTCACGATGTGGGAACGGGCATCGTGCGGGTGCTCGACGGACGAGCGCGAGAGCGGAATCCTGATCGATGATCGGCGCTACGAATTCAGTGCGCGGACCGCGGACACGACGGTCAGCGTCGGCGGTTCGAACGTCGAGGCGGTGGCCGGCTACGAGTGGGCGCGCGCCGGCGGCGATTCGTTCCAGTCGCGCCTCTTTGGCGCGCGCCTGTCGCTCGCGGATGGCGAACGAGGGACGGGACCGTACTTGCTCCTGTTGGGTCGATCCGTCGACGGGTCCAGCGCGCGCAGGGCCTGGTTCGACGGCTTCGACATCGGCGTCGGGTCCTTGACGCCCGTCAGCGGATCGTGGCTGTGCGACGCATGCTGCTGCTGGTCGTTCGTCGATGGAGATGCCATTCGAGCGGGACGGGACTCGATCTCGGAACTGCGCCTCTCCTTCGGCCTGCGCTTCGGATTCTGAAGCGCCCTGACCGTCCGCGCTCGCGAGCTGAAACGTCTTGCGACCAGGAAGACCCTCGCGGACATGGCACGCTACGCGATTGTGTCGGAGGCGGAGCGCGTGACGCCGGCGCAGATGAATCGTCGTTGCCAGGATTTCGACAGTTGGGCCATCTGCGACAAGGCTGGCTTCCACGTCTCCGACCCCACGCCGCACTCCCTGGCGAAGATCGCGCTGCGCGAGGGGCTGGGCGGATCGGAGTGAGGTCCGGGGCCGCGCCTGGGCTGCCTCAACTCGCGCCTAGATGAGTCCGAGCTCGGCCGCCCACGATCCTCCCGCACGCGCCGAGCAGGACCAGGATTCCGCCGACGACGTAGAAGGTCCGCGAGAGATCCGATTCGTCACGCGCGGACTGTTCGCGTTCGCGGAACTCTCGCGCGCGCCGCCGCACTTCGATGGCGTCGTCGTTGAGCGCCTTCTCCGGGTTCGACGAAACGATGTCCTGTGTCGCGCTGTCCACCTTCGGCGCTGAGCGCGTGCCGGCTCCGACCACGTTGTCACGTGACGGATCGGCAATGATCGCGCCCACGACGACGAGCGCGAGTCCGCTCCAGAGACAGAGCGTGCCCACGGTTCGCCATGCGGCCGACTTCATGTGGCCTCAAACCCCACTCCGCGGTGTCGGTAACTCGCGCACTCGGATTTCCAGAGCAGTTCGCGACTTGAGCGCGTTCTCGCCCGTGGGCTTGAAGCGCACACGAGAATGCGCGCGGAGGAGACACACATCGTCCGCAAGCGTTAGTGTCCTCGATGATGAACTTCGGGACGCTGCTCCTCCTCGCGCTCGGGCTCGCCATGGACGCGACTGCCGTGGCCGCGGCGCGCGGATTGGCGACGCGGCGGCTCCTTCCGCGGCACGCATTCCTGGTCGCCGCGTACTTCGGCGGATCTCAGGCGCTCATGCCTTGCCTCGGCTGGTGGATCGGCACTCGGGTGGGACCGCTCGTCGAGGCGTGGGACCACTGGATCGCCTTCGGTCTCTTGTTCGTGCTCGGAGCGAAGCTCCTCTGGGACGCGCGTGCCGGCGGAAGCGAGGAACCGAGCGACGACCCCGACCTGTTCCGCGCGCACGTCATGCTGCTCCTTGCCGTGGCGACGAGCATCGATGCGCTCGCGGTCGGCGTCACGCTGCCGATGCTGGACGCGCCATTCTGGCTCTCGATCGCGACCATCGGCGTGACGACGGCGATCCTCTCGGTGCTCGGACTCTTCGCGGGGCGCAGATTCGGGGCCGTGCTCGGAAAGCGGCTCGATGTCGCCGGCGGAGTCGTGCTCATCGGCATCGGGACGAAGATCCTCGTCGAGCACCTGCACGCGGCTCGGACTTGACTGGAGCGCGTCGATTCGTTTTCGTCAGGGCGAAGTTCATCCCGTTCGAACCACGTTCCAACCGAGGAGCAAGTCATGGCCAAGGGTCAACAGCAACCGAAGAACACGAAGAAGCCGAGCCTCTCCACCAAGGAGAAGCAAGCCAAGAAAGCCGCCAAGAAGGCGATGAAGGGCTGATCTCGTGAGCGCGACGCAGGGTCGCGCCGTTCCATGAGCGCGAGAGGAGGCAGACCCTGAGACTCACGCTGGGCCTCCTGTGCGCGCTCGCCTTGTGTGGCTGCGCCACGACCGCGACGCACGAAGAGCGGACGATCCGCTGCGACGTGCTGGTCGTCGGCGGATCGTTCGGCGGGTGCGCGGCCGCGATCGGGGCCGATGGACTCGACGTGTGGATGGTCGAGGACAGCGACTGGATCGGCGGACAGGTGACGAGCCAGGGCGTGAGCGCGCTCGACGAGCACAAGTACATCGAGACCTTCGGCGGAACGCGCGAGTACGCACACTTCCGCGAGGGTGTGCGCCGCCGCTCGGGCGGTGCTCGGAATCCCGGAGGGGGTTGGGTCAGCAGGCTGTGCTTCGAGCCGCGCGTCGGACTCGCGGAATTGGAGGAGCGCGTGGGCGCGACGTCGGCGCACGTATTGCTCGACACGCGCCTCGTGAGCGCTCGCGTCGAGGGCGACCGGGTCGTCGAGGTGCGTTGCGTCGATGCGCGCGGACGGAAAGTCACCTTCCTGCCGACCTTCGTGCTCGAGGCCAGTGACACGGGTGTCCTCTATCCGCTCGCCGGCAT
>JBGATY010000265.1:0-4418 GCA_044228955.1 Planctomycetota bacterium | reverse complement strand
CGGCCTGTGTGATCTGCCGGGCGCCACTGTCTTCGCCGATCGCCGTCAGCGTCACCGGTGCATTGGTCGGCGCGTCGTTCACGGCAGCCACTTGCACAGTCACTGTCGCGCTGTTCGACGAGAGGATGCCGTCGGTCGCCTTGTAGCTGAAATCCGCCGTGCCGTTGAAGTTGGCGTTCGGTGTGAACGTCACCGTGCCATCGCTGTTGAGTACCGCTGTGCCGCCCGCGCCGCTGGTGCCGCCCGCCCCCGCGCTGCCGCCCTGCACCCAGCCGCCGCCGCTGCCCGTGATCCCCGGATACAAGATCGATCGGCGCGTCGGCCGCGGCGGGATGGGCGACGTGTACCTGGCCGAGCAGGAAAGCCTCGCGCGGCAGGTGGCGCTGAAGATCCTGAGCCAGAGGTTCGAGGAGAACCGCGACTTCGTGCGGCGCTTCCAGGCCGAGGCGCGCGCCGCCGCCGCGCTGAACCATCCCAACGTCGTGACGGTCTACGACGTCGGCGAAGCGTCGGGCAAGCACTACCTGTCCATGGAGTTCATGGACCGCGGCAACCTCGAGGACCGCCTCAAGAACGGGGCGCGCATCCCCGAGCGCGAAGTACTCGACATCCTGCGCGACGCGACGTCCGGGCTCGTGTACGCCGAAGCGCGCGGCATCGTGCACCGCGACCTGAAGCCGGCGAACCTGATGCAGAATCACGTCGGCACCATCAAGATTGCCGACCTCGGCCTCGCCACGCACGTCGAGGCCGAGGAGAGTCAGCCGGCCGACAAGAAGATCTTCGGCACGCCGCACTTCATGTCGCCCGAGCAGGTGCGCGGTGAGCGCGTCGACTCGCGCTCGGACCTGTATTCGCTCGGCGCGACGGCCTATCGCCTGCTCACCGGCCGCACGCCCTTCGAGGGCCGCGACGCGCGTGAGATCGTCCGCGCGGTGCTGCGTGACGAACCCCGGCCCATCCGCGAGTTCGCGCCCGAGGTCTCCGCCGCAACGGCGGCGCTGGTCGAGCGCCTGATGAAGAAAGAGAGCGCGCAGCGCTTCAGCTCGGCGAGCGAGACGCTGCAGGAGATCGAGCGACTGCGCAATCCCTCGCAGCATGCCGTGACGATCGAGGCCGGCAATCCACCGCGCCAGCGGTCGAAGGGCGGTCTCGTGCTGCTCGTGCTGCTCCTCGCGGGAGGAGGCGCGGCCTACTGGTGGAAGACTCATCGAACGGACGGCGGGTGGCTCCCCCCGCGAGGGAACGGACCGGTAATCGCCACCGAGCCGCTGGATCCGAGCGGTTTGGATCCGTCGTCGAACCCGCCGCTCGACGGCGACCGGACGCAGGTCCAACCGTCCGGCACCGGTGCCGGCGCGACGACCACGCCGGAAAAGGACGACAAGGAACTGCAGCTCTTCGAGGCGCAGGCGAAGGTCGCGTTGCTCGAGCTCATGGGCCGCGAGATGCCCGAGAAGGACAGACGCGAGGCCCTGCGCGCGCTGGCCAGCCAGTTCCAGGGAACGAGCGCGGCGACGGAGGCGCTCGAAAAGGCCGAAGCGATCACGAATCGGATGCTCGCCGAGGAGGCGGCGCTCGCGGCGCGCAGAGTCGAGGTCGACGCGATGCTCGTGAAGCTGCGTGACGCCGCCAGGATCGACGACGTCCCGCCTCACCCGGGAGTTTCGTTCCTGGCGATGCGCGCCGTCGAGGGTCAGGCGCCGCTGCGGGCCTACCCCGAGTTCGTGGACCAGCGCAAGACGCTCGAGACCATCGTGTGTCGCACGGCGATGGCCTATGCCGACATGGTCCTCACGGAAGCAAGTCGCACGCTCGATCGCGGCGACTACGACGGCGGGCTGGCGCAGCTGCGCGCGCTGATGCCGGTCTTCGACCTGCCCGAATTCCCGACGGGCGAAGCTCCGTCCGGAATCACGGAGCTCTTCGAGAAGGGCCGCATCGCCCGCGAACGCCTGCACACGATCGAACAGACGCGCGAGGTGTTCGAGCGGCGCCGCGACCGCGACGACGCGATCGCGATCGCCGTCGGGTTCGGTGGCGTGCAGGGACTGGAGAAGGAATTCCGGCTGCTCGATTTCGCCGCCGCCAAGCAGCGCATCGACGGAATCCTGCCCAAGGTCGCGAGCGGCCGGGCACGCGCGCTGCTCACGGAATTGTCCGCCGATTGCGAGCGCGCGCGCGTCGCGCGGCTGGCGGCGCAAGAGCTTCACGGATCCGCGCGAAAAAAAGGGCGTGACGCGCAACGCGACCGGCGCCGATGCCACGGGACTGCTGTTCGACGGCGAGGCCGGAGCCTCCGATCACGTGCCCTGGTCCGCGTTCGGCGGCAACACGAAGGAGCTCTCGAAGCTCTTCTTCGAACGCCTCTCGCGCGAGTGGACTCCGGCCGAAGCGCACGGCATCGCCGCCCTGCTGCGCATCGAGGCCTGCCTGGAGGTCATCGATGTCGCCGCGAAGATGTTCGACCCGCAGAAGAAGGCCAACTTCACCGAATCGAACCAGCACGACATGCTCGAGGTCGCGAACACGCTAGGGCCGTGGGGCGCGCGGGCGCCCGAGGAGCGCGACGAAATCACCAAGGAATCCGAGGCGGCCGCGATCCTGGCGATGGCGTTGCGGCAGATGACGGAGACGCAGTGGTCGACGTCCTCGAGCCAGATCGAGCGCCTGCTGGACGAGTACCAGGACACGCTGCTGGTGCGCCTGATGTCGAATGGCAAGCCCTCCCTGGAACCGCGATAGCCGCGTGGTCACGATGAAGGACGACCAGCGCGACCCGAAGTACCGCCTCGACCCGGGTTGCGTGCGTGCGCTGGAGGACGGCCGCGCGGCGAGCCTGACCGTCCGCGCGCAGCCGGGCGCGAGCCGGCCGGGCTTCGCCGGATTCTGGAACGGCATGCCGAAGATCGCCGTCAGTGCCCCGCCCGAAAAGGGCCGCGCCAACGAGGAAATCGCGCGCGCGATCGCCGAGCTGTTCGGCCTGCGCGCTTCATTGGTGAGGCAAACCGGCGGCGCGACGTCGCGTGCGAAGACGTTTCGCCTTGAATGCGCGGCGGAAATCGTGCTCGATCGCCTGCGCGCGCTGAGCGCCGGACCGACGGGAGACCCATCATGAGCGGATGCAAACTGGACGAAGCCGTCGGCACCGCCGCGGCGGAATTGGGCTCGCGCCCGCTGCCCAGACCGGACGCGCTGCTGTTCCTCGGCACGGGCCTTGGGATGTTGCCGGCGAAGCTTTCGCGCTCGACGCGCGTGCAACTCGGCCGCGTCGGCGGCGTGCCGAAGCCCTGGCGCGACACCGTGCTGCACGTCGGATTCCTCGGCGAGACGCCGGTGTGGCTGATGGAGGACGCACCCGGCGCTCCCGAACACGGCGGCAACGACACGCACGGCGAGCAGCCGTGGGTGCGCGCGTTCCCGTGCTGGCTCGCGGCGGCGGCGGGCGCGCCGGTGTGCGTGCACACGTCCGCCGGACTCGCGCTGGAATCACGGGCGAATCCGGTGCGGCCGCTGTCGCTCGCACTCGTGCGCGACCACATGAACCTGTCGGGGCGCACGCCGCTGATCGGCCTCGGCGAGTCGAAACTCGGGCCGCTGTTCCCCGATCAATCGCGCCTGCATCTCGAGTCGCTGCGCAAGGTCGCTCTCGCACGCGGCCAGAAGCTCGGCGTTCCGGTCGTCGAGGCGGTCGTCGCCTGCACGCTCGGTCCAGCGCTCGAAACGCCGGCAGAACGGATGTTCTGGGCCCGCGCGGGAGCCGACGTCGCCGTGCAGGGACTCGCGATGCCGTTGCTCGCCGCCGCGCACTCCGGACTCGCGATGCTCGCGATCGTGTGCGTCACCGACTCGGGGGAAGCGATCGACGACGTCGGCGCTCTGGTGCGCAACGCGGACAAGATGGCGCCCGCGCTCGAGGATCTCATTGCATCGCTCGCGCCCGAACTCGCCAAGGCCGCGAACGAACTCGGCGTCGAAGAGGTCTGATGACCGGGCGCAGGATCGCCGTGTTCGTCTCCGGAAGCGGGCGCAGCCTCGAGAACCTCGCGCTCGAGATCGCGGAGCACCGGCTTGCCGCAACGATCGCGGTCGTCGTCACCAACAAGCCGCGGTGCGGCGCGCTGGAGCGCGCGCGCGATCACGGGATCGCGAGCGTCGTGGTCGATCCGGAACGCAGGCTCTCCCCGGCCGACTTCTCGCGTGACGCCTTCCTCGCTGCTCTGAGCTTCGACGCCGACCTCGTCGTGCTGGCGGGCTTCCTGCGTCTGCTCGTGATTCCATGGGAATGGAGAGGACGCGTGCTCAACATCCACCCGAGTCTCCTGCCCGCGTTCGGCGGCAAGGGATTCCACGGGCACCACGTGCACGAGGCGGTGATCGAGTGCGGCGCGTGGTTCACAGGTTGCACGGTCCACTAC
>JBGATY010000264.1:0-4444 GCA_044228955.1 Planctomycetota bacterium | reverse complement strand
TCGCAATACCGCCAGATCGTCTGCAGCTTGCTGCCCAGCTTGGACAAGGGCGTCTGCACGCCGGGCCCGAAGGCCGCCATGATGCTGGGCACGGGTTGAGTGCGATCCGCGGCGGCCGTGTAGTGCGTGACGGGGCGCGGACGGATCTTCTGCGTTTCCGTGTCGATCAGGAACTGGCCGCGCAGTTCGCGCTTGCCGACCCCGCCGGTCGAGGTGTCACCACCGATGCCCGAGATCTCGTCGGGAGAGAAGAAGCGCAACGCGAAACCGCTGGTGTTCTGCGTGCTGGCGGCGGCGTCCAGACGGAACTGGATCGGCGGGACCTGCGTGGCGAGCAGGTTGCCCGGCAGGTCCTTCGCGCCGCGTGCTCCGCTCAGGATCTGGAGCCAGAACGACTCCGTCGCGCCGGCCGTGTGCGTCATGGGCAGGGCCGGTTGGAACGTGAACTCGCGCAAGTCGGCGCTCGAGGTGACCGCGCCCACCACGAAGTCGTAGGCGTTCGGAATCGGGTTCGTCGCGGGATCGCGGCGCTGGAGCATCATCGAGTCGAACGGCTGGATCGAGGCCGGGTCCATGGGCTCGGTGAAACGCACGATCACCGAAGACGTCGGAGCGATGCCCTGGTCGGGCGGCAGCGTGATCGCCGGGAAGCGCGCGAAGCACGGCACCTTGCCGGCAACGACGTTGGCGGTGAAGCGCATCGAAATCTGCGCCGGACCGATCTCGATCGTCTGCGCTCCGTTGGTCTCGGTGGCGATGATGCGGAAGTACACGGCCGACACGACCGAGCCGGCCACATTCCCGGTCACTTCCGAGTCCACGGGGCAGCTCTGGAACGGCGGGCAGATGACCTCGCCGAACACGCCGCCCTGCTGAATCACGTCACCCGCGACGAGGCGGCTCGCGCACGGAGCGAGACTGAAGTTCAAGTCGCAGACGAACGACTCGGGCGTGGGACCGGCCGCGAGGTTCTGCACGAACGCAGCCTGCGTGCCGAGCAGACTCGGCGGGACCACGTCCACGAGGAAGCCGTTGTTCACGTCTCCGAGCGTGCCGCCGCCGGAACGCAGCGCGCGCACGAGGTCGCGGGTCGAGCTCGCGTTGTCGATGCTGCCGTTGTTCGAACCCGTCAGACCGTGATTGGTCGGGTTGCGCAGGCGCACGCTCTGTCCCGAGTCCAGGTCGAGTTGCGTCGGAATGCGCACGACGACGTTCGGCTGACCCTGCGTCACGCTCGCCGGGAAACCCAGGGCGTTGACGGGCAGGGGCGGATTGGTTTCTGCGGCTTCGATGGCCGACACGGTCGTGTCGACGATGATGCGCGTCGTGTAGAACTCCTGCCCCGGCAGACCGTCGAACTCCGCGAGATCGCCGTGGTTCTTGTCGGCGAAGATGCGCGCGTCGAAGGGCACTGTCGGCGGATACCCGCGCAGCACCTTGAGCGTCTGCGCTGTGATCGAGGCGGGATCGAGCAGGTCGTCGAATTCGACGACGAGCGCCGCGTTGCGCGGCACGAGCGGATAGGGCGGCAGTTCGGAGGGATCGAGGCTCTTGTCGTCGAGCAACGTCAGGTTCGCCTCGAGCGCATTGAGCTTCGTCAGGTAGGGCGAACCCACCTCGCCGCTGAAGGGCGCGCGGATCGTCACTGTCGTCTTCTCGGTGACCGGATTGTTCTCCACGAGGTAGTCGTTGCCGGTGGCGACGTTCTCGTCGATCACGAAGTCCTTGTTGCGCAGAACGCCGGTCTGGTCGCGGATGTCCGCGAGCTTGCCCCAGCGAATCCCGAGGATGCGCAAGCTCGTCGCGTTGCCCCCGTTGTTCGGCGCGACCATGAAGGACAGGCTTCCGCCCGGCGCCTGGTTCGGGAGCAGCGCGAGCGACCCCTGGGTGAGATTCGAGCTCGAGCCACCGACGGATCCCTTGTGACACCCGCCCGCGAGGAGCATCCCCGCCACGGCGACGCTCGCAAGCACAGGTTGCGTCACGCGGGCCGTACGGCGCTGCGGCAGGCCGAGATCACGCACGTTCGTAAGGTCGGCGGCTTGATGAAGGGTTTTCATGGATGAGAGTCGAGTGTGAATCGTCACGCGTTCGGACATCGGCGGGCGCCTCGAAACCAGCGCGAGCGGCGAGAAGGAGGGCTCTAGCTGCGCGAGCCGACCCGGCTTCTCGATCTTCTCATGATTTCGCGTCGTCCCCCGAGGGTCAAGTTCGGGATCCAGCGAAGCGCGCGCGGGCGTCGCTCGCGCTCCCACGGCCCGGGGAAGGCCGCTCGAACAAAGCAGACAAACGCCGTGCCGAACCCAGGGTCCCCCCGGCCCCTGCCCAGGCAGCCCCGGCCGAGGCCCCGGGGGCAGGGTTCGACTCCCCCCTGCCGGGGTCCGCGCGAAGCGAAGGAGGGGTGCGTGCGATAGCGCACACACCCCCCTTTGGACCGGTGCCCGAGCCGTTCGGCGGCCTCAGGCGAAGTCGCCGTCAACGACGATAGGCGAAGCCCAACGACGACACTTCGGGACTGAGGTTCGTCTCGGCGTTCGAGACGTACGAGAGGCGCAGTTGGAAGAAGCGCGCTCCGCTCAGTTGGCTCAGGCTCGACTTCCAGTTCGAGTCGTTGTTGAAGAAGGTTGGATCCCCCGTGCCGCCCAGGGGCGGAGTGCCGGTCGTGATCCGATTGCCGTAGGCGTCGATGCCGGCCGAGTCGGTCAAGAGCACCGTGTTGGCGAGCACCGTCGCTCCGCGGTACTCGACGAGGACGGAGGTGCCGGCCGGCTGCTCGTTCGGTCGCGGCTCGATCACGGGCGCCGCGTAGATGACCGTGGCGCTGGTCGAGTCGAACCAGATCGAGTGCACGCGGCTGACGCGCGTCACGAGGTTCAACTGACCCATGTAGAAGGTGTTGTCGACGGGAGGCGTGGTCGCGCCCGGAAGCGGAGTCGAAGCGGGATTGAATCCGCCGTCCGCCACCGTTTGCACGTCCGGGTCCTTGCGCACGATCTGGTTCTGGGTGTTCACCCCTCCCGTCGAGTAGGCGCGGAAGTTCGGCACCGTGCCGCCGGGCGTCGCCATCGAGACGTCGAACACGTTCAAGCCGAGCGCGTCGTCATCCGGGTAGCAGCGGAACTCCATGAGCAGCGGCAGACCGAACGAAGGGATCACGCCCGGATTGATGATCGGGACGAAGTTCCCCATCGCGTCCACGGGCGGCGGAATGCCGTTGACCGTGTACCAGATCAGCGGATTCGCGCCCGACGTGTTCGGGCCGCCGAGTTGCGTGATGGTCGTGTCGCGCCAGGTGTAGAAGACGAAGTTCTTCGTCGGGATGCCGCGGTTCATCGGCCACGGCATGAACTTGGTGCCCGTGGGGCCTTGGAAGATGTCGGTCGGGATCACCGCGTAGCCCGAGGGGCCGCCGGTGATGGGATAGACCGTGCGCAGCGGATCCGCCGCGCCGCTGAGCAGGTTCAACTGGTACTGCGAGATCATGCCCGAATTCGGAAAGATGGCCGCCATGGCGATCGCGTTCCACGATTCATCCGGCAGGCGCACCGTGTGCGCGAGGCTCATCTCGAAGCGCGAGAAGTTGTCGGCCACGACCGCCGAACCGATCGGCGCCCAGGACAGGCCTTCGACGTCGACGTTGTAGTTTTCCTCGGCGAGGAGAGTGAAACCGGCGTCGAAGTAGCGCCACAGGGTCTGCAGCTTGCTGCCGAGCTTCGAGAGCGGCGTCTGCGTTCCGGCCGCGATGGGCGTCATGCTACCGGGCGCGGCCTGCGTGCGATCGACGGCCGCCGTGAAGTGCGTCACCGGGCGCGGCCGCAACGACTGTGTCTCGGGATTGAGGACGAGTTGTCCGCGGAATTCACGCTTGCCCGCGCCGCCGGTCGAGGTGTCGCCGCCGATCCCGGTCAGTTCGTCCGACGAGGCGAACCGCAGCGCGAAACCGCCGGTGTTCTGCAGGCTCGCCGCCGTGTCGAGACGGAACAGCACGGAGGGAAGGAGTGTCGCGAGCGGGTTGCCCGCCAGGTCCTTCGCCCCGCTCGCTCCACCCACGACCTGCACCCAGTACGACTCGGTCGCGGGCGGGGTGTGAGTCAACGGCAGCGAGGGCGTGAAGGAGAACTCGCGCTCGTCGGCGCTGGCGCCGATGCCGCCCACGACGAAGTCGTAGGCCGTCAGGGTCGGCGTGATGGCCGGATCCTTGCGCGTCATCATGAGCGAGTCGAACGGCTTGATCGAGGTCGGATCCATCGGCTCCGTGAAGCGCACGATTACCGACGAGGACGGGGAGACGCCTTGGTCCGGAGGCAAGGTGAGAGTCGGGAAGCGCACGAAGCAGGGCGCCTTGCCGGCGGCGACGTTCGACGTGTAGCGCATGGAGACTTGCGCCGGACCGATCTCGATCGCTCCGGTCGCATTCTCGTCCGTGGCGATGATGCGGAAATAG
>JBGATY010000263.1:0-4463 GCA_044228955.1 Planctomycetota bacterium | reverse complement strand
GTGCGTCGCGCTTCGTTTCGTTGCGAGCCGAGCGCTTGCTATTTCAGTGTCGGACGAGCGATCGTTTGCGTTGAGATTGTCCAACGAATCGCCGCTGACGCGACGACAGAACGACGACGCGCTCGTGCGCTTCGAGGGCCCGCAGGGCATCACGTACGCGCTGAAGAGCCACGAACGCACGGCGTACTGGAAACGTGACTGAGTCGACGTTGCGCCGGTCGATCGACCGCTACCTGGTCGAGCTCGGCGCCGCGCGCGGCGCGTCCGAGCACACGGTGCGGGCGTACCGGGGCGACCTGTCGAACTTCGCCGAGTTCGCCGCCGGACTCGGCATCAGCGCCCCGGAGCGCGTGACGCCGCGTGCGCTGCGCGCGTGGCTGGCCGAACTCGATTCGAGCGGGCTGGCCAAGGCCTCGATCCAACGGCGCCTGTCGGGCGTGCGCTCGTACTTCCAGTCGCTGCTCTTGAAGGGGCAGATCGACGCTCATCCCGCGGCAGGACTGAAGCAGCGCCGCCAGGGCCGCAACCTGCCCAAGGCCCTCGCGCCCGAGGAGATCGACGCGCTGCTCGCCGCTCCCGACACGAAGACCGTGCGCGGACGGCGCGATCGAGCGCTGCTCGAGTTCATGTACTCGGCCGGCACGCGCGCCGCCGAGACGGTGGGTCTCGACCGCGGGGACCTCGATCTCGCGCGCGGCACGGCTCGCGTGCGCGGCAAGGGCAAGAAGGAGCGACTCGCGGGAGTGGGCTCGTTCGCGGTGAAGGCGTTGAAGGAATACTTGGCGGATCCGGCGCGACCGCGCCCGAGCGTGCGTGCGGGAAATGCCATCTTCCTGAATGCGCGCGGCGGGAGACTGACGACGCGATCGCTCGGGCGCATCGTGGATGCCTGCGCGCTGCAGGCCGGACTGTCGCGCCGCCCCACGCCGCACGCACTGCGGCACAGCTTCGCGACGCATCTCCTCGACCGTGGCGCCGACTTGCGCTCGGTGCAGGGCCTGCTGGGGCACGCGCACCTGACGACGACGCAGATCTACACCCACGTGTCGATCGAGCGCTTGCGCGAGGTGTACGAGCGGGCGCATCCGCGGTCGTCGTAGGGACGCTGCGGGTGGCCGCGAGGGACTCGCGCAGCGCGAGGCTGCACACTCCCGCCCCAATCCGTCAGCACCTCTAGAACGCCAGATTCCGCGCGTGCTCGATCACGTCGTACGGCGCCTTCTCCCCGCCGAGCCACGCGTGGAAGAAGTCCAGGTGCACGTTGTAGTAGAAGGCCATCTCGTGCCACGCCGGCCAGTGACCCGCGTTCGGCAGCACGACGAGCCGCGACGGCACGCCCATCTTCTGGAGAGCCGTGAAGTACGAAAGGCTCTGCGTGTAGGGGCAGCGGTAGTCGAGTTCCCCCGTGACGACGAGCGCCGGTGTCTTGAAGTTCTTCACGTACTTCGAGGGTGACCAGCGCTCGTACAGGTCGCTCGTCCACGGAGTGCCCTTGAAGTCGTGCTCGGGGAACCAGATTTCCTCGGTCGCACCGTAGAAGCTCGCGGGGTCGAAGATCCCCATCATCGCTGCGTTGCACGCGAAACGGTCGGTTTGTCCCTCGACCCACATCGACATGTAGCCGCCGTAGGACCAGCCCATCATCCCGATGCGCTTCGAATCGACGAACGGCAGGCGTTCGAGAGCGTCGGTCACGCGCATCAGGTCGCGGTACACGCGGCCGCCGTAGTCCCCCACGATCGCGTCGGTGAACTCCTGTCCGTACCCGGTCGATCCGGTCGGATTGCAGAACGCGACCACGTAGCCCTTGGCCGGATAGACCTGCCAGTCGCCGCGGAACGCGTCGGTCCACTGCGACTGGGGACCGCCGTGCACGTTGAGGATCAGCGGGTAGCGTTGCGCCGGATCGAAACCGTGCGGCTTCACCAGGAAGCAGTGGACCTTGTAGTCGCCGTCCCCGTCGATCCAGGTCTCCTCGACCGGTCGGAAGTCGATCTCGCGCTCGAGAGCTTCGTTGAACGTGGAGAGTCGGCGCGGGTCGCCGCCGGCGAGCCTGCTGGAGAAGATCTCGAGCGGTTCCGAAACCGTGCGGCGCACGTACACGACCGACTTCCCGTCCGGTGTGAGCTCGAAGCCGCCGATCGTGCCGTGCACGAGCACGCTCTTCGCCTTGCCGCCGGAGGCGTCGATCGAGAAGAGCGGCGTGCGACCGCGATAGTCGGCCTCGAACACGAGGGTCTTCGAGTCAGGCGTCCAACGCATGTCGTTGACCATGTCGTCGAAGTCCGAGCGGCTCGTCAGGTAGCGCACTTCCTTCGTCTTGCGGTCGAGCACGGCCAGGCGCTTCAGGTCGGACTCGTACCCGGCCTTTTCCTGCGACAGGAATGCGATCGAGCGCCCGTCGGGTGAATACAGGGGCGATCCGTCCCAGCCGAGGTTCCCGCGTGTCAGGTTGACCGCCGTCTGCTCGTCGATCGGTCCGTCGACCCGGACCGTCCAGAGATCCGCGTTGGTCGATTCGGCCTGCTTCCCCTCGTGGTTCGAGGCATAGCACAGCTCGCGCCCATCGGGAGAGAAGTCGTAGCCGCGTCCCCCCCCCAGCATGAAGATCGGCGCCTCCCACTTTCCCGGGGTGAGGTCGCGCACGACGGCGCCGGACTTCGCGTCCACGAGCACGATGTGCGTGCGCTTGCCGTCGTGCCACGATGTCCAGTGGCGATAGAGCAGCTCGTCGGCGACGTGCACCTTCGTCTTGCCGTCGTCGAGGCCCTTCGCGATCTTCTTGTTCTTGTCCACGTCGATGCCGACCTCGGGGAACACCTCGGTCGTGCAGGCGATGAAGCGTCCGTCCGGCGACCACACGGGACCGTCCAGGCCGAGCGCGAAATCGGTCAGTTGCCTGGCCTCGCCACCGTCGACGGGCAGGGTCCACAACTGCTGGGTGCCGCTGCGGTTGCTGGTGAAGAGGATCGACCTGCCGTCCGGCGAGAACGACGGGCTCGCGTCGATCTTCTTGCCGGGGGTGAGCGCGCGCGCGCCCGTGCCGTCGACGTTCGCCATCCAGATCTCGGTCTTCGACGTGCCCGCCTCCAGGTCCTGCCGCTTGAGCGTGAAGACCATCTTGCTCCCGTCGGGCGACAACGCCGGCGCGCCGACACCGGCGGCGCGGAAGAAGTCCTTGATCTCCATCGCGCGCTTTTCGCGTTGGGCCGGCGAATCGGTCGGCGAGCCGCTTTGCACGAGCACCGGCACCGCGGCGGGTGCTCGCACCGGACGGCTGGCGCAACCGAGGGCGAGCGCGGAGAGCAGGAGGGCGACGGAGAAATGTCTCATGGTTCGAGCAGGGGGTAGTGGAGATCGCGGTCGGTCGTTGGGTGCGCAGAGGATAGGGTTCGATCCTGCGCGTGCCACCAGGTCCGGTCCGAACTCGGATCCAGGGCTTGGAGGGGTCCCGGCCGATCGGGGAAGTGCGCGCAGGGGAGCCAGGCCGACGCGCGCGACCGTCAGGCTTTCCTCTTCAGCCGCGGATCGATGTTCAGCGCGCTCGGTCTCCCGCGCGAAAGCCGGCCCAACGCGGCATGCCGCGGGTTCACGAGGAGGATGCTCTCGTCCGGCACGATCACGCTCGGCACGGCGAGCAGCAGCGAATCCCCCCTCTCGATCCACGCATCCCCGACCGCTCGACTCGCCTTGCCCGCGGGCCAGTCGTTCCAGCCCTTCGGGAGCTTCTGCGGCGCGAGTTCGTGGAGGAGCTCGGCGTCGTAGTCCACGCGAATCAGAACGTAGCTTGCTTGCAGCACGTCCTCGTCGCCGAGGTGGACGAGGATCTCGAGCAGCGCGAGCGCACGGCTCGAGGCGAGGTACACCATCGGCACTCCCGGTGAATTCCAGCGTCCGCCGAAGAGGCGCGCGCCCTCGCCGTCGAAGGCTCTGGCGGCGTGCTTCTTCTTGACGATGCGCCAGGCGACGGACACGGGCCGCGCTCAGCTCACGACGCCGTGTTCGAGTCGTCCGATCAACGCCTCTACTTCGCGCGAGCCGACGTCGGTCGAAGCCAGTTCGAGCGGCTTCTTGCCGTCCAACGAGCGATGCGGCGCGTGGAACCAGGCACGCGCGGCCTCGGCGTCGCCTTCGAAGAGCTCGAGCGCAGCCTGGAAAAGACGCGCCGCGCGCAGCACGCGGTCGGACTCGTGCGGGTCCAGACGCCCCTCCGCCTTGCGACGCGCGAGCGTTCGTACGGGAACAGCGACGCACGCGGCCACTTCCTCGAGCGTGAGGCCGATCGCCACGCGCAGCCTCTCGATCGCGTCGTAGGCGAACCCCTCCGCGACAACGCGGTGCTGGGCCAGCGCCGGCATTCCGAGGACGTGCTCGAGCCTCCCCCGGCCCGGGAGGGCCCGCTTGCGCTTGTCAGCCATATGGCATCAGTATCGACGCCAGATGGCCAAATGTCGAGTTCCGCC
>JBGATY010000262.1:0-4475 GCA_044228955.1 Planctomycetota bacterium | reverse complement strand
TTCCAATCGTCGCCCTCGAAGGCCTTCACGAAGCGCGGCAGCGTCTCCTCCGCCTCGCCCTTCAACACGAAGTCGAAGTGGCCCGAGTCCAGAAAAATGCCCTGGTCGACCGACGCGTGCGGGCCGCCCATGATCGTCGTCTTGCCGCGCGACTTCGCGTACTTGGCCCACGCGATCGCGCGGCGGATGTTCGGCGTCAGCGCGTCGAAGCCGATGATGTCGTTCCGCTCGATCGCCTCGCGCATGTCCTGGTCGTTGACGATGCGCTCGTCGCAGAGCTCGACCGGCAGCTTTTCCTTCTCGAGCGCGGCGCCCAGGTACGGGATGCCGAGGATCATCGCCAGGGGGTCTTCCTGGACGTGGGGCTTCACGTAGGTGAGGAGTGTCTTGCGCATCGGGCGGAGTCGGTGTTTCGGCGTACGTCGTGGTGTCGGAGCGGCTCGCGCGAGCGGGGCAGGCAGGCTCGTCGAGAAAACGAAGCCAGTCAGCAAACCTACCCTGAGCGTGAGCTTTCCGCAACTTGGCCACGGGCGTGGACTTCGCGCGGACAGCGGCCTTATCGGCCACACACGCTGGGTTCACAGAGGCTGCTTGGCTCGGGCCAGGGCCCGCGCGCGCTCGTATTCGTCCAGGAACTCGGCCGTGAGGCGCTGAATCGTGAAATGCTCGCGGAAACGGGCCGCTCCTGCCGCGCCGAAGCGTTTGCGGAGGTCGGCGTCGGCTAGCAGCCGGCCGATGGCCTCGGAAAAGCCTTCCACGTCGAACGGGTTGCGCACGAATCCGGTGACGCCGTCCGTGACGACCTCGGGACTTCCGCCGAACTCGGTCGCGACCACGGGTTTCCCGTGCTCCATGGCCTCGAGATTGACCATCCCGAACGTGTCGAAGCAGATCGAGGGCGTGACGAACACGTCGGTCGCGGCGTAGGCCTGCTGAAGTTCGTCGCCCTCGAGCCAGCCGACGGGCACGACGAGCCCCGCGACGCCGAGGCTCTCGGCCAGAACGCGGAACTCGCGCTCGTACACGTCGTTCTTGCCCATCACGAGGAGGCGGAGGCTTTGGAAACGCGGCGCGAGCCGAGCGAGCATCTTGAAGAGCTGGACCACGCCCTTCTGTTCGTGCAGGCGCCCCGCGATCGCGAGAACGAGCTTCTGCTCCAGGCCGAAGCGCGAGCGGAAAGCGCGCACTTCGTCCGCGTTCGGCAGGCGCCCTCGCTCGTGGATCGCGTTGTGGATCGTGCGGTCGACGCGGATCCGGTTGCGCCGGATGGCCTCGCCGAGTTCGTTCGAAACGACCGTGAAGCGGTGCACGTCGCGCTCGAGGCGCGCGCGAATCGAGCGGTTGCGCCACGGGTTGTAGCGCAGCCTCTGGCATGGGATGCACTTCTGCCAGTAGGCCTCGTAGTCGCGCTCCTTCCCCCCCGCCGCCGCGCCGCCGTGGAAACACGTGAGCTTCTGATAGCAGAACGTCATCACGTCGTGCGCGGTGAACACCACTCCCGCCCCGCTCTCGCGCGCGGCTCGCAGGCTGTCGTAGGACAGGTGCGTGTGCAGCAGGTGCGCGTGCACGACGTCGGGCTTCCACTCGGAGAGGACGCGCGCGAACGGAGCCCGCACCGAGCGGTTGTCGAGCGAACGCCAGCCGCGGAAGCGCACGTTGTAGTCCGAGTGGAGGCGGAACACCTCCATGCCCTCGATCGTGGTCGGCGTCGCGAGCGCGGCGTCCTGAACCGCGGTCACGAGTGCCGTCCGGTGCCCCAGCTCCCGCAGTCGCTCCCCCTCCTGGTACATCTGCCGGATCGAGCTGCCGATCCGCGGATCGTGGAGGTCGTTCAGGAACAGGATGCGCACGGGTGTGGGCGCTCGCGGTGGAGCGCGTGCCGATGATATCGGCCGTTGTGGTCTAATGCTGCGGTCGCGACGGCGTTCCCCACGCACACGCACGAGGGATTCGATTCATGAAGAAACAAGCCTACGGCGAGGAATCAGCCGAAAAACTGCTCCCTCTGCTGCTTTCGATCGGCCGCGAGATCAAGAATCGCGTCAGGGCCATCAACGAGATGGAAGAGGCGCTCGAGAAGCGCAAGCCCGGAACGGACGTGAGCACGACGACCGCACGGCTCGCCATCGAGAAGCGCGAGCTGCGCACGACGCTCAAGGAACTCGAGCGCCTCGGCTGCGATCTCGATCCCGATCATCCGCTACGCATCCTGATCCCGGGTTTGAACGGACCGATGGCGTTCGAGGGCAGCCTCGAGAAGACGATGTTCCGTTTCCGTCCATCGATCGAGGAAGAGAAGAAGACCTGAGTCGGGATCAGGCGTTCCTGCGTTCGAGGATCGCGCGGTCGTAGAGCGCCAGCACGCGCTGCGCGTTGTCGCGCCACGACGAAGTCCGGGCGCGCTCGCGCGCCTGCTCTCCCATGGCGCGCGCGCGTTCGGGATCGGCCAGCAGCGCTGCGAGCGCGGCGACCACGGACTCCAGGTCCTGCCGCACCAGCAGACCCGTGCGACCGTCGTCGATCGCATCCTCGGCACCGGAATCGAGTGTGCCGATCGCGGGCACTCCGCACGCAGCCGCTTCCAGGTAGACGATGCCGAACCCCTCGAATCCGCCGTCCGCCGCCGTCACCGGCGTGTGCACGAACACGACCGCGCGCTTCAAGAGGTCGACCTTGACGTCCTCGTCGACGTTGCCGACGAAGTGCACGCGCTCGGTCAAACCCGCCCGCTCGACGAGTTCGACGAGCGAGCGGTGGTACTCGTCCGAAACGGCGTTGCCGATCACGTAGTGGTGCAAGTCGGGGTGCGCGGGCGCCACGCGGCAGAACGCGGCGAGCGACAGGTGATGCCCCTTGCGCTCCTTCACTTCGCCGATCGAGAGCGTGAACGGGTGCGCGTGCCAGGCCCGAGCGCCGACCGGACGCGCGGCCTGGTAGTGCTCGAACGACACCGCGTTGGGCACGACGTGGAGGCGCGAGCGCTCGAGCTCGCTCTCGTCGAGCAGACTCGAGAGACGACCCTTCGTGTAGCGACTGACGGCGATCACCGCGTCCAGGCGCCGGTACATCCAGCGCGCCATGCGCTCGTGCCGCTTCGAGGTCAGTGGCTGCACGCTGTAGGTTCCGTGCGCCGTCGCGATGCAAGGTTTCTTGGCCATCCGCGCTCCGTACAGACCCGCGAATGCGTGCGGATAGTCCTTGATGGCGTGCACCAGGTCGGCGTGCCTCGCGCGGGCGCGCACGCGCCACGCAGCCGCGACGAAGCTGGCCCAGAAGCGCGCCGGACTCATGTAGTAGAAATAGTCGGGCGGCAGGGCGACCTCGACCTTCCAATGCGCGGGGACGTCCTTCGACGTCGGCCGGTGCTTGCGCGCGAGCAGGATCTCCACCTCGAGGCCCGGGCGCGCCTCCTCGAGCGCTCGCACGAGCCGCACGGTGTAGCGCCCCACGCCGTCCAGGTCCGAGAGGGAGTCGGTGAGGAAGAGGACGCGCATGCGGGACCCGCGGCGCAGGATACAAGCCGGTGGCCGCGAGTCGACAGCGCGCTCCCCTGGTTATCCTGGACTCGATGGAGACCACGCGCGCGGACACCGGACACTGGCGAGCCATCGAGGCCAAAGGCGCGTTCGGCGGATTCATCGGACCGAGGAACCTCGTCGACCTCGTCTGCAACTCGGCCCCGTGGCTGTTCGACGGTTCGCACCGCGAGGCCTTTCTGGTCCCGACGGCCGTCGCAGGCAGGCTCTCGGAACGGGCCGGACATCCGCTCGGGTGGTGGTCGATCCTGCTCGGCGCGGACGCGCTCCAAGCGACGAGCACGCCGAGTTGCGCCGAGCGCACGGACTACTTCGCGCTGTGCCTCGCCGCGCATTTCGCGAGCGTCGCCACGTACGTCCCGACCGACGTCGACGCCAAGATCCGGCACGCGCTCTGGTTCGAGCAGACCGATCCGGACGAACTCCGGCGCATGGCCGAACTCGCGCTCGGCCTCGAGCGCTGGGACGTCTCGGGGGTCAGCGCGCGCCTCGTCCGAGCCACGCAGGGAACGGTGATCTCGGGCCACGACGGCGAGCGGCTCTCCGTCCTGTGCGGCGGCTGGATGGCGTGCGCGAACGCCGGACTCGCCGATCTCGCCGTTCGATTCGAGCGCGCCATCGACGACGAACTGGCGCGCGAGGCGCGCGCATTCGAGGCTCTCTCGCGTGAGCCTGGCCGGGAAATCTCCCTCGCGATGGCCAGCGCCGTCCTCACGCACAATGCGGGCGACGTCATGCAGTCGCTGGGCTCGAAGGCGGGCCGTGCGGCGAGCGTCTCCCTGGCGCGCTTCTCGAACCTCGCCCGCGAGCGTTTCGAGCGCTACGGCGGCGCCTTTGGACGGGCGGCGGCGGTCTACCGCGATGTCATGGCGGCCGAGGGGCACCGCAACTATCCGCTGCGCGAGGTGAAGCTCCTGCGCGGGCACCAGGATCTGCTGC
>JBGATY010000261.1:0-4506 GCA_044228955.1 Planctomycetota bacterium | reverse complement strand
CGGACCGTCACGGTGCTCGTCGCCGGCGGCGATCTCGTGATCGAACCGGGCGCCGAGTTGATCACGAACACCCCGATCGTCCTCGTCGCTGGAGGTGTCGTGCGCGTGCTCGGGCGCGTGCGCACGAGGGAGAGCCAGGGGAGGGAGAACCCCGTCTTCGTGCTCGGCGACGGCGGCGGTGACATCGCGCCGCCGCGAGCGGACCCAAACCTCCTGGAAATGGACGGGGTCTGCGAGGGCAACCCCCTGCGCGAGGTCCTGCACTACGCCGTCCTCTCCGGCCCGCTTCCCCAGCGCGGCTCGGTGTCCGCGTGGACTTCGGCCGAAGCGGGCGGGTGGAGGAGCGAGGAAAAAGAGACCCCGGGCGAGCCTCAAAAGCGCACCGAAAACCGCTGGAGCGTGCGCTACGTGCGGGAAGTGATCGGATCGCCCGCGTCCATCGAGGAACTCGGCCCCGTCGACCGGCCGCAAACGCTGGAGCCCGTGGGCTCGATCCAGATGCTGATCGAGTTGTGGGTCGCGCCGGGACCGACCTTCGACCCGCCGTTCGTCGATTTCGTGCGGCTCACGTGGGAACAAAAGCCGCTCTCCGCCGGACCGGGAGGCCCGCGTTGAGCTGGCTGTCGCTCTCGCGCGAAGCCGCGATCGTGTACTGGAGCGTGATGGGCCTGTTCGTAGGCTCGTTCCTGAACGTCGCGATCCACCGTCTGCCGCTGGAGGGCGAGACGGTGTCGAAGCCACGGCGTTCGCGTTGCCCCAACTGCAAGACGACGCTCACCTGGAAGGAGAACGTGCCGCTCGTCTCCTGGATCGTGCAACTCGGCAAGTGTCGCACCTGCAAGTGGCCGATTCCGTGGCGCTACCCGCTGGTCGAGCTCCTGACCGCGATCCTGTGGGGGTTCGTCGCCTGGCGTACGCTTCCGGAGCGCTTCGACCTGTGTCTCGTGCACACGGTCGTGCTGTCCGGCCTCGTCGTCGCCACCTTCGTCGATTTCGCCTGCTTCGAGATTCCCGACGAGGTGTCCATCGGCGGCATGGTGCTGGCTCCCCTGGCGACCCTCCTCGTGCCCGACCTCCACGCCGGTTCGGCGGTCGCGGCCTGGATGGATGGCGACAGGGTCGGGGAGGTCTCGCGACTGGCGGCGCTCACCTCGTGTTTCGCGGGGATGATCGTCGGCGGGGGGATCCTGCTCGGAATCGGGAAAGTGGGGAGCGCGATCTACGGGCGTGACGCCATGGGCTTCGGAGACGTGAAGCTGCTCGCCGCCGGCGGGGGCTTCGTCGGGCCGGGAGCGATCCTCGTCGCGCTCATGATCGGCGCTCTGGTCGCCTCGATTGCCGGGCTCGGGAACGTCCTGCGCTTCTTCGTCCTGTTGCGCGGGCGAGCGCGCCGCCGTGGTCGTCGCGGTCGCCTCGGGCGGAGCCTGGCGGTCGCGCGCATCGCCGGACGCTATCTGCCTTTCGGTCCCTACCTCGCCGTCGGCATTGGAATCGTCCTCACGGCGTGGAAGGATGTCGCGCGTCTGATTCCGTGGAGCGGCGCTTGGCCGCACTAGGTTCGGCGGAAGGCATTTTCATTCATCGGCGCGGCCCTGTCCGCGCCCATCGCGAGGGGAGTCGTTCGACATGATCGGGAAGTTGCAAACGCGGATCGCGCTCGTCGGAGCGCTGCTCCTGCCCTTGGTTTCGAGCTGCGTCACCAGCCGCACGCACCAGCACGTGGTCGAGGAGAAGGACCAGATGATCCAGGAGTTGCGCGAGGAGCGCGAAGGCCTGAAGAAGCAGGTGGCCGGCCTGCGCACGAACCTCGACAGCGCGCATGGCGACCTGGCCAACGCCAGCGCCCAGCTCTCTGCTCCGACGCCGACGGTGATCGCGGTGCCCGAGACGAAGGAGCGCATCCCCGAGCTCGACAAGGTCGGCGTCACGTACGGCATGCGCGACGGCAACATGGTGATCACGATTCCGTCGGCCATCACCTTCAAGTCCGGCGAAGCGACGCTTTCGAAGGACGGGGAGAAGGCCCTGCGTTCCGTGGCGTCGACCCTGAAGTCGAAGTACGGCGACGACAAGTACTCGATCGAAGGCCACACCGACTCGGATCCGATCAAGAAATCGAAGTACGCTTCCAATCGCGAGCTCTCCATCGCGCGTGCCCGCGCCGTGCACACGTTCCTCGTCGTCGAGTGCAACGTCGCCGATGAGAAGTGCGTGGTGGTCGGCCACGGCGAGTACCTGCCGGTCGCGTCGAACGCGAACGACAAGGACAAGGCCAAGAACCGCCGCGTCGAGATCGTCGTGCACAAGAACTGACTTCTCACGCCGGTCAGGCGTCCGCGGGCGGTTCGGGAGCATTCCCGGACCGCCCGCGTGGTTTCTCGAGTTGGAGGCGTGTTCTCGGGGCGAGGAGCCACGAACGCGTCAAGCCCCTTCGCGTGCGTCCGGCTCCGGCGCTACCATCCTCGTCTCAAACCCAGTCTCGGAGCGCTCTCTACTCATGACCATTGCCGTTTCCAACATCAGGAACATCGCCTTCAACTCGGCCGGGAAGACGACACTCGTCGACACGCTGGCGCATCACATCGGCGCCACCCCGCGCAAGGGCTCGGTGCTCGACAAGACGAGCATCTGCGATACCGAACCGGAGGAGCAGGAGAAGCAGCACTCGCTCCACATGGCCGTCGTTTCGGCGATGTGGCACGACGAGCTGTGGACGTTCATGGATTCGCCGGGCTATCCGGAGTTCGTCGCCGAGACGAACGGAGCCCTGTTCGGTGCGGATCTCGTCGTCGGCGTGATCAGCGCGACGGGACCCGTTCCCTTCAACCTGCGCAAGCGGATGGAGGCGGCGCGCGAACTCGGCCGCGGACGCGCGCTCGTCGTCACGCACCTCGACGGCGACAACACGGACTTCGACGAACTCGTCGAGGAATTGCGCGCGGCGTTCGGACCGACTTGCGTGCCGTACCTGCTGCCCGATGTTTCGGGCCCGCGTTTCTCCAGTGTGCGGCGCACGATCCAGGATCCCGAGAGCCCGTGGCGACAGACCCTGATGGACGAGGTCATGGACTCGTGCTCGGACGAGACGCTCCTGGCGCGGTACCTCGAGGAACAAACGATCGACGACGCGGCGATGCACAAGTTGCTGCCGCACGCTCTCGTCGAAGGCACGATCATCCCGATCCTCGTGTGCAACCCCGAGTCGGGACTCGGCGTGAAGGAAGTGATCGAGTTCTTCGAACACTACGCGCCGGGAGCCGACGAGATCCACTTCAAGACGCCCGACGGAACCGAAGTGAAGCCCGACCCGAACGGTGATCTCGTCGCGACCGTGTTCAACGTGAAGAGCGATCCGCACGTCGGCAAGATCTGCCTGGCGCGCATCTACCGTGGAACCCTCGCGGTGTCGAATTCGATCGTCGGTCCGAAAACGCCCGACAAGGGCGAGAAGCTGGGCGGCTTGTTCCGCCTGGTCGGGAAGAAGCGCGAGCCCATCGAAGCCGCCGGCCCCGGTGAAATCGTCGCCTTTTCCAAGGTCGAGTCCGTCGGCTTCGGTCACAACATCACGACCGCGGGCAAGAAGATCGTCCACATCGACATGCCGCCGTTGCCCACGCCGATGGTGACGCTGGCGGTCGAACCGAAGTCGCGCGCCGACGAACAGAAGATCGGCGAGGCGCTGCACAAGCTCGAAGCCGAGGATCCGACGTTTAAGATCGAACACGTCGCGAGCACGCACGAGATGGTGATGCGCGGCATGAGCGACCTCCACCTCCAGATCGTCGAGAGCCGTCTCAAGCGACGCTACGGAGTCGAGATCGCGACGCGCATGCCGCGCATCGCCTACAAGGAAACCGTCACGAAGGCTTCCGAAGGCCATCACCGCCACAAGAAGCAATCGGGCGGGCGCGGGCAGTTCGGCGAGTGCTACCTGCGCGTGAAGCCCACGGCGCCCGGCACGGGTTTCGTGTTCACGGACATGGTCGTGGGCGGCTCGATCCCGCGGAATTTCATCCCCGCGGTCGAGAAGGGGATCCGCGAGATCGTCGCGCAGGGCGTGCTCACGAACGGCGAGGTCGTCGACGTCGAGGTAGAGCTGTACGACGGCAAGTTCCACGACGTGGACTCCGACGAAGCGAGCTTCAAGATCGCTGGTGCGCGGGCCTTCCGTGACGGATTCACCAAGGCGAACCCCGTGTTGCTCGAACCGATCGTCGAACTCGAGATCCACGCTCCGACCCAGGCGGCGGGCACGATCTTCTCCGACGTGACCAGCCACCGGCGTGGACACGTGACCGACCAGGACACCGAGGGGGACGGACACGTGACCGTCATTCGTGCCAATGCGCCGCTCTCGGCCGTCATGACCTACCACCGCGACCTGCGCTCGCAGACGGCCGGCGAGGGCAGCTTCTCGATGAAGCCCAAGCATTACGCCCAGGTGCCCGCGGCGGAGCAGCAGAAGGTGCTCGCTCAGTACGGCAAGAAGCACGAAGAGGACTGAAC
>JBGATY010000260.1:0-4533 GCA_044228955.1 Planctomycetota bacterium | reverse complement strand
TGGGACCTCGACTACGCGGCGAAGAAGGACGTCGGCGGGCTCTTCACGCTCGTCCTGCGCCGAATCGACGGTGTCTGGCGCATCGTGCACGACCACACGAGCGTGGACGGCTGACCAGCTGGGGCCCGGGGAGCGCCCCACGGGCGCCCCAGTGGGGGTATCCATTCACGCCATGAATGATTATCATTCATGGTATGTCGGATTTGCATCCCCTCCCACGGGCCATGTCTGCGTCCGTAGCCAAGTCGCTGCGAGCATCACCCGTGGTCGTACTGACCGGATCCCGACAGACCGGCAAGAGCACGCTGGCGCAGACACTCACGAAGACAGGTAATCGCTCCTACCACACGCTGGACGAGATCGACGTTCTCGAACGGGCGCAGCTGGAGCCCGATGCGCTGCTGCGATCCGCGAGCAAGCTGACCATCGACGAGGTCCAGCGCGCGCCGGAGATCCTGCGCGCGGTCAAGCGCGCCGTGGACGAGAAGCGGACCCCGGGCCGATTCCTGCTCACGGGCTCCGCGAACCTGCTGCTCATGAACAGTGTCTCCGAGTCGCTCGCTGGTCGTGCGATCTATCAGACCCTCTGGCCCATGACTCGGCGCGAGCAGCTCGGCGACGGCACGCCCGGTGCATGGAGTCGCCTGTACGACGCGAAGGACGGTGACTGGCTCGATGTGGTGTCCGGGGAGGAAGCCCCGCGAGAGGACTGGCGATCCCTGGCACGCCGCGGCGGCTACCCGACTCCCGCCCTCGAACTCACGGAGGCGGCTGAACGCGAGATGTGGTTCGCCGGGTACGCACGAACGTACCTCGAGCGCGACCTGCGCGACCTCAGCGATGTCGCATCGACCGTCGACTTCCGCCGGTTGATGCGCGCCGCTTGTCTGCGGATCGGGAGCTTGGTCAACCAGACCGAGCTCGCGCGCGATGTCGGCTTGTCGCAACCGACCGTTCGACGACACCTCGACCTGCTGGAGATCTCCTATCAGCTCGTGCGCGTCGAAGCCTTCGCCGTCAATCGAACGAAGCGGCTGATCAAGACGCCCAAGCTCTACTGGTCGGATGTGGGACTCGCCATGCACCTCTCGGGAGAGTCGGAGGCTCGCGGTGCCCATCTCGAGAACCTCGTGCTGTGCGACCTGCTCGCGTGGAAGGCAACGGAAGCGGATGCTCCGGGGATCCTCTACTGGCGGACGGCGAGCGGCGAGGAGGTCGATTTCGTCGTGGAGTGGCGCGGCCAGTTGCTCCCGATCGAGGTCAAGTCGACCAAGAAGCCGCGCCTGGACGACGTGTCGGCCCTTCGTTCCTTCCGGAAGGAGTACGGGAAGAGTGCGCGCCCCGGGCTGCTGCTGCACGACGGCGAAGCCACCACCTGGCTCGCGGAAGGGATCCTCGCGGTCCCGTGGTGGCGCGTGCTGTGAGCCCAGGCGGAACGCCCGTCCCGCCAGGGGCTCAGCCCGCCAGGTAGCCCGTGCTCGCCGGCTTCTTCAGCGCGTGCGTCTCGAGCTCGTTGACGAGGTACGCGTAGGCCTCGTCCACCGAGTCCGTCCGGAAGAACAGGTTCACGTCTTCCGGACTGATCGTGCCGTACTTCACCATCGGCTCGAGGTGCAGGACCTCGTCCCAGTACTCGGTCCCGAACAGCACGATCGGCAGGTGCTTCTTGATCTTCAGCGTCTGGACGAGCGTCACGACCTCCATGAACTCGTCCAGCGTGCCGAAGCCGCCCGGCATCACGACCATGGCCTTGGCCAAGTACGTGAACCAGTACTTGCGCATGAAGAAGTAGTGGAACTCGAACGCGAGGCGCTTCGTGATGTACGGGTTGTCCGACTGCTCGAAGGGCAGCGAGATGTTCAGGCCGATGTTCTCGCCCTTCGCCTCGCTCGCGCCGCGGTTCGCGGCCTCCATGATCCCCGGACCGCCGCCGGAGCAGATCACGAAGCGTCGGTCCGTCCCTTCGAGGCCCTTCGACCACAGCGTGAGGCGCCGCGCGAGCTCGCGCGTGTCCTCGTAGTAGCGCGACATGTGGAGCTTCATCTCCGCGCGCTTCACGTCGCCGCCGTCCTTCTTCGCGGCCTCGAGCTGCGCCGTCGCGACGTCGCGCGAGAGGATCCGCGCCGAGCCGAAGAACACGATCGTGTCGCGCACACGCAGCTCCTCGAAGCGCGATTCGGGCTCGAGGTACTCCGACAGGATGCGGAGCGGGCGGGCGTCCTTGGAACCGAGGAACTCCTCGTTCTCGTAGGCCTTCACGGCCCGGTAGCGGCTTTCGGTCATCGTGCCTTCTGGCGAGCGCGGTGGGGTCGTCGAACGGGCTCCATCGGCGCGAACCCGGCGCGGCTGGAGCCCCACGCGAGCGCGGCATCCTAGCGGTCCCGCCGCCGGGACCACCCCGAGCGGACGCCGAGCACGGGCGAATCCCGCGACCTCACTCGTCGTCGGGGCGTTTCAGCTTTTCTTGCGCCTTACGGAACAGGTCGTCGAGCCGGTCCTTCTTCCCCCGTTCGGAATCGAGCGCCCGATCGAGCTTCTCCGTTCCACTCGTGGTGCGCCCGCGCACTCGGTCCTGGGCGGAAGCCCACCGATCCGCGCTCGCGCTCCCGGCCCCCGCGGGCTCGTGGCGCAGCACCTTGGCCGTCAGGACGTCGATCGACAACCGACTCTGGCAGCAGGGGCAGAGGACCTCGATCTCTTTCGCGCTCACGCTTCCCTCCCACGGCACCTGGCCGCGGCCTCGGCACGGTTTTCGGAACTTTGCTCTGCGATCGTACGTCCTTTGGACGTTCTCTCCTTGGCTCTGCGGCCGGAAGTAACCCATCCCGGGGTCCGGTCTAGGAACCGCGAACGAGCTCGCCATGCAAGACCACGAACAACCCGGCGTCCCGCTTCCGCCGGCCTACCAGGTCCGAGACCGCGAACTGCCGCAGCGTCTCCTTGGAATCCTGTTGTGGGTCGCCCTCTTCTTCGTCCTCTGGACCTTCGGCGCTCGGTGAGGGCACAGGTTCGCGACCATGGCCAGCATCTTCCCCATCGAGGGCTTCGGAACCCTGCCGCGCACGTGAGGTGGGATTCGGCAGGCGCTCGCCGTGCCGCACCCAGGTGCTTACCTTGTGGGGCATGTACAGCCCTCGAATCCTCGGCGCCCGACTCGCTCGTTCCGCTGGCGTGACCCTCGGCAGCGCGGCGTTCCTGTTCCTCGCCGCCTGCAGCTCGGGCAATGAGCCCGTGAAGCTGACTCCGGCGCAAGCCGCTTCGACGCCGCAGCCGGGCGCGGCGGCCAAGGCCGCTTCGGCCATGACCGGCACCGGGTCGACCGCGCGTCCCGACGGCATGGCGAACCTGGATCGTGCAGATCCCGAGCTCGACGATGCGCAAGGCGCAGTTCCAGCTGCCGAAGGAGGCGAACGATCCCGAGGACGCGTCGCTCGTCCTCTACTACTTCGGCGGCGAGGGCGGCACGAAGGAAGCCAACCTCGAGCGCTGGGCCAGCCAGTTCGTCCAGCCCGACGGGCGCTCGTCGCACGACGTGCTCGTGACGTCGACGCGCACCGTGAACGGCATGGCGGTGACCGAGGCCTCGATCAACGGCACGATGGACGCCGAGATGATGCCCGGTCAGGGCGACCGCGTGCGCCGCGAGAAGTGGAGCATGCTCGCGGCGATCATCGAGACGCCGTCGGGTCCCTACTACGCGAAGCTCACCGGCCCGGCCGCGACGGTGTCGCGCTGGGAAGCGAGCTTCCGGCAGTGGGTGTCGAGCATGAAGCCGTCCAGCAGCTGACTCCGGCAGCTGACCGCGCCTACTTCGCCGGCGTGCAGCGCGGCAGGTAGCGCTCGTACAGCTCGGTCTGCCGGTTCGAGAGGTCTACGGGCCTCCCCTCGATCCACATCGACTCGACGCGCGACGTGATCTCCAGCACGTCGCCGTCGGTCACGACGACGTCCGCGATCTTCCCGACCGCGAGGCTGCCGAGGTCCTTCTCGATCCCGAGGATGCGCGCCGGGTAGTACGTGATCGCGCGCAGCGCCTCCTCGTGCGGCAGGCCGAACGCGCAGGCCATCGCCGCGTGGAACGCCTGGTTGCGCGCGTTCTCGTCGTCCGCCGTCATGATCGCGAACGGGACGCCGGCCCGCGCCAGCACCGCCGCGTTCGCGTACGGCGCGTCGTACGGATCGAGCGCCTCGCGCGGCAGGGCCAGCACCGGACCGACGACGACGGGGACCTGCTCGCGAGCCAGCGCGTCGACGACCTTCCAGCCCTCGCTGGCGCCGAAGAGGACCGGCTTCAGCGCGTGCTCCTTCGCGAACCGCAGGGCGTCGAGGATCGTCTGCGCGTTTTCGGCGTGCAGCGCCACGGGCTTCTCGGCCCGCGCGTACGGGACGAGCGCGTCGAGCCGCGGATCGAACACGGGCGCGGCGCACTCCCCGCGAGCGGAGGCGTCGCGGACGCGTCCGTACTCCTTCGCATCGGCGAACATGCGCGCCAGCTCGTCGACCTGCTTCGTGCGCGGCTCGTCCTTGGCGTCC
>JBGATY010000025.1:18240-26345 GCA_044228955.1 Planctomycetota bacterium | reverse complement strand
GTTCGAACGCGCGCGTCGCGTACACAACGGACGCGACGCGCGCTGCTTTCTCGCTCGCGCATCCGAGCAGGCGCAGAGGAGCGTCAAATCGTCACGATCCTCCGTGCGCGCGAATCACAGCACGACTACGGCGCCCAGGTGACACCGATCGCGTTGGTCAGGTTGAAAGTAGACGCCGTGCAGAACGAGATCGCGTCGCGGTACCAGAGCTGGTAGTCGCGCACGTCGCCGGCCGCGATGGATCCCTGCACCGAAATGTGGATGTTGTTCGGCGCTATCGTGCCCGACGGGTACGTCGACGTGTCTGTCGCGGCCATCACGATGCCGAGCCGGATGATCGAACTGCTGGCACAGAGGAGTCCATCTCCAAATGGCGTGCCCAGGCCGCCCGCATGCGGTGTCGTGCCTTGGAAGTACAGGCCCGGACCGTTCGGCACCCCCGAGGCAGTCAACAACCACGAGTCGTTCACAAGTGTTGCACTGGCGACCCCGCTTGCCGTGAGCAGCGCACCGCCCGCGTTCACCGAACTCGCGCAGCCGCGACCGCTCGAGCCGCTGTTGCCGCACGGACACGCCGCGCCGGCACCGTCGCCGGCGCACAGGATCGTGGTCGGCGTACTGAGCGTACCGAAGTGTGAGACGACACCGCGGTATCCAGCGAGCCAGACCTCGCCCGAAGGCGTGGCGGCGATGCCCGTGTATCCGTCGTAGGGGTCGTGGAACGGCGTCACGACTTCCGACCACGTGGCACCGGCATTCGTCGTGTGGAACACGCGACCGTTGTCGGTCGAAGCGGCCCAGCACTCGTTCACGTTGATCGCGTGGATCGAATCGAGGTGCGTGTTGTATCCCACGACGGGAAGGACCTGACGAGTCCACGTGAGACCGCCGTTCGTGCTGCGCGCGATCCAGCCGCCGGTGCTGGAGGCCCACCCGACGAGGGGGGTGGCGAAGTCGACCGCACGACCATCGGGACTGGGGTTCGGGAAGGCGTGGAAGTTCCACGTCGTGCCGCCATCTGCCGTCCGCATCACTCCGCTGCCGAAGGTTCCAACGAGCCAGCCGTGCTGCGAATCGACGAAGTCCATGTCGTACACGCCGTCCGCGGAAGAGCCGCCGACGAACTGCTGCTGCCAGGTGGCTCCGCCGTCGGTCGTGTGGGTGATCTCGAGGTATCTGCCGGCGATCCAGCCCTCGGTTGCCGAAATGAAGGAGCACGCACCGTAGTCGCCCGTGCCGCCGTTGGGATAGCCCGTCGGTGCTGCAACGCCCTGCCACGTCAGTCCGCCGTCGAGCGTCTTCACCATCGTCCCGTGATTGCCGACCGCGAATGCGAACGAGGGCGCGACGAGCGACAGATCCTTCAAGTAGTCGCCGTTCGACAGCGTCCACCCCGGACGAGTCGGGGTCCACGTCACGCCGCCGTCGACCGTGCGCATGACCGTGCCTCCTCCGCCGGCGACGAGTCCACGTTGCGAGTCGAACATCTTCACGTCCTCGAACTCCATGCCGAACCCGTTGGAGGCGTAGGACCACGTCAGACCGCCGTCGCTCGTGCGGTAAATGAGGTTGCCGGACCCGACCATGAATCCGTCCGTGGGCGAGATGAAGACGCCGTCGTTCATGTTCGCGGCCTTCAGTCCGTTCCAGACCTTGCTCCACGACTGGCCCGCGTCCGTCGATCGATACAGGTCCGCGTCGTAGTCGCCCGCCATCACCGTCGTCGCGTCGACGCGCACGGGTGACTGCAGGTTGACGCCGGGTACCTGGATGGTCTGCCAGGTGAGTCCGGCATCGGTGGAGCGCGCGAAATCCGGCCCTCCGGACGAGATCGTGGAAGCGATCACGGTCGTGGCGTCGAGCCATTCGATCGCGAACGCCTCGTGGCCGTGCACGACCGACCAGGTCTGACCGCCGTCCTGGGTTCGGCGCAGCGCACCCGCTGACGAGAGCACACCGACGTTGGCGTCGAAGAAATCCATCGAGTCGATTCGATCGACGACGCCGAAGGTCTGCTGGCTCCACGAAGTGCCACCGTCGTTGGTGACGTACAGGTTGCCCCAAGCACCGACCCAGCCGCGCGTCGGTGACACGAAGTCGACGTGACTCCACTGCGATCCCGCGAGGATGTTCATCTGCGTCCACGTGACGCCGCCGTCGACGGTCCGGAAGCAGGAATTCGTCCAGGACAGATTGTCACCGACGATCCATCCGTTGAGCGGCCCAGAAAAAGTGACGCCGTAGTAGCCGCCGTCGTTGTACGTGGGTCCGGTGAGCACGCGCTCGTGCCACGTGCTGCCACCGTCCGTCGTCTCGAGCAGGTGATTGCTGCTCCCGACGATGTACCCGCGTGTGCCCGAGAAGGCGATCTCGTCAGGACTGAGTTGGGGCGGGTACGGCAGCGGGCTCTGCCGTGTCCACGTGGCCTGAGCGAGTGCGGTACCAGTCAGCAGAGCCAAACTAGGCGCAACGATGAGAATCAGTGCACTGGGTTTCATATGTGTCCGTTCCAAAGCGAGATGTGCGGTGCATCAGCCATCCGTGTTACGGATGCGCAAGCACCGTGATCGAGGTCTTGGCCTCCAAGTTGGATGGAGTCGTTCATCACGGTGTCCAGAGAACCTGGTAGCCGCTGGTCAAGTTGAAGGTACCGGTCGAGCAGAAGTTCGCCGCATCGCGATACCAGGCCTGGTACCTGCGCAGACCCGGCGCACTGACGACACCCTGCACGGAAACGGAACCGCTGCCGTCTCCTGGGTAGCTCGCGGCACCTGCCGAGCAGAATCTCGTTCCGAGGCGCAGGACGGTACCGCTGACGCACAGGAGGCCATCGCCCATCACGAGTCCGCCGCCGCCCGGCTGCGCAGCCGTTCCTTGGAGGAAGACCACCGGTGCCGTCGGCGGAAGCTGCGTGGCGACGAGTGCGAGGCTGTCACCGAAGAGATGTGCTGAACCCGTCGCCATGAGTTTGCCGGCCGTGCCCTGCGAGTTGAGACATCCACCCTGTGAGCCGGCCGCACTCGCGTTGCCGCACGGGCACACCGCGCTGCCGGCGTCGCCGAAGCAGTAGGACGTGCCGGCTTCTGGCCGGGTGCCCAGCCGGCGCACGATTCGTCCGCGCTCGCCAGCTAGCCAGACGTTGCCGTTCGAGCGCGCATCCATCGCGAACCAGTTGTCGAACAAGTTGTGGAAACCGTTGTCGACGACGGTCCAATTCGCGCCGGCATCTGTCGTGTGGAACACACGGCCCTGCGACGTCGCGGCCCAGCACTCGATCGCGCTCACCGCGGAGAGGCTGAAAATGTACTGCTCGGGATTCTGTGGATCGGTGGACTGCGGTACGGGCTGATGGGTCCAGGTCAGGCCACCGTTCGTCGTATGGGCGATGAAATCGGCGCGACTGGAGACCCAGCCCTGGTTCGCGTCGATCATGTCCACCTTGCGGCAGAACGGGAAGCCCGTGCCGAAGTCGTGCATCGTCCAAAGCGCGCCTCCGTCGTTGGTGATCAAAACGCCGTGGAACGTCCCGACGGCCCAACCGTTCAGGGCGTCCGTGAACTCGATGTCGTACACCGCCTCGCCGCTGCCGACGACCTGGTGTTGAAGCGTCCAACTCAGACCGCCGTCGACGGTGTGGCGGATGGCCTGGCTGCCGCCTGCGATCCAACCTTCGTCCGCCGTCAGGAACTTCGCGGCCCAATGGTCGCCGGGTGCGTTCACTCCTTGCCACGTGACGCCGCCGTCGAGGGACTTGACCGTCGTTCCCGACAGCCCGGCCGCCAACATGAAGTTCGGGGGAGCGGTCGTCACGGCTTCGAACGTGTCTCCGAAGGAGAGTTCGAAACCACAGCGAACGGGCGTCCACTGCGTCCCACCATTCTGCGTCACGAACACGGTGCCGTCATAGCCGGCCGCGAGCCCGCGCGAATCGTCGAGCATCTCGATGTCCTCGAGCTGCGTCACCATTCCGCTCGACACCTGCAGCCAACTCGAGCCGCCGTCCTGCGTGCGCAAGATCTGTTGGCCGTTGGCAAAGGCGATGCCGTTCTGTGAATCGAGGAAGGCGCCGCCGTTGATCGGGTACCAATTGCCTTCCTTGACGTACGTCCACGTCAGGCCCTTGTCGGTCGAACGATACAGGTCGTTGCCGTCGTACCCGCCGCTGCTCGCCATGAGCGTGTTCGCGTCGACACGCACCGGGTTCCACAGGATGACGCCGGGCACGTCGATGTCGTACCAGGTCATGCCCGCGTCGTCGGATCGCGCGAAGTCGGGCAGGCCCGATTGACTGTCGCGCGCGAGCAGGACCGTGTTCGCGTCGAGGAACACGATCGTCGCGGCCAGCGCCGAATACACGGGCGTCCAATTCGCGCCGCCGTTCGTCGTGCGCCAGATGATCCCGCTGTCGGACAAGAGTCCGAGCGAGTCGTCGAAGAAGTCGAAACGGCCCGTGAACTGGGTGGGCTGCGTGGGGAGATTCTCGAGCGACCACGTGACGCCGCCGTCCTGCGTCTCGAACAGCACGGTCATCCCCCCGGCCCACCCGTGCGTGGTGCTCACGAAATCGATGAACCGGTAGTCGCTCCCCGGCAGGTTCATGGGGAGCCACGTCGCTCCGCCGTCCAGAGTTCGGAAATTCTCGTTGCCGGCCGGGCCAAATCCCAGACTGTTGCCGCTGAGCCAGCCGTGCTGGGGACCGAAGAACGTGATTCCGGAGAAGAGGTGCTCTGGGACGCCGATTTGCCGTCGCTGCCAGGTCCAGCCGCCGTCGGTCGTCTCGAGCAATCCACTTCCGACGATGAATCCGCGTGATGCGCTGAAGGCGGCGCTCGAAGCGCCGGCCCAGCCAGAGGCTCCCAATTCTCCGTACGGGACGGGGCTCTGACGGATCCACGAGCCCTGTGCCGCGGCACAGATGCTGAGGCAGACGAGGCCTGCGCCGCGCAGGAGGGTCGCTCGGAAGGTGCTCATGTTGGGTGCACGGGGAGGAGGAGTCGCGGCCGACGCCAGAGTCTTCTCATTGTGGTCAAAAGCGTGCATTCGAGTCCTCAGCACTACATGCGCAGGACCGCAACCAAACCCTTCAAGAATCCTGCCTTCGCAGCGGATGCGCTGGAACTGAATCGAGCTAGGCTGGAGTTTCCTTTCCGACCGGACTCCATGGGTACGCCCTTTGCCTGCCGACTCGGCGGGCCGGACGGACAAAACCCCGGTTTGCATGCCCGACCTCACCCGAATCCTCCAGGACGTGCAGTCCGGACGAGAACACGCGTCGCAAGAACTCGTCACCGCGCTGTACGACGAGTTGCGCGCGATGGCGCGGCGCGACTTGGCGGGGGAGCGCGTGGGACACACTTTGCAGCCGACCGCGCTCGTGAACGAGGCGTGGTTGCGGCTTTTCACGGGTGAGCAAACGAACTTCGAGAACCGAGCGCATTTCTTCGCCGCCGCGGCGACCGCGATTCGGCGCGTGTTGGCGGATCACGCGAGGCGCCGGCGAGCCGAAAAACGGGGGGGTGCTCGCGGCCGAGTTCCGCTCGACGAGATCGACGTGTGCGGAGCGCTCCGTTCGGAGGACGTGCTGGCTTTGGACGAAGCACTCGAGCGACTGGCTGTGTTCGCGCCCGTTCAAGCGCGAGTCATCGAGATGCGCTTCTTCGGCGGCATGACCACACCTGAATTGGCGCGCGCGCTGCACCTGTCGGAGTCGACGATCGAGCGCCACTGGCGGCTGGCGCGTGCCTGGTTGCGCAATGAACTGGAGGAAGACGATGGACACTGAGCGCTGGCGCCAGGTCGAGGGGCTGTTCCATCGCGCCACGGAGCTAGCGCCCAAGGAGCGGCCGTCGTTCCTCGACGACGCGTGTCGGGACGATGCGGAACTCCGGCGGCAGGTCGAAGGGCTTCTCGCAGCCGATGCGCGGTCGCACGCGCGGATCGAGCGCATGGAGCAGGGTGTCACGCGGCTCGGCGAGGATCCGCTGATCGGCCATGACGTGGGCACGTATCGGCTGATCGAGCGCGTAGCGATCGGCGGCATGGGCGTCGTGTACCGGGCCAGGCGCAGTGACGGCCTGTTCGAGCAGGAGGTCGCGATCAAGTTGATCCGCACAGAACTCGTATCCGAGAGCCTCATACGCCGTTTCGAATTCGAGCGCCGCACGCTCGCCGCCCTGCAGCACCCGAACATCGCGCACATGTACGACGGCGGCACGACCCCCGAGGGACGGCCCTACCTCGTGATGGAGTTCGTGCGCGGAGTGCCGATCGACCAGTATTGTGATGGAAAGAGCTTTTCCATCGATCAACGCCTGCGCCTGTTCGTGGCCGCCTGCCGCGCCGTGCACTTTGCGCACCAGAACCTGATCGTTCATCGCGACATCAAGCCGGGCAACATCCTCGTGGACGAGAGGGGTGCACCGAAGCTGCTCGATTTCGGGATCGCGCGCATCCTCGACGACGCCGACGGCAAGGAGGGCTCTGAACCTACTCGCACGGGCGGGCAGATCCTGACTCCGGAGTACGCCAGTCCGGAGCAACTCACGGGGGGCGCGGTCACCACGGCCATCGACGTCTACTCGCTCGGCATCGTGCTGTACGAACTGCTCACCGGACACAAACCCCATCGCAGCGACAGCCGCAGTCCGCTCGATTGGCAGCGAGCCGTCCTGGAGCGCACACCGACTCGTCCGAGCGACATCGTCTCCGCTGTGCCGGATCCGCTTCCGACGGATGCTCTCTTGCCGCCCACCGCGGAGGAATTGGCGGGAAGGCGCGGGATGGAGCCGAGCAGTTTGAGACGCCGATTGCGGGGCGATCTCGATCGCATCGTGCTGATGGCACTGCGCAAGGAGCCCGAACGCCGCTACGCCTCGGTCAAGGACATGGCGGACGACATCGAGCGCCATTTCTCGGGGCATCCCGTGATCGCTCGCGCGGATTCCGTGGCGTACCGGACTCAACGGTTCGTGCAGCGCAACCGGCTGGCCGTCGCCTCGGGTGTTGCCGTGCTCGCCGCGCTCCTGTTCGGCCTCGTGGCGACGCGCCGCGGTGAAGTGCGCGCTCAGGCCCAGGCAGAGCACGCGCGCATCGAAGCCGAGTCCTTCGAGGGGATCTCCAATTTCCTGATGAACACGTTCCTGGCGTCGGTCAACACGCTCGATGCCGCGGAACTCGACGCGAAGCGACAGCGCATCCGCCTGCATGCGGAGCAGTTGAGGCGCAAGTACGAAGGTCAAGATCACTTGCGCGCCAACCTCCTCGATTCGCTGGGTCGAGTGGCTCAGCGGCTGAGCCTGTTCGAAGACGCGGAACTGCTCATCCACGAAGCACTCGAGATCCGCACGCGGGCCTTCGGCCCGGAGAGCTTGGAGTACGCGCTTTCCATGCGCAGCGTGGGGTTGCTGCGCTACGCGCGCGGCGAACTGGTTCTCGCGGCGGAGGCCTTGGAGAAAGCCCTGATGCTCCATCGCACCCGCCCCAGGGAGACGCACACCGACATTGCGGCCGTGGCCAACGATCTCGCCGCATGCTGGCGCGGGCTGGGCCGTCTGGACGATGCGGAAGCTCTCCAGCGCGAAGCGCTCGGACTGCGGCGCGCGGCCGCGGACGGATCGCTGGAGGTCGCCGAAAGCGCGAACAACCTCGCGCAGGTGGAACTCGACAAGGGGGCTACCGACGCGGCCCGTGTGCTGCTCGAGGAGGCGCTGGCGATCCGGCGTCGCATCCTGGGCCCGGAGGATCCGCTGACCCTGCAGGCGCTTTCGAACCTGGCTTCGACGCATTGGCGACTCGGTCGCCGCGACGAAGCGCTAGCGCTGCTCGGAGAAGTCGAAGCCGGATGCCGCGCGCTCCACGCCGACGGCGACGAAGGTCTCGCGCAGGCGCTGTCGAACCGGGCCGTGATGCTGATCACGTCGCGGAAGTACGCCGAGGCCGACGCCGCGCTCACCGAAGCACTCGAACTGCAGATCCGGCGCCTGGGGCCGACGCACTCCGCCGTGGCGTCGACGCTCACGAAGTGCGCTCGACTCCAGGCGCTCGCGGGCCGCCCGGAGGATGCGCGCGCCACGTGGAGTCGCGTGATCGCGCTGCGGCGGGGAGCG
>JBGATY010000025.1:0-18230 GCA_044228955.1 Planctomycetota bacterium | reverse complement strand
CGAATACGGGGAGGTCCTGTTGGACGCGAAAGCGCCTGACGAAGCCCGCGGCGCACTCGAGGAATCCGTGCTCGTGCTCGAGACGTGCGGTGCGCGCAACACGCCCGCCTGCAGCAGGGCGGAGTCCAGTCTCGGCGAGGTGTTGCTCGCCCTCGGTCGGCCCACCGAGGCGGAGACGCACCTGAAGGTTGCTGTGGCGATCCTCGACGCGCTCCCGGGCAGCGACGAGGCCGAGCGCCAGCGCGTGCAGGAGCTCCTGGCGCGCTGTGGCACACCCGCGATTCGCTGACCAGATCCTGCCCCCGCGCGAGAACGCACAGTCGCTCCTCGAGTGGGAGGACACGCGTTCCTTCCTGTACGAGACCGTGATGGTCGGCATCAGCCGGTTCGCCGCACGACTCGCCGACCCGGACGCACCGATCGACACGGGCCTCATCGTCGTGCGCATGGACCCCGCTGCCCAACAAGCCTTGAAGATGGCGTGAGCCTCGTGTGGCCATCCGGGGGGTCATTCCTTGTCGTTCGGATCGTTGAACAGGACGCTCAGCTTGATGCTGCCGTGGCCACTCAGCGGGAAGTTCGGATCGAGCGCGTTGGCCGGATCCAGATTCGAGGACGTGTCCGGAGGCGAGAACAGCACGAGCGAGTTCAGGAACGCGACGACCTGCGCCTTCCGCGTCGCGGGCAGCGCCGCGAAGCGATCGCGGACGAGTTGAGCCTCGCCACCGTGACGCAGGATCACGTCCTCGAGAGTCATGCTGCGGCCATCGTGTCCGTACGGAGCCGTCGATCCGACGCCCCACAGGGGCTCCGTCATGAACTTCGTCGTGACGCTGCCGTCGAAATTGCGCTCGTGGAAGCCCTTCCCGAGATCGTGACGCTTGAAGTCCGCGAAAATGCGCTCGACCTTGAACGCGCTGCCGATCGCCTGCTTCAGCGCCGGGAGTCCCGTGCCGTCGTTCGCCGGCGAGAACAACGGCGTGGCGGTCGCGAAGAATCCGTTGAACACGCGATTCGACCGCACTGGATCGAACTTCACGTCGACGTCGGCCACGCGCCGGTCGTGGTCGATCACGAGATCCTGCACGTGGCACGTCGTGCAGCCGATGAAGTGCATCAGGCGCTCGCCGTCGACCGTGTCCTGCGATTCGCGGCCACGGCCGGGCTTGAAGTAGTTCAGGAGGTAGAACTCCATGTTGTCCACGAGGCTCGTCGGGACTTCGTTCACGACGCCGTCCGAGTCGGGATCGGCGGCTGGATTCGACGTCGGCGGAGCCTCGTAGGCGTCGATGGAGCCGCTGAGCAGCAGGCCCGAAGGCGTGACCACGTCCAGCCCCACAGCGGCGGCCGCGAGGTCGGGGTCGACCGCTTCGAGGCCCATTTCCGCCTTGAAGGCGCCGACCAGGAACTCGCGCATCGTGATCGTCTTGCCCTGCGCGAAGAACGGACGCACGCGTAGATCGGCGTTCACGCCCTGCACGCCACTGGTGTCGACGGAACCGTTCGCGAGCGCGGTGATCGTGCCGTACGAAATCGTCTTGGACACGAGCGGAAGCGTCACGGCCGTCCCGCTCGACTGCGCCTGCGCCACGGCCGCCGCTCGAATCGCGCGGAGGTCACGCGTGATCTCGTCGGCCAGCATCTCCTGGAGTCCGAGACCGAACAGGTGCGGAGCATCGCGACTGTCCGGGCGCGTGAACACGTTCCCGCCGACGCCAGCGGAACCGAACGGGCGGCTGTGGCATGCGCCGCAACTGTCCGCCAGTCCCGCTCCGACGGCGCCTTCGAGTTCGATGTTCCCGACGCCGTCGTGCAGGCGCGGGCCGAGACCTTGAGCGTCCGTGAACTTGCGCTGGAACAATTGGCGCCCGCGCTGGATGGAGCGGAACGGATCGCGGTTGATCAGGAACTCCGAGGAGAGCGGCATCATCACGCTTCCACGTCCGGCGCCGACCTCCTGCGCCAGCGACTTGACGATGCCTGCTCCAGCCGCGTTGGGCGCTTGCGTGAGGTCCGTCAGCTGCGCGTGGACGGCTGTCGTCAGGAACAGGGGGGCCACGAGGGCCGCAAGCGGATGAAGTCGGGGCAGGAGGGGCATGGGTGAAGTCTCGATTCAAGGAGGAGGCCCCCCGTCCCTATCCCCAGGACACGTTTCCCGGGCGCTCAGGACGAGTGGCGACCCTCTACCGAGGCACCCAACTGCTCTGCGCTCGCGCAAAGGACCGGGATTCCCGGATTGTCCCAGGCTTCGATCCGGGCCCCTGGCGCAGGCGGCCGCTTGGATCAGATCGTGAAGTACTTCGCGCTCGGGTGGTGGCACACGAGGGCGGAGGTCGACTGCTCGGGCCAGAGCTGGAACTCGTCGCTCATCGTGATCCCGATCTTCGAAGCGCCGAGCAGGTCGAGCAGGATCGCCTGGTCCTCCATGTGCGGACACGCCGGATAGCCGAAGCTGAAGCGCGAGCCGCGGTAGCCCTGCTTGAAGAGCACGCTCATCTCGCGCGCGTCGTCGGCGACGATGCCGAGCTCGCCGCGGATCTGTCGGTGCATGTATTCAGCCAGGCCTTCGGCGGCTTCGACCGACAAGCCGTGCAGGTGGAGGTAGTCCTGGTAGCGATCGGCGGCGAACCACTCGCGCGCAACTTCGCTGGCGTGCTGACCGACGGTCACGACCTGCAGTGCGACCACGTCGGGCTTGCCTTCGTGCACGTGGAAGAAGTCCGTGATGCAGCGGCGCTGTTTGCCTTCTTGCCGCGGGAAGGTGAGACGCGCGGCAGTCTTGCCGTCGTCCTTCGGATCGAGGAGCACGAGCGTGTCGCCCTCGGGCACGCAGTTCCAGTATCCGTAGGCGGCCTTGCACTCGAGGATCTTTTCCTTCGCCGCGCGCTTGGCGAGGTCGAAGTAGATCGGGCGTACGTGATCCTTGATGAACTGCTTGTACGGTGCGACGGCCTTGCCCTTGCGGCGATAGCCCCACTGGAACTGGAACAGCGTCGTCTCGTTGATGTAGGGGAGGACGCTCTGCAAGTTCACGCTCTCGACGATGCGGGGCCCGAGGAACGGCGCGACGGGGTAGTCGATGTCTCGGGGCAGTTCGATCGCCTTGCTCCACAGCTTGCTCGATTTCGGCACGGGGCGACCGTTCTTGCCGACGAGCGAAACCGCCTTCACCACCGACGCGACCTCGGCCTCGACGGGCAATTCAGCCTGTTTGTCCGGTGTCTTCGACTTCGTGTCGCGTGCTTCGGGCTTCGCTTCGCCGGCCACCACGCGCGCCATCACGGCGAGACCTTCGAAAGCGTCCTCGGCATAGTAGAGCGGCCCGGCGTAGATGCGACGGCAATCGTCCTCGACGTAGGCCCGCGTCAATGCAGCTCCGCCCAGGATCACCGGCGTCGACACGCCGCGCCGATTCATCTCCTCCAGGTTCTCGCGCATGATCACCGTGCTCTTCACGAGCAGGCCGCTCATGCCGATCGCGTCCGGCTTGTGTTCGTGCGCGACGTCGAGGATGTGCTGGATGGGTTGCTTGATGCCCAGGTTGTAGACCGTGTAGCCGTTGTTCGTGAGGATGATGTCGACGAGGTTCTTGCCGATGTCGTGCACGTCGCCGCGCACGGTCGCGAGCACGATCTTGCCGCGCGAGTCGCCACCCTTGCGCTCCATGTGCGGCTCGAGCCAGGCGACCGCGGCCTTCATCGTCTCCGCGGACTGCAGCACGAACGGCAATTGCATGTCGCCCTTGCCGAAGAGCTCGCCCACGGTCTTCATGCCGGCCAGGAGGTCGACGTTGATGATCTCGAGCGGAGTCTTCGACTTCATCGCCAGCGCCAGGTCGTCCTCGAGGCCCGGCTTCTCGCCCTCCACGATGCGCCAGCTCAGGCGCTCGGTCAGGTTCTCGGGGAGCTTGCGTTCCTTCTTCGCGGCGAGGCTCGCGCCTTCGAAGTGCTTCAGGAACTCCTGCAGCGGGTCGTAGCCGGGCTTGCGGCGATCGAAGATCAGGTCTTCGGCGAGCTCGCGTGCCTTCGGGTCGATGCGGTGCAGCGGTTCGATGCGCGCCGAGTGCAGGATCGCCGCGGTGAGACCGGCTTCGCGCGCGTGGTGCAGGTATACCGAGTTCAGGACGTGCCGTGCGGCCGGATTCAGGCCGAAGCTGATGTTCGAGAGGCCGAGCAGGAGCCCGACGCCGGGCAATTCGGCGCGCACGCGGCGGATGCCCTCGAGCGTCTCCAGTCCGAGTCGACGGTCGTCGGCGTTACCCGTCGCGATCGTGAACGTGAGCACGTCGAACAGGATGTCCTCGGGCTTCAGGCCCCAGTCGTCGACGCAGATCGAGTAGATCCGCTTCGCGATCCGCACCTTGTCGTCGGCCGTCTTGGCCATGCCCGCTTCGTCGATCGTCAGCGCGATCACCGCGGCGCCGAATTCCTTCACGAGCGGCAGGACGCGCTCGATGCGCTCCATGCCGTCCTCGAGGTTGATCGAGTTCACGATGCAGCGCCCGCCCGACAGCTTGAGTGCCGCCGCCAGGACGGGAACTTCCGTGCTGTCGACCATCAACGGACACGGCACGTCCGAGCGATAGCGCGTCATGACCTTCGTCATGTCGGCGACTTCGTCGCGGCCGACGTATGCCGTGCACACGTCGAGGACGTGGCTGCCGTCGCGCACCTGCTCGCGGCCCATGGCGACCATGGCCTCGAGATCGCCCTTCAGGAGGTGTTCGCGGAAAGCCTTCGAACCGTTGGCGTTCGAGCGCTCGCCGACGAACAGGATCGAATTGTCCTGCACGAGCGGAACGGCCGCGTAGATGCTCGTGACCTGGGGCACGTGCGCCGGCTTGCGCGGCTTGGGCGCGCGCGTGCCCAGGCGCCGGGCCAGCGCGGCGATGTGCGCCGGTGTCGTGCCGCAGCAGCCGCCGATCATGTTCAGGCCGTCCTCGTCGACGAACCTCAGCATCCAGTCGGCCAATTCCTCGGGCGTGAGCGGATAGAACGGCTTGCCGTCGACGAGCTGCGGCAGACCGGCGTTCGGGTACACGAGCGTCTTCTTGCGGCACGTCTGGCCCAGGAGCCGCACGTGTTCGCCCATTTCGCGCGGACCCGTCGCGCAGTTGATGCCGAGGACCTCGATCGGGTACGGATCGAGCAGCGCGATGGCCGCGGCCATCTCGGTGCCGACGAGCATGGTGCCCGTCACCTCCATCGTCACGCTGACGAACAGCGGCAGATCGACGCCCTTCTGCTTCTTCGCTTCGAGAACGCCGTTCACGGCCGCCTTGATCTGCAGCGGGTCCTGGCACGTCTCGATCAGGAAGCCGTCGATGCCGCCCTCGATCAGTCCGTGCGCCTGCTCGCCGTAGGACGCCTTCAGCGTGTCGTACGGCGCGTGTCCGAGCGTCGCGAGCTTCGTGCCCGGACCCATCGATCCCAGCGCGAAACGCGGTCGCTTCGGCGTGCCGACCTTGACGCAGGCCGCGCGCGCAACCTGCGCCGCAATGCGGTTGATCTCCCGCGCGCGCGCCTCGAGCCCGAACTCGAGGAGGACGTGCGGCATCGCGCCGAACGTGTTGGTCTCGATGACGTCGGCGCCCGCCGTGAGATAGGTCTCGTGGATCTTCTGGATCGCGTCCGGCCGCGTGACGTTGACGTAGTCGACGCAGTTCTCGTGACCGTGGTAGTCGCGATCGAGATCGAGATTCGCCGCGTGGATCTGCGTGCCCATCGCCCCGTCGAGGACGAGCACCCGCTCCTCCAGGAGCTCGCGCAGGTTCGGCTTCATGACGCGGATCGCGTGGGCTTGAGGCCCGTCGCCACGAGAGTCATGAAGTGCGGCGGCTGCGGATCGCGGGCCGCGCGCTGGATCGAGATACGCTCGAAGCCAGCCTCGGTCACGAGCGCTTCGAGCGCGCTTTCGGTGAATCCGAGGTGCTCGTGCTGCAACTGGTCGCGCACCCAATCCTCGGTGTGCGCCAGCAGGTCGATGACGAGGACGCGTCCGCCTGGGATCAGGATCCGGCGCGCCTCGGCCAGAGCCTTCGCCGGCGACTTGGCGTGGTGCAGGGCCTGGCTCAACACCGCGACGTCGAACGAGCTGTCGGAGAGCGGCAGGTCCTCGATGTCGCCTTCGACCGTGGTGACGTTGGTCATCCCGCGCTGCGCCGCGCGCACCTTCAACTGTGCCAGCATCTGCGGACTGATGTCCACCGCGGTGACGCTGTGCGCGATCTCGGACAGCATCAACGTGAGCAGACCGTCGCCGATCCCGAGGTCGGCGTAGCGTCCGCGCGGCGCGAGTTGGAGCAGCGCGCGCGCCAGACCCTCCCACGTGCGGCCGGGCAGGATCTCGTCGCCGAAGGTCGCCGCGACGCGATCGAAGTACGCGCGCGCATCACCACGCCGCCGATCGCGCAGCGTCTCGAGTCCGGCGAGATCGGCTTCGAACTCCGGACTCGTGCGGCTCTCGGCGACGATGCTGTCCCACATGCCGGCGGCCGGGCCGGGGAGCAACGTGTAGAGCATGCGCCGGCCATGGCGGCGATCGACCACGAGACCCACTTCCTTCAACAGGGCCAGATGGGTCGATATCCGGCTCTGGCCCATGTTCAGAATCTCCATCAGGTCGGTCCCTGAGAGTTCCTCCTGGGCGAGGAGGTGCAGGATGCGCAGCCGGGTTTCGTCGGCCAGGGCCTTGAGGAGACGCGAGGTGCCGGTGAGACCGATCATGGTATCTGGATGGGATGATAGCCCAGATCGGCGTTTTCGGGGGTGGGGGGGGTGCTGGGGAAGCCGTTTCCCAAATATGGGAAACGGCACGGGAACTTGAACGGTCGCTGTGGGGCTGAGTAGGTCGTCCCTCCAGGCCGGCGTAGGATCGCGCCCATCGCCCTACCCACACTCGAAAGGAGACCGAAATGGTCCGTCCCGGACTCGTCCTTTTCCTGTTCGCAATCCTCGCCTCGCGTTCCGTTCAGGCCCAGGCCACCACCCGCGTGAGCCTGACGAGCCTCGGTGCCGAGGCGAATTCGTTCAGCGAACATCCCTCGCTCTCCGCCAACGGCCGCAAGGTCGCGTTCATGAGTCTCGCGGACAACCTCGCCGCGGGGGACACGAACAACGCGTTCGACATCTTCGTGCGCGACCTCGACACCGGCATCACGACGATCGTGAGCGTGGGTCCGCTCGGCGTGATCGGAGATGGGCCGAGCGGCTATCCCGCCATTTCGGCGAACGGTCTCTTCGTGGCGTTCGAGAGCCTGGCCTCGAACCTCGTCCCGGGAGACACGAACGGGAAACGCGACGTGTTCGTGCGCGACCTCGTCGCGGGCACGACGGAGCGCGTGAGCGTCAGCTCGAGCGGAGCAGAGAGCGATGACGTCGCGACGTTCTGGACCACGCCCGGCATCTCGGGCGATGGTCGGCTCGTCGTGTTCGAATCGCAGGCGCCCAACCTGGTCCCCATCGACACGAACAACCTGCCGGACGTCTACCTCCGCGATCGTCTCCTCGGCACGACGACGCGCGTGACCGAGGCCATTCAACCTCCGCCGACGATGCCCCCCGATCCCCCGGCGCCGTACGTCGAGACCAATTCCTCGAGCGGACGGCCTGCGATCACGCCCGACGGCCGCTACATCGTCCTCTACAGCGCCGCCAGCAACATGGTGCCCCCGGGAGTCGACACCAACGACCACAACGACATCTACCTGCGCGACAGGACGCTCGGGACGTGGACCATCCTCTCCAGGAGCAACGGAGCGGGAGGGGCGCTCGGGAACGCGAACAGCGGGGCTCCCGTGATTTCCACGGATGGTCGTTTCGTGGCGTTCGAGAGTTTCGCCTCCAACCTCGTCACGGGCGACACGAACACATGGGGCGACGTGTTCGTGCGCGACACCACGCTGAACACCACGGCGCGAGTGAGCCTCGGGTTCGGCGGCACGCAGGGAAACCGCGAGAGCAACGGGCCCGCGATCTCGGGCAACGGTCGCTTCGTCGCCTTCCGCAGCCTGGCCACGAACCTCGTGATCTCCGACACGAACGAGAGTCCGGACGTGTACGTGTTCGATCGTCAGACAGCCTTGACGAAGCGCGTGGCCGTGGACTCCCAGAACACTCAAGGCAACGACTACAGCGTCTGGCCGGCACTCTCGAACGACGGTCGCTACATCGCGTACTACAGCCTCGCCAGCAATCTGGTCGCGAACGACACGAATCAGAGTTCCGACGTGTTCATGCTGGACCAGAACCTGTCCTCGCCCTTCACATCGTTCTGTTTCGGCGATGGCACCGGCCTCGTCTGTCCGTGCGGCAACAACGGCGGTCCCCGACGCGGCTGCGTGAATTCGGCGACGGCCAGCATCGGCGCGTCGCTGGCCGGTTCTGGGACCGCGTCGATCAGCGCCGACACGGTGCTGCTGACGGCTGTGGACATCACGGGGCCGTGCCTCTTCTTCCAAGGCAACAACCAGTTCAGTGGCGGCTCGGGCATGGTGTTCGGCGACGGGATCCTTTGCGCGGGCGGGACGATCGTGCGCGTGGCGATCGCCTTCCCGGTCGGGACCACGGCTTCGTACCCCAATCTCTCGACACCGACTCCGCTGCACACCGCGGGCGGCGTCGCGGCACCGGGCGTTTTCGTCTACCAGTGCTGGTACCGCGATGCGATCCTCTACTGCTCGGCCTCGACGTTCAATCTGACGCAGGGCCTGGTGACGGTGTGGGTCCCGTGAGCGCATTCGACGCCTGAAACGCCGAGTCGGACGATCTGCGCCCGACGCCGTCTCCCGGCGGTTAGCATGCCGGGGATGAGCAAAGCCCCGAACGATCTCGAACAACTCGCCCTCACAGGGGGCGAGAACCTGACCACGATCCAGAGCCACATCCTGGCCGAGGAGCGCAAGCATCCGGGCGCGACCGGGACGTTCTCGTGGATACTCTCGGCACTGACGCTCTCCGCGAAGGTGATCTCCGCGAAGATCCGTCGAGCGCGCATCTACGACGTGCTCGGCGCGCTCGACAGCGAGAACGTGCAGGGCGAGACCCAGCAGAAGCTGGACGTGATCGCGAACGAGACGCTGTTGCGCTGCCTCGGTTCGCGCGCCGGCGTCGCGGTCGTGGCCTCGGAGGAAAACGAGGAGCCGATCATCATCCAGAAGCAGGCCGACGGAGAGCGTCCGTACGTCGTTCTCTTCGACCCGCTCGACGGTTCGTCGAATCTCGACGTGTGCGGCGGCGTGGGCACCATCTTCAGCATCCTGCGTCACGATCGGCGCACCACGAAAGTCGAGGACTCGTGCCTGCAAGCCGGCAGCGCGCAGGTCGCGGCGGGCTACATCCTGTACGGCAGTTCGACGGTGTTCGTGCTCACGACGGGCAACGGCGTGAGCATGTTCGTGCTCGATCCGTCGATCGGCGCGTTCCTCCGCGTGGCCGAGAACCTCCGCATCCCGAAGACGGGCAAGACCTACTCGGTGAACGAAGGCAATCGTCCGACCTTTCCCGACGGCTATCAGCGCTATCTCGAATGGGCGCAGAACTCCGGCTATTCGTCACGTTACGCCGGCGCGATGGTCGCGGACATCCATCGGACGCTCCTGAAGGGCGGCGTGTTCTTCTACCCGCCCACGAAGAAAGCGCCCGAGGGCAAGCTGCGCTTGATGTACGAGGCCAATCCGATGGCGATGATCGTCGAACAGGCCGGCGGCAAGGCGCTCGCGGGCCAGCAGCGCATCCTCGAGATCGTCCCCAAGACGCTGCATCAACGCACGAGCGTCGTGATGGGCAGTGCGGACGAAGTCGATCAGGTCCTGCGGCACCTCTGAGGTACACAGCCCGCGTCACTGCCCGCGGAGTTTCTTGCCGTGCGCGCGATTCATCGCGTCCTCGGCGGCGAGCAACTCGGCGTAGGTCGGGACGAGGACGGAGGCGCGGACCTCGTCGGTCGTGGTCGGATCGATCGGGTACAGGCGCCATGCATCGAGCACGAACTCGAACGCGAACTGGGTGCCGTACATCTGCGGCGCGCCCTGCATCATCAGACGCTTGTCGACGGCTTCGGCCATCACGCGCAGGCCGCGCCGCTCGCCCATTGCAGCGCTGTGTTTCGCGAGTTCCTCGGCCAGGACGAGGTCGGCTTCGCGATCGGTGCCGACCAGGATCACCGCCGCCTTGAACGCGTCCTCGGCCGACAATTCGCCGCCCTGCTCGAGTATCGAGCGCACCTCGTCGGCGCGCTTTTCGTGGCGTGCGTCGCCGGCCGACGTCGGCAGGCTGACAGGATTGGCGCCAGCCACTTCGTGCGCGAGGTTGTCGTAGAGCCTGGCGATCCGCGCCGAATTCGAGAGGCAAGAGGGGAGCAGGGCGAGCGCGAGTAGGGCGAGGCAGCGAGCGTTCGGATTCATGCGCGCCATCGTCGTGATGGCGCGGCGCCGGTCAATCCTCGTCCGCCCATTCGTCGTCGTCCTCGCGAGCCGTGCCGTCGACGCGCAGCGTCACGAGGAGGGCCCCGCCGCGCGCCGCCAGTTCGAAGGACACGACCCCGAGCCGCGCCCCATCCGCGCCCCGGAGGAAGCTCTCGACCTTTTGCCGCAGCACGGGCTTCTGGGCCGCATTGCCGAAGCCCTGGCCGGTGATCACGAGCACGCGACCCTGGCGGCACACGCGCGCCGAATGCAGTCCGCGCTGCAGCCTGCGGAACGCCGCGTCCGGAGTGAGCCCATGCAAGTCGATTTCCGCGTCCGGAGGCCGCGGGGGAGGGTTCCTGCGCTTCACGCGCGGATTGTAGGGACTTCCGTCTCGCGGCAATCCGGCGTCCGACGTACGCTCGCAATACTCGTCCGGAGATCTAGAGCTCCGGGACGAGGGTCGAGCCCCGCTCGACGCCCGCGGCCTCGCGCCGCATCCAACCAAGAAGGGAATCCCTACATGAAAAACTTGATCCTCGCCGTCGCCCTCGTGGGCTGTGTCGTCGCCTGCAACACCGAGAAGCGTTCGGTTTCGGATGCGTCCGCTCCGAACGCCCCGAAGGCCGAATGCTGCGAAGGCATGAAGGCCGGTGCTTGCACGGACGCCGCCAAGGCGGAGTGCACGGGCATGAAGAAGGCCTGCTGCGCCGAAGGCAAGAAGCCGCAGGGCTGATCTGGCGAATTCGCCGGCTCCAGCAGTGGATGGACTTGCGAGAGCAGGTACTTCCCGCCGGCGAAGCGATCGAGGCCGAGTACCGGATTTCCGGTGCTCGGCCTCTCTATTTGTCCCGCTCTGATCCGCCCTCAGGGCGCGTGCGGCTTGACCTCGATGGCGTTGACCTCGAACACGAGGTTCGAGTTGGGAGGGATCGCCCCCTCGACGCCCTTCTCCCCATACGCCTGCCGCGCCGGCACGAAGATCTTCCTTCTCCCGTTGGGCTGGATGGACGCAAGGCCCGTGTTCAAGCCGTCGATGAAGGCGCTTCCGATCTTCACCTTCACCGGGACCCCGCGGTCCAGCGTCGAGTCCACGCGCGTCTTCTCCGCGTCATCGAGCCACACGGTGTAGTCGATCAGGACCTCGTCGCCTGGACCGGCGATCGAGCCCTTGCCGACGAACAGGTCTTCGTACTTCACGCCGTCCTGCGCGATCACCGTGTCGCGATCGACGGCGACAGGACGCGACTGGAATCCGACGTGTCGGCAAGCTGCGCAGGAGAACGCCAGAGCGGCGACGATTGCGAACCGGTTCATTCGCGCGCGTCCTTCACGAAGACTTCGATTTCCACGGTCGTTTCCGGCGGAATGCCGGCGCTTTTGTTGCCGTCCTTGCCGTAGGCGAGCGCCGCTGGAACGCGAATGAGCGCGCGCGACCCGACCTTCAGTCCTTCGACGCCGCGCACGAGGCCGGGCATGAGCTTCGGCTTGCTGTTCTCGGACAGCTTCACGGTGAACGGCGTGAGGAGGGATTTCGTCGACGCGACGACGACTGGCTTCAGCGGCTCGGCCGGCTTCGCCTCAGCTGCTTTCGCGTCCTCGGGCTTGGCCTCGGTGGTCTTCGCCTCGGCGTGCTTGTCGCCCTCCGGCTTCTCCTCGGTCTTGTCGACCGTCTCGCCCTTGTGATCGGCGAGGGCCGGTTCCTTCTTCTCCTCGGCCGGCTTCTCGCCTTCCTTGGGTTCGTCCTTCGGCTTGCCTTCCTCGGACTTCTTCTCGTCGGGCTTCTTGGCCTCCGGCTTCTTCGCGCCCTTGGCGGGTTTCTTCGCGTCTTCCTTCTTGTCCGTCGCGGGCTTCGGCATGTAGGAGATCGTGTACTCGAGCGTGACGGTGTCGCCGCGCTTCACGACGGCGCCGGTGCCTTCCTGGAGCACTTGCACCGACAATTCCTCCACCTTCGCGGGCACGACCGCGGCCTTCGCGTCGGAGTGCTTGGCCGGAGCGTCCGCACTCTTCTTCTCGGGCTTCTCGCCGGCGGTCGGCTGCGCCTCCTTCGCCGTGCTCGCGTGCTCGTCAGGAGCCGGCTTCGGCTCGTCGACCGCGACGGCCGTCGCGATCGCGGGAACCGGGGCCTCGCTGGGCGTGCTCTCGGGCCTTTGTGCCTCGGCCACGGCCGGCGTCACGTTGCTCGGCGCGCTCGCGACGGGTTCGACGGGTTTCGTCGCGACACCGACGTCCGCACTCGCCGCTTTCGCCGGAGCCGGCGCCGGCTTCGAGTCTCCGCAGGCGGCGAGGGTGAACAACAGGAGGATGGGTGCGTGCTTCATGTGCGTTGCGGCCGAGGGCCGCCCTCGTCGGAGAACGATACCGGATTCAGAGAATCGCCGCGATGCAGGCCACGTCGACGATGTCGTCGCTCTTGCATCCGCGTGACAAATCCATGAACGGGTGGGCCAGTCCCTGGACCAGAGGGCCCAGTGCCTTTGCGCCGCCCAGGCGTTCGGACAGCTTGTAGGCGATGTTCCCTGCGTCGAGGTCGGGAAAGATCAGGACGTTGGCCCTGCCGCCGAGAGGCGAACCGGGCGCCTTGCGCTCGGCGACCGACGGAACGATGGCAGCGTCGACCTGCAACTCGCCGTCGACGGTCAGATTCGGGGCGCGCTTTCTGAGCATCTCGGTCGCCGTGCGCATCTTGTCGACTTTCGGATGCGTCGCCGAGCCGCGCGTCGAGAACGACAAGAGCGCGACACGCGGCGACTCGCCTACGAGCTTGCGGTGGGTTTCAGCCGCGGCGAGCGCGATGTCGACCAGTTGTTCGGCCGTCGGATCCGGCACTACGCCGCAGTCGGCGTACGTCATCACGCGATCCTGGAAGATCATCAGGAAGCACGACGAAAGCGTCTGGATGCCGCGCTCGAGGCCCACGACTTGCAGACCCGCGCGCAACACGTCGGCCGTCGCGGCTTCGCTGCCCGAGACGCCGCCGTGGCAATCGCCGGAACGCACGAGGAACGCCCCGAACACGAGCGGATCGAGCACTCGTTTCTGCGCTTCCTCGAGCGTCATGCCCTTCGACTTGCGCAGTTCGAAATACTGTTCGGCGAACTTCGCCGCCCTGGAGTCCCGCGCGGGCGACACCACCTCGATGCCGGAGGGAGCGCCGCCACCGAGCTTGCCGTGGTCGACGAGCACGGGCGTCACGAGGCCCTTCGATTTCAGCGTGGCCGCGGCTTGCAGCACGCGCGCGTCCTGCGCTTCCGGCAGAACGATACGGCGATTCGACCGGCGCGCCTTCTCGTGGATCTCGAGCAGCGTGTTCATCGTCACCGCGCCTCGGGTGTCGCCTGCAGCACGTTGTCCGGCACGTCGAGCTCGAGGCGCAGGACCGCGAGACCGTGCGTCTTGCCCTGCGCGTCGGTCTTGAGCGACGCCGAACCGCCGCCGCCGAGGCTGTCTTGGAGGATGAAGTTCAAGAGGCGCAGGTTGTCGGCCTCGTAGCGCTTCACGCCGCCCAGGTTGATGGCGCGCATGTGCTTCTGCACGCGCTCCGAAGTCAGTTCCTTCTTCAAGAACTCGTACGCCGCGCCGGAGCGCGCCAGCACGCCGACGTTGGAGCCTTCGCCTTTGTCGCCGGAACGCGCGGACGCGATGCGCAAGAGGGGAACGATCGCCATGTCTGTCTCCCGTTCAGGACGTGACGACGGTCACGCGGTGTTGGATCTTCGTCTTCGACACGAGCGCGGGCCAGAAGCCGATGATGTCGGTCGCCTTCGGACGGCCGCCGGCGAAACCAGTGACGCCGGGAGGGCCGCTCGTGACGAGCGGCACGATCTCCATGCCGAAGCGATCGACCTTGGCCTCGTCCTTCGATTTCACGCCGAGTCGCAGGAAGATCTCGCTCGGATCCGCTCGCTCGGCCGACGCGATTCCGGCGTGGCACACGTTCGCTCCCACGAACTCGACGAGCTTCTCCTCCGGCGCGAACTCGCAACCGTCGTGCGCGAGACGCTTCCACACGATCTCGGCGCAGAGTCTGGCCTTCTCGAGGGCGTCGGGACCGCTGATCGTGAGCTCGCCGACGGCCTTGAATCCGTTGCGATAGCTGATCGAGGCCTTGTACGTCGGCGTCGGCTGCGCGCCACGTACGCCACGCACGAGCACGCGGTCCCTGCCGTCCGACTCGAGACGGAAGCTCGTGAAGTCCGCGCTGCAATCCGGTCCGAGATATGCACGCGGATCGCCCATCTCGTAAGCGAGCTGATGCGCGACGGTGCTCTCGTTGACGATGCCGCCGGTGTTCGCGTGTTTCGTGATCACGAACGAGCCGTCGGGGCGCGCTTCGATGATCGGATAGCCGATGCGCGCCATGTCGGGCACCGCTCTCCAGTCGGTGTAGTTGCCGCCGGTGCACTGCGCACCGCACTCGACGATGTGACCTGCGACGGTGCCGGCCGCGAGGAGGTCGTAGTCGGTCTTTTTCCAGCCGAATTCGTGGATCAGCGGACCGAGCACGAGTCCCGGATCCGTGCCGCGGCCGGTGATGACGATCTGCGCACCCTGACTGAGTGCTTCGGCGATCGGGAAGGCTCCCAGGTAGACGTTGGCGCTCGTCACGTCGGCTCGCACGGTCGAGAGCGAGGCACCCGTATCCATGTTCGCGAAGCGCTCGCCGCCGGCCATGAGTTCGTCGAGGCGCGAGAGGATGTCGTCGCCCTCCACGATTCCGACCGAGACGCCCTTGAACCCGTGTCTCTTGACGACCTCCATCACGGCCGCCATGCACGCCTCGGGATTCACGCCGCCGGCATTCGCGACGACCTTGATGTTCTTCTCGACGAGTTGCGGGAGGATGCGATCGACGAGCTTCACGAAGTCGGTCGCGTAACCGGCGCGCGGATTGCGCGAGCGCAGTTTCTGCATGATCGACATGGTGACCTCGGCGAGGTAGTCGAGCGTCAGGTAGTCGAGCGGGCCTTCGTTGACGAGGCGCACGGGCGCGAGGATCGAGTCACCCCAGAATCCCTGGCCGTTGGCGATGAGAACCTTGTTCTTCCGAGTCATGCGGCAAGCAGTGTAGTGAGCGCGAGCGCGCTTGACCGCACCCTACTGCAGTCGAAGTCGCGGTCGATCGTCGAAACGGGCCTCCGCGGAGGCTCCAAAGGCCCGAAAACGGGCGCAGAACCGCGCGTGGTCGAGTCCCATGAAGTTCGGCGAGAGCTCGGAGGAGAGCGCGTCCAGCCCGTCGCACGCTCGTTGCGCGAGACGTCGCGAACCCGAGCGCTCGTCGAGGGCCCGCTTGAGCGCCGACGCCGCCGCCTGGATCAACGACTGGAGGAAACGCTTCTGCAGCGGATCGGGCGACGCGGCCCAAATCTGCTCCCAGGCCTCGTGCGCCTCCCACGCGAAACCGTGGTTGTACAGGTCGACGCCATGCAGCCAGATCAGGTTCTCTCGCCAGCGCTCAGGCGCGAGGAGTGTCCCGTCGAGCTCGAATCCCGCGCGCGACGGACGTGCGGTGCGACCGGGCAGGAACGCAACCTCCGGCAACGGCATCGTCGGTGCCCAACGCGCATGGGCGTCCGACTCCGTCACGGATAGATCTCGACGCTCGGATCCTGAAACCGCACGGCGTTGTTCTTGGCGAATACGCCGACGTGCCGGGCGACGTTGGGATCGAGGGCGAGCATGGTCTCGAAGGACTGTCCCGCGATCGTGATCACGACCTTGCGATCACGGCGCACGTGGATGTCGAAATCGATCGGCTTCTCGACGTCGATGGGCGTTTGCGGGTAGAGCGTGAGCGGGCGCTTGAGACTCGTGCCGTCCCGGCCGGTGCGCGCGATGACCCAAACTCCGACCGTTCCGCGCTCGTCCAGACCGATCATCGTCCAATCTCCCTCGGGATTGCCCGCGATCACGGCGCCCATGACTGAGCCCAGTTCGACTTCCTGCGTGCGCTGCAGCGTCGCTCGCCACGCGTACTCGCCCACGACGGGCACGTCGAGATCGATGAAGGCCGCCGAGAGCACGCTTTCGAGGAAGACGACGCCGTTCTCGCTGGCGAACGTCTTCGGCGTGGTCTTCTTGATGGTCGCCCAACGCGCCGGATTCGCGCCGAGTTCGTGGATCGTGCCCAGGAGGAGCTTGGCGTCGCGCGCCTGATCGCGGAGATCGTCGGCCAGGGCGATGAGGCCGCTTTCGTCCTTCAACGTGCCGCCCGCGAGCGCCGCGAACGTGTAGCTCCGCAGGAGCAGGCCAGGTTTCGCCGCTCGATACTCCGCGAGCAACGCCGCTCCGGCGCGCGCGAGACCGGCTACACGCGACTTCGCGGTCCTCAGCGTGGAGTTCTTCTGGTCGAGCTTCGCGAGCCGCTTTTCCAGCGCCTCGTAGCGCGCTGGCTCCAGCGGGAAGGCCCCGCTGTCGGCGAGTTCGAGCACCTTCTCGAGCAACGGCGCCGTCGCCGCCGTGCGCTTCAGTCGTTCGAGCAGGTCGGCCTGCAGCAACAGCAGCTCGCCGTTCGGCTTCGCGTCGCCGTCGATCTGTGAGCGCACGTACTCGACATGACCCAGCGCCCGAGCCACGAGCTCGCTCTCCGAGACCTTGCCCTTGCCGCCGGCCTTCAGCGCGTCGGCCGCGGCGAGGTATTGCTCGACGCGCTTCATGCGCAAGTTCCTGGCCTTGTCATCCGTGCGGTTCAGCGGCTGGACGACGTCGAGGATCCACTTCTTCCAATCGCGCTCGAAGTCCTCGAAGGTCTGGTGGCCGAGCGGCGACTTCTTGCCGAGGAAAACGTCCTCGAAGACCTTCATGGGATCGCCGCCCTTCGTGATCACACGCGAGCGGTACTCGGCGTAGAGCGGGCGATACACGTATTCGAGCGTGGTCGCATCCTCGTACTCCTGCAGGAAGTAGCAGAGGCCCCACCCGAACGCGTAGTACTCGGCACCGTACGAACCCGGCTCGGCGTACTCGATCGTCTGGCGCGCCGTCGGCGAGCCGGACTGCAATTCGCTCACGAGGCTCAGCAGGCGTCCCATCGCGGCCCCCGGCCAGAGCACGCGCCCGTCGGCCATGGCGGTCGTGCCCTCGAAGAACGACGCGGTGCCTTCGTTCAGCCACGCGGGCGTGAACCCACCCTTGGAGAGCAACGTCATGAACTGGTGGCTCGCCTCGTGGAAGAGCGTGACCAGCATCGGATCGAGAGTTCCGCGCCGCTCCGTCCCGGTGTTGCGCGTGTCGAACGTGATGACCTCGTTCGAGCCGGGCGACCACCAGCCTTCGGGCGCGCTGCCGCCGGCCCAGTCCGCGAGCATCGTCTTCTTGTCGACGTGTACGCGGATCGTCGGCTTCTGGCCCGAGGCCTTCTTCGCTTCTCCGTCGAAATAGACCTGCACGTAGAAGGCGTGGATGTCGTCCATCACCGTCCCGAGGCGCTTCACGACGTCCGGCTCGAGATGGCAAGCGAAGCGGTAGTGATCGCTCTCGTACTCGTAGAGCGGCAAGGGTCCCGTCGGAGGTGAGTCGGCCGCGGCTTCGTCGAGGTGGACTTCGGTGAACTGCGCGCGCAGCTTCTCGAGCAGGGCTTCGACGCGTTGCGAGTCCTTGCCCGGCATCGCCGCCGGAGGCAGACGCTCGACCAGTTCGAGCGCGCGTTCGCCGTGGCCCTTTTTCTGCAGCTCCTCGGCCGAATCGCACAACGTGTCCACGACGCGCTCGAAGAACTGCGCGCGTCTCGTGGCGAGTGGATCGGCGCGCGAGAGGAGCGGCGTGAGCACCTTGACGCGATCCTCCTTGCCGTCGGACTTCGCACGGCGCAGGGCGATCTCGAGGT
>JBGATY010000259.1:0-4533 GCA_044228955.1 Planctomycetota bacterium | reverse complement strand
AAGGCCGCGGCGATCACCAGCGCATCGGCGCGCGACCCGTCGTCAGGCGCGACGTGCACGCCGGCAAGCGGGACGAGCGCGAGCAGCATCGCCGCGATCCACGCCGCAGAGAGGCTGCCCCACGACCTCGGCGCCACGCGGGCGCTGCGCAAGGCGGGCCACAGTGCGATCAACACGATTGCGATGCACACGATGTAGCTCGGCCAGCTCGAGGAGAGCGTTCCACCCGTGACCGGGAAGAACAGCAGCCCGAGCTTCTGCACGCAGGACGCGGCCGCGTGCGCCGGGGACGACCAGGCCTCGAGATCGGGAAGCGTGCCCGCGAATCCACGGCGCTGAAGAAGACCGAGCGAACTCGCCAGCGCACCCTCGACCATCACGCACGCGCCGAAGGCGACGAACGTCGTGAATGCCGTGCGCAAGCGCTCGCTCATGGGTCGCGGGCGGCGCGCCGAGCCGAACTCGAGCGTCGCGAGCACGAACGGCACGAGCCACGCCGAGCCCGACGCGAAGCCCGCGAACACCGCCGCGATCCCGGCCGCGAAGACCCAACCGCGCTCGCGCATCTGCCGCCCCCGCAGGAACAGGAACGCGGCCAGCGCGCCGAACGCCCAGGCCAGGAGATCGCCGATCGCCCTTGGTCGAGCGAGGGCCGCTCCGGCGAGCGGATGCACCGCGACGAGCAACGCGCACGCGAAGCCCGCAGCCCGCGCCGTGTCGCCGCCGACCCACGGAGTCAGCGCGCGCCGCAGCGCGAAACCGGTCAGCAGCGCACCCGCGAGCAGCACCACGAACGCCGTCACGCGGAGCGTCGCCGCGGCACCGCCGCTCCCATCCTGCACGCGCGTGTCGGCCGCAGCGCTCGAACGCAGGACGAGTGCGCCGAGCGGCCGCACGGCGCCGTCCTCGAGCCACCCTCGCGCCATCCCGCGCGACTCCGTGGCGCTCGCTCGCACCGTGCGCAGGTCGTCCCCGAGCCAGCCCGCCTGCAAGAGTCGGCCGTGCGCGAGCACGGCGAGCACCACGATGGCGATCGAGATGAGGGCGTGGCGCAAGCTGTTCGACATGGACGAGCGCGATTGTAGGGATCACCTCGCCCGGATCCACGTGCGAAGCTCGCGCGTTCGCGGCAAGCCGCGTATGCTCCGCGATCATGTCACTCATCGACACCTTTCGTCCGTTGATCGACGCTGCGCGCTCGCTCGACCTCGGCTCTCCCGACGTGGCGCGCGACGAACTGACGAGTCGTTTTCCCCCGCGCGGACCGGCGGCCAAGGCCTTGAACGCCAAGCTCGTCGCACTTCTCGAGGAAGGCCGCATCGCCGAGCGCGGCGCTCTGCCCGTCAAGTTCGGGCGCGTGACGAAGGCCGTCCCGGAATCGGACGATTTCTCGATCGACGTCGTGCACATGGACGGGCCCGGGCCGCACCATCGCCACCCGCTCGGCGAGGTCAACTACTGCATCGCGCTGGACGGCGAACCGCGCTTCGACGGGCATGCACCGGGGTGGGTCGTCATGCCCCCGAGTTCAGGCCACGTGCCCACCGTCAGCGGCGGGCGCATGTTGATCGTGTACTTGCTGCCCAAAGGGCAGATCGAGTTCACCAAGAACTGATTGCGTGCCGATCACCAGGGTTGGAGATACCCTGTAAAGGCCATGCTGAGCACCGCCCCCGAGCACGGAACAGGCTTCGTCACGCGCCTCGTCGCGTCGGTGCTGCTCGTCGCCTTCCTGCTCCAGTCGGCGGCTCGAGCAGGCGAGGGCTGTCTCGCGCGCGTCTTTTCGGGCTCGTGCTGCTGCACGGCCGTCGCGGACGCGCCTGCCCCGGTTCATTCCTGCTGCGCGCCGGCGCCGCAGCACGCGCCGGAAGAATCGATGGGCGGACCGAGCCTCGAGCGCCAGCGCGATTGTCACTGTTCGATGACGCGGCCGCCGCTCGCGCCCGCCGTGTCCGTGCTGCCCGACCTGACCACCGAGCGCTCGCTCGAGCGCATCCTGTTCGCCCACACGGTCGCAGCCGTGACGTGCGCGGTGGGCTCGTCGGCGCTGCACGTGGAGCAGCGCGCGCTCGATCGACCGCCGGATCCGCCCGGATCAGGAGCGGGTTCGTTCGCCCGCACTCGCCTCGCTCAGCGAGGCGTGGCGGGCCTGTTGTCGGAGCTCTGCACGCTCCGTCGTTGAGGTCCTGCTCGCGTGCGTGCTCGACGGAGCGCGCATTGCTCGAGCGGCGCCTCGACGTGACTTGATTCGCGTCGCGCCCTCACGCCGGCGGCATTCCTGCCGCAAGCGCACGCCGCACTCGCGACGCGCGCCTGTCATCCCGACGACGGAATCCAAGTCATGTTCATGCATCCCTCGCGGTGGCTCTCACCGTGCATCGCGCTGCTCTTTTCCGGCTGCGTGCTGGCTCCAGGCGGCCTCGACGCCGAGCGCGACAGGCTCGCCTCGAGCGGCGCGCCGTTCGCAAAGGCTCTCGCGGAGCGCGATCTGCCGCCGCTCACCCCTACGCCGACGTGGAGAGAACTCCTGCAGCGCGCCTTCCTCACGAACGGCGAGATCGAAGCGGCCTGGCAGGAGTGGCGCGGAGCCGTGGCGCGCGTCACCGGCGAGTCGACCTGGCCGAGCACGAACGTCGAAATCGGATTCGAGCGCATGTTCTCGGACGAGCGCATGAGCGCCTGGGATCGCACGTCGCTGGACGTGGGCTTCGATGCCGACACGATGCTCGATCTGCCCGGGAAGACCGCACAGAAGGGCAGCATCGCCCTCGCCGAGGCTCGCGCGGCCGGCGAACGCTTCCGTGCCAGGAAGTTCGCGCTGCAGCGCGAGTTCATCGAGATGTGGGTCGACCTCGCGCGCCTCGAGGAGCAGATCGGGCTCCAGGAGGAGATCCTGGCCCTGAACCGCTCGTCCTCGTCCGCTGCCTCGCGCGCGGCCGTGATGGGATCCAATTCGACGAACCTCGTGCGCGCGCGGATCGAGCTCGCCACGGTCGAAAACGAAATCCTCGCCTCGAAAGCCTCGGCCAGTCAGGCCGCCGCGCGGTTGCGCGCGATCGCGAACGTCGGGCCCGACGTCGTCATCCGCGCCAGGGACTCCTGGCCCGCGCGCCGCGCGCCGGAACTCGCCGACGACGAGCTGCTCGCGCTCGCCGCGCAGACCAACCCGCGCCTCGTTGAGTTCGCGCGCTCGGTCGAAGGACGCACGGACGCGCTGGAACTCGCGCGCGCGGAGTGGTGGCCGAACATCTCGCCCAGGGCGGGCCTGACCGGTTCCGTGTCGCGCTTCATCGCCGCGTCGGTCTCGTTGCCGGTGGCGATCCCGCGGGTGAAGGCGATGATCGAAGAAGCACGCGCGGGGCTCGCAGGGTCGGAGGCCATGGCGCGCCAAGGTGCTCTCGACGTGCGCGCGGCGATCACAGCCGAGCTCCTCGCCTGGCGCGACGCCGAACGCGCGCACGCCTTCCTCGCAGGGACGATCGTCCCGCTCGCCCAGGAGCTCGCGTTCCTCGCGGGCAACGCCTACGCCGGCGGAACGATCATGCAGGTGGAGTGGCTCGACGCGATGCGCGCCGTGGTCGATGCCAGGTCGGCGCTGCTCGAGGCGCGCGCCGCGCGCGAGTCGAGCCTGGCACGCGTGGAGGAATGGCTCGGAGTCGATCTGGAAACGCTCGGGAAGAACCCGGAGGTGTCGCATGTTCGCTGATTCGTCGATGTCCCGTGGGCGCGCGCGCTTCGCGACCCTGATCCTCGTGCTCTCGACCCTGGCCGTGGGCTTCCTCGCCGGCCGGCAATTCGGAGGACACGCGACGGAGGTCGCGACTCCGGCCACCACCTCCGCCGCGACGCTGTGGACCTGCAGCATGCACCCGCAAGTGATCCAGGATCATCCCGGTCTGTGTCCCATCTGCCACATGGCGCTCACTCCGCTCGGAGACAAGTCGTCGAGCGGCGCGCTGGCCGTCGATCCCGCCGTCGTGCAGGCGATGGGCGTGCGGACGGCCCGCGTCGTCCACTCCAAGGTGGGCCGCGCCGTCCGCGCGTACGGAACGCTGATGGAGCGCGAGCCCGACCACCACGACATCAACCTGCGTGTCGCGGGCTGGATCGAGCAGTGGAACGTCTACGACGGCGCCTGGGTCGGGAAGGGCGATCCGCTGTTCACGCTGGCGAGTCCCGAACTGTCCGTGGCGATCGACGAGCTGCGCGCGGCGAAAGGTCAGAACGACGCCGAACCGCGCGGCCTCGGTGCGACGTTGTACGAGGCTTCCAAGCGCAAGATCGCTCTCCTCGGCTTCGCCCCGTCCGAGGTCGAGGAGTTCGCGAACCTCCCCGCGACGCCGACGGTCGTGACCGTCAGGAGTCCATTCGATGGCCACGTCACGTTGGCCGAAGGCGTGGCGGGCGCGGCCGTGGCCCGAGCGGGCGCAGTGGCCGTGGCTGATCGTCGCCGGCGTGCTCAACGCGCTCGGCTACGCGCTCATCTACCTCGGCGAGCGCGAGGTGCCCGGCGGGCTGGCCGCGGTCTTGTTC
>JBGATY010000258.1:0-4678 GCA_044228955.1 Planctomycetota bacterium | reverse complement strand
CGGCGTGACCCGCTGCGGTGAGCCTCTCGACGAGCAGCGGTCCGCCGCGATCGCTGGCCACGTCGCGCGTGTCGCTGATCGTGATGACCGCGAAGCGCAGGCCGACGCCCTTCGAATCGAGGCGGTGGCGCTCGAGGCTCATCGAGCCGCCCGCAGCGCGTCGAAAGCCGCGCGCAACTGCGCGACTCGTTTCACGTCGACGCGCTCCTCGACGCGCCCGTCGCGCTTGAGCGCGGTGCCGACGATCGCTCCGTCGGCGTATTCGAGCAATTCCCCGGCGGTCGTCAGGTTCACGCCCGAACCGAGGTAGATCCGCGTCTTCGGCAGTGCGGCGCGCACGGACTTCACCTGACTCGGATCGGGGGCGCTGCCCGTCGCCACTCCAGACACGATCAGCGCGTCGGCGAGACCGCGGTGCACGGTGTCGAGCGCGGCATCGGCGATCGTCTCGAGACCGAGCGGCGAAGCGTGCTTCACGTGCACGTCCGCCCAGATCGCCGCAGCCGGGCACAGGCGCGCGCGCTCGCGCAGCGTCTCGGCTGCCCGCCCCTCCACGATGCCTTGATCGGTGACCGCCGCGCCGACGTGCACGTTCACGCGCAGGAACTGCGCGCCCGTCGCCGCGCACAGTCCGAGGGCGGCACGCGCATCGTTGCGCAGGACGTTCACGCCGACCGGGAGCCCCACGGCGGCGTGCATCACCCGGTCGAGCACCAGCGCGAGCGCCGCGATCGTCTCGCTTTGCACGTGGTCCTTCCAGAAGGGCACGTCACCGAAGTTCTCGACGATGAGCGCGTCGCACCCGCCACGCGCGAGGGCTTCGGCGTCGGCCACGGCGTGAGCAAGGACACGCTCCAGCGCGCCTTCACGCCTGGCGAGCACGCGCTCCATCATCGCGAAACCGGGGGAACCCGGAAGTGCATCGGCGTGCACGACGCCGATCAGTTGCAAGCGCTTGGATCGCTTCGTCGCCATGCTCGTTCCAGGGGATGGAGCCAGAGACGGGATTTGAACCCGTAACCTCCGCTTTACGAAAGCGGCGCACTACCGTTGTGCTACTCTGGCCTTGTACGAGAGCGAGCGTCGCGCGCGAACGACGCACAGGCCGTCGTTCCAGCCCCAAGGATATCAGAGGGCCGACGCGCGATCGCTACCTATCGGCCGCTCAGCCGCGCAACTTGCGCAGCAGATCGGCGCGCGCCTTGCCGTCCATCGAGATCGACCCGACGGCCTGCGCGGCGGCCACGCGGGCGTCATCCGAGCGCTTCTCGTCGACCAGGGCTGCGACGAGCGCGCCGGCTTCCGCCGGACCGCCCGAGGCTCCCAGGGCCTGCATCGCCGGGATGGCGATCTTGTCCGCTCGGCCGACCGCGTTGACGAGGCCGGCTTGAGCGGACGAGAGATCGCCCGTTCCGAGCGCGCCGAGTTGAGCGAGCACCGCGCTCGAGCGGGCCGCGAGGTCCTCGGCCAGCGCACGGTCACCGGTCATTTCCTTCGAGAGCGCGGCTTCCACCGCCGTCTTGTCGTCGCCCTTCATCGCGCCCTGGATGCGCTCGCCGAAGTTCGCGACGGCGGCGTCGTCATTCGTCATGAGCACGATCGCCGTGTTGGCGAAGCGCTCGTCGCCGCGGATTTCGTCGACGACCTGCGCCGTCGTCATGTCAGGCAGCGAGTCCGACACGAGGACGAGGTCCACGTGCGGCGCGCGACGCAGCATGCCGAGCGCGAGCGCGCCCTTGCCCGAGCGGTTGACGTAGACGTTCATCTTCTCGAGGGCGGTCGCGGCGCTCTCGAGCTTCGCGGCATCTCCCGAGATCACGACCGCGACCTTGAGCACTTCGCGACCGGCGGCTTCGCCGAGGGCCGCGACCGCTTCCGCGCCGGGGTTCGTGCGCATGCGCGCCGCGATCGAACCCAGGGCCACGGCCGCTTCCGAGCGCAAGGCGCCGTCGGAGCTCTTCAGGGCGGCGGTGAGACCGGGCGTCGGGCCCTTCGCGAGCGGCGCGAGCACGCGGCACAGCGCTCCGCCCGTGGAGGAATCGACGTGTCCGACCGACCATTGGAGGGCGAGGTCCAGCGCATCCGCGCCCGCGGCGTTGACCGCGGTCAGCGCCTGACCGGCCGTGTTCTTCCACTCCTTCGGATCCTGACCGGCCGCGACCATCGCGTCGATCTTGGTCTGCATCTCCACGTACGCGCGCGCCAGTCCGGCGAGAGCCGGGGTCGATTGCGGATCGGCGGCGAGCGCCTGGTAGTAGCAACGCTTGCTCATCTCGCTCGAGTAGAGCTGGCGCGGGATCTCGACGGCGACCAGGTGATCGTCCTTCCAGTTCCACACGACGTCTCCTGCTTCGCCGAAGCGCAACGCGCTGTCGCGACGGCCGTAGTAGTCGTCGCCGGCGGTGAGGAAGTTCTCGAGCGCGCTCTTCGTCGGCGCGAGCTTCGCGACCGACTCCGTGGCGGCTTGCTTCACGACCGGATCGGTCTCCGTCTGGGCGAGCCACTGCAGGGCGCCCGTGGCGCGCACGTCACCGATGTTGCCGAGCACGTACGCGACGTTGCGGCGCAGGACCGGACTCGTGGCCTGGAGCGCGTCGATGAGCGGCACGACCACGTCGGTGCTCATCTGGGAGAGTGTGTGCATCGCGAGCACGCGCTTGTCCTCGTCCCCGCCGTCGGCGAGGTAGGGCAGCAGGTACGGCACGGCGTACTCGCCGTGGTCGGCCGAGAGCGTGCGGATCGCGAGCCGGCGCTCGATCGCGTCCTCGCTCGTCAGGGCCTTCGAGACCGAGGCCACGATCGCGTCCTTGTCGTTGCGGAGCGCCTTGCGCTCGGCACCGGCCAGGTCGATCAGACGGCGCGCGGCCAGTTCCATCTCGCCTCCCTCGACGAGCATGTCGCGCCAGTCGCGGTAGTCGGTCGACTTCCACATCTCGTACGCGGCCTTCTGGTCCGGCGCGCTCGCGATGACCTTCTGGAGGGCGCGCAAGGCTTCTTCCTTGTGCCCACGTTGGAGCTGCTCCACCGCGTGGCGGAACGTGTCCTGCATCTCATCGGGACGGGCGGCCCCGGTCGGTAGACAGGTTGCCCAGCTCGGGGCCTCGAAAACAGCCAGTGCGATGCACAGGCCGAGCGTCCGGCGCAGTCCGGTCATGATTGTCCTCTCGCGTGGGGAGTGAGAACGCGGTCTCTTTGGGGGGATGGATCGCGATGCTTGGTTTGAGTTGGCGGGGTCCACGCGCGGTGGGGTCGCAACGGTCGACAAGCGGTCGGGGATGATATCGGGGCGGGGTGCCTGGTCAAGCGTGGCGCGCGCGCCGACGCATGAGATACGACGGTTGGCGTCGTTCGCAGGGCTCACCCTACCCAGGCGGGAGCCTCAAGCAACCGCCCAAGCGAGGATTCACGACCCCGACGGGCCGGCCGACAGCTTCCCGAGCACACGTCCGGGACGGGCGCCGGTGGCCTCCGGGCGGGAAAGCGGCAGTTCGAGCAGGGTGGCCGCGCCCAGGACGGCGAAGACCAGGGCCTCGCGGGCGTCGGGGTCGATCCCGCGCTCGGCCGAGGACACGCAGAGCAGACCCGAGCTCGATCCGAGCGCGCGCATGAGCGCCCGATTGTGCACTCCCCCTCCGGCGCAGAGGAGCTCCTGCGCGGGTGCCGGGACGAAACGTTCGAGCGCCCGCGCGACCGACTCGGCCACGAGGAGCGTCGCGGTCGCGAACAGGTCGGCCTGGTCCGCGCCGCCCGGGCACGAGTGGGCGGAAAGGACACCGAGCGCACGCGCCCGCTCGATGACGTGATCGACGAACGTCTCGCCGAAAGTGTCCCGGCCGGTGCTTTTCGGAGGGCGTTTCTCGAAGAACGCGTGGCGCAGCAACTCGTCCAGCAGAGCGCGGCTCGGCCTCCCGCGTGCGGCCGTCGCTCCGTCGCGGTCGCAGGGGGCAGCCAGGAAGCGGCGCGCGAGCCCGTCGAGCAGCGCGTTGGCGGGACCGGTGTCGAAAGCGCGGACCTCGCCCCCTCCCGCGCCGATCCAGGTGACGTTCGCCATCCCGCCCAGGTTCAGGATCGCGCAGGGCTTCGGCGCGCTCGCGAAGAGGATCGGATCGGCGAGCGCCGAAACGGGCGCGCCTTCTCCGCCGGCGGCGATGTCACGCTGACGGAAGTCGGACGCGACGGCGCAACCGGCGCTCTCGGCCACGAAATCGCCGTCGCCGAGCTGGAGGGTCGCCTTCCCGCTCGCGTCGATGCCGTCGTGGTGCCACACGGTCTGGCCATGGCTCGCGACGAGGTCGAGCCGAGGGCAGCCGGCGCGTTCGGCGAGCGCGCGCGCGGCACCACCGAAGGCGAGGCCCAAATCGCGGTCGAGACGCGCGATTTCCGCCAGCGAAACGCCCTTGCCATCGAGCACGTCGCGCACGCGCGAGCGCACGAGCGGCGGGTACTCGACCGTATCGAAGACGAGCGTCGCGGGCGCCTCGAGCGCGCCGTTTCGCGCCCGGATCCGCGTGATCACGACGTCGATGCCGTCGGCGGAGGTGCCCGACAGGACGCCCGCGACGAGCGCGCCGCCGCCCTCCAATTTCGTTCGGATCTCGGTCAGGGTCACGCGCGCGACGATAGCGACCGGCACGCTCGATTGGCACGCTGTGCCCATGGGCACGAGCGCGACACCGAC
>JBGATY010000257.1:4436-4683 GCA_044228955.1 Planctomycetota bacterium | reverse complement strand
GATTCCGGCCTGCACGCCCTGACGAACTTCGCCCGGCCCGAGGCGAAGAGCGCGCCGCTCCAGCGCGTGTTGAGGCAGCTGCGGCTGCGGTTCGACGACCTGCACCTGGGCGAGCAGGGACGGTCGGAGCTGCGCCTCGCCGACCTGCGCCTCTCGTTCTCGAACGACTTCGCGCTGCTGGAGTCCGAGGTCGCGCGCGCGTTCCCGGCCCAGCGCGCGAACTTCGCCGCGCTCGTCCGCGCCGTGC
>JBGATY010000257.1:367-4426 GCA_044228955.1 Planctomycetota bacterium | reverse complement strand
TCGGCGTCTCCGATCCTTCCGCGTCCGGCCGCGCGTTCCTGCGCGAGCACCTGACCGACGAGGACCTCGTCGAGGCGCTGTTGCTGCCCTTGTGCTGGTACGGCAGCGCCCGCGAGGACGACATCGACTGGGACCAGTTCGTGATCCTCTTCCAGAGCCTGTTCCTCGAGGGCTTCGCGCGTCCCGAAGGCGGCATCAAGCCGTTCCTGGATCTCCTGCTCGCGCGCTACCGCGAATCGGGCGGTGAACTGCGCCTGAAGTGCGGCGTCCAGAGCATCGTGGTCGATGCCCGCGGCGCCGCGCGCGGCGTGCGACTCGACGACGGAACCGAGCTCGAGTGCGACTGCATCCTCTCCTCGGCCGGCTATCCCGAGACGATGTCGCTCGCCGGTCGCTCCGCTGAAGCCGGCGACCTGGGTCGATTGAGCTTCGTCGAAATCGTGCACGTCACGAACAAGCCGAGCCGCGAGTTCGGCCACGACTCGACGATCACGTTCTTCACGACGACGAGGAGCTTTGGCTGGCGCCGTCCGGAGAGCCTCGTCGACACGCGCACGGGAGTCGTGTGCTGCAGCGACAACTACGCGTCGTCGAGTCCGCCCACGGAGGGCGTCCTGCGCGTCACCGCCCTCGCCAATCACGATCGCTGGACCGAGCTCGACGAGGAGCATTATGCCGAAGCCAAGGTCGCGACCGAGAGCGCCGTGCTCGACGCCGCCGCCCGTTTCGCCTTCGATCCGCGTCCGCACTCGATGGCGAGCGACATGTTCACGCCCAGGACGATTGGCTACTACACGGGCCACATCGGCGGAACGGTGTACGGCAGCCCGCGCAAGCGGCGCGACGGCGAGAGCGGCGTCAAGAACTTGCACTTGATCGGGACCGACCAGGGCCTGCTCGGCATCGTCGGCGCGCTCCTGTCGGGCGTCATGATGGCGAATCGACACGGCCTGATGGAGACCCGCGCGAGCTGACCATGGGCGACACTCGCAAGTACTTCCGAGGCAGCACGGACGGCAAGGCTCCGAGCAGCGCGGACCCGCTCGAGAGCATGCGCGATCGCTACGACGTCGTCGTGATCGGGAGCGGTCTCGGCGGGCTGACGGCTGCCAATGTGCTCGGCAAGGCCGGGCGCAAGGTGCTGCTCCTCGAGCAGCACTACAACTTCGGCGGCCTCGCTACGTGGTTCAAACGCCGCGGCGGACACGTCTTCGACATCTCGCTGCACGGGTTTCCATCCGGCATGAAGAAGACGTGCCGCAAGTACTGGAACACGGACATCTCGGAGCGCATCGTCCAGCTCGACGGAGTGCGCTTCGACAACCCGCAGTTCCGCTTCGACACGACCTTCACGGCGGCCGACTTCGCGGAGAAGCTGGAAACCGTATTCGGCCTCGAACGCGCGCGCATCGGCGCGTTCTTCGCCGAGCTGCGCGCAACGGATTTCTACGAGGACTCGGGCGAGACGACCGCGCAGTTCTTCGAGCGCCACTTCCCGGGCCGAAACGACGTGCACCGACTCCTGATGGAGCCCATCTCGTACGCGAACGGATCCACGCTCGACGACCCCGCGCTCTCCTACCGCATCGTATTCGGGAACTTCATGTCGAGCGGCGTCTACACCTTTTCGGGTGGGACGGATCGCCTGGTGAAGGCGATGAAGACCGAGCTCGAATCGCACGGCGTCGAGCTGCGCAACAAGGTGCAGGTCGATTCGATCCGCGTCGAGGGCGGACGTGTCACGGGCGTGGAGGCGCACGGACGCTTCATCGCCTGCGCTGCGGTCGTGTCGAACGCCAGCTTGAAGGGCACCGTCCTCGGTCTCGTCGGGGAACCCCATTTCTCGCCCGAGTTCGCGGCCGGCGTGCGCGCGGTGCGCTTGAACACGTCGAGCTGCCAGGTCTACATCGGCCTGACCGAGGGCGAAGCGATCCCGTTCGTGACCGATCTCTTGTTCACGTCGACGCGTCCGACGTTCACGTCGGAAGCCCTGTGCGACATGGACGGGGAGAGCCGCACGTTCTCCTTTTACTATCCGAAGACCCGTCCGGGCAGCGAGCGCTACACGATCGTGAGCTCGACGAACGCCCGCTACGAGGATTGGGCATCGCTCGACGACGCGGGCTACGTCGCGGCCAAGGACCGCCTGGTCGCGACGACGCTCGCTGCGCTCGAAGGCCACGTGCCCGGGATCCGACAGAAGATCGAGCACGTCGAGGCCGCGACTCCGCGCACGTTCCAGTTCTACACGCAAGCGCCCGAGGGCACTTCGTTCGGCACCAAGTTCGAAGGCCTGAAATACAGCATGGACGTGCACCAGGAAGTCCGCGGACTGTTCCACGCCGGGAGCGTCGGCATCATCATGTCGGGCTGGCTCGGAGCAGCGAACTACGGCGTGATCGTCGCGAACAAGTGCGACGCCTGGCTGCATTCGTTGCTGGAGGTACACGCATGAACCAAGCACGCGAACTCGAGGGTCAGGTTGCCGTCGTCACGGGTGGAACGCGCGGCATCGGGGCGGCGATCACTGCCGCGCTGCTCGAGGAGGGTTGCGTCGTGCACGCTCTGCACCAGGGCAACGAGGAAGCCGCGCGTGCGCTCGCCGACCGTTGCGCGCGTTTCGGAGCCAGGCTCTTCACCCACAAGGTGGACGTCGCCGATCACGCCGCGGTCGAGGTCTTCTGGAACGCCATGGAGACGCGCGCCCCGGGCGGCGTGCAGATCCTCGTGAACAATGCCGGCATCCGCCGCGACGCGATCGTCGGCTCGATGAAGCTCGAGGACTGGCAGCGTGTGATCGACGTGAACCTCACGGGGTCGTTCTCGATGAGCAAGTTCGCCGTCTTGAACATGATGCGTCAGCGCTACGGCCGCATCGTGATGATCACCTCGCCCGCTGCCGAGCAGGGCTTCCAGGGCCAGGCCGCGTACGCCGCGTCGAAGGCCGGACAACAAGGCCTCATGCGCTCGCTCGCGCGCGAGGTGGCGAAGCGCAAGATCACGGTGAATTGCGTCTCGCCCGGATTCATCGAGACCGAACTGCTCGCCGACCTCGAACCCGAGCGCAAGGCCGAGTACCAGGCGATGGTGCCGGTGAATCGCTTCGGCACCGCCGCGGAAGTGGCCTACGCGGTGCTGATGCTCTGCTCGCCGCGAGCGGCCTACATCCACGGCACGACGCTGGAGGTGACCGGTGGGATCTAGCGGCACCAGGCCGGTGATGGACCGCTCGGCGATCGAGCGCGCGATCCCCCACCGCGATCCGTACCTGTTCGTCGATCGCGTGCTCGAACGCACGGGCGATTCCGTCACGGCCGAGTGGGACGTGGCGATCGATCTGCCGGCCCTCCGTGGACATTATCCGGGCAATCCCGTGCTCCCCGGCGCGTTGATCAGCGAGTTCACGTTCCAGTGCGCGGCGATCCTGTTCTCGACGCCTGGAGAGAGCGCCACCGTCACGACGTCGATTCCCGTGTTGACGAAAATCGAGGATGCGCGCTTTCGCAAGATGGTCGCGCCGGGCGAGACACTCCGCGCCGTGGTCGAGACGATCGAACGGATCGGGAACGCGCGCTTCATGAAGGCTCTGGTCACCTCGAACGGTGACACGGTGGCGCGGTTGCGCTTCACCGTGGCCCTCGTCGAGAAACGCGCGGGAGGCTGAACTTGGATTGGCTGTCTCTCTCCGGCCGCGTCGTCCTCGTCACGGGCTTCAAGAACAAGAAGAGCGTGGCGTGGCACGTCGGCCGAGCTCTGGAGGAGGCCGGCGCACGCGTCTTGTGGTCCGTGCACACGCCGGAGCGCGCCGCGGAAGCCAGGAAGTCGTTGTCACATTCCGAGATCGTCGTCTGTGATGTCGCCAACCAGGCCTCGATCGACGCTCTGTCCCAGGAACTCGCGCGGCGGGACGTCACTCTCGACGGGCTCGTGCACTCGATCGCTTTCGCCGATCGGGAATGGCTGGCGCCGGGAAAATTCAACGAGACACCTCGGGCCGCGTATCTCTCGGCGATCGATATTTCCGCCTATACGTTGGTGGGAATGGCGAAGCGGGCCACG
>JBGATY010000257.1:0-357 GCA_044228955.1 Planctomycetota bacterium | reverse complement strand
CGCCCGCGCCTTCCACGAGACGCTGCGCGCCGATTTCCTGCGCGCCGTCGACGTGTCGTGCTTCTCGCTCGTGGCTCTTGCCCGGGCCCTCGAGTCGCGCTTTTCGAAACAGGCGTCGGTAGTGACGATCGGGATCTCGACCACGCGCATGGCCAGCGAGAACTACGGGTACATGGCTCCGATCAAGGCCGCCCTCGACTCGGCAGTCGTGTTCCTGGCCAAGAGTTTCGCCGCCCGCGGAGTGCGCTTCAACGCCGTGAACCCGGGCCTCCTGAAGACTTCGGCTTCGGCCGGCATACCGGGCTACCTCGAAAGCTACCTGTTCGCCGAGAGCGCGACCCTGCGCAAGAAGGCCGT
>JBGATY010000256.1:0-4708 GCA_044228955.1 Planctomycetota bacterium | reverse complement strand
GGGATCCCGGGCGCGGGCTGGGACGCTCGCTCCTCGCGATTTCCTCGGAGCAGTGAGAGGCGACGATCTGTTCTCTCGCCAAGAACCGCAACCGATCCGCCCCCCGATCGTCTCTCGTGCGTGAGACCCTCGTCGAAGGATGCCCTCCTGCCCGCGATCGTGGGCTTCCTGCTCGGCGTGACTCTTCCACGGCCGCCTGCGATCGAGGCTCCAGAGCGCCATCCGGCCGGCTTCGCGAGGCCGCTCGAGCGCGATCCGGACAAGCTGTGTTTCCTGCCCTCGATCGGGCCGTCACGCGCGCTGGCCGTCGTCGAGGCGCGTCATCGGAGCGGTCTCTCGGGCGGCCCGGAGGCTTGGGACGCGATTCGGGGCATCGGCCACGAAACCGTGCGCGCCGTGCGCGAGTTCCTGGCCGAACGGAGCCCGCGTGCTCGTAGTCCCTGACGCGCTGCTCCCTAGAGCGTACACTTCGCGCGGATTTCGCACTTGAGCCAACGGTTCCACGAAACACTGACCCCGCCTCGCTCGGGTCCCCCGACGGCGCTCACCCTCGCGGAGATCGACGCGGTACTGCGTCCCGCGCTGCAGGAAGACCGCGGCGGCGGCGACCTGACTTCCATCACCGCGGTCCCCGAAACGGCTCGCGCTCGCGCCCGGCTCTTCCCGAAGTCGCCGGGGGTCATCGCCGGTCTGCCGATCTTCTGCCGCACTTTCGAGCTGTGCGATCCGTCGGCGAAGGTCACGCAGCGGGTCGAGGACGGCACGCGCGTCGCGCGCGGCCAGGATCTCGTGATCGTCGAAGGCCTGGCTCGTGCGCTCCTCACGGCCGAACGGACGGCGCTCAACTTCGTGCAGCACATGTCGGGCACGGCGACGTTGACCGCGCGCTACGTCGAACTCGCGCGCGCCGCCGGCATGAACCCGCCACGCATCCTCGACACGCGCAAGACGACTCCGAACCTGCGGCGACTCGAGAAGTACGCCGTGCGCTGTGGTGGCGGGGTGAACCATCGCTTCGGCCTCTTCGACGAGGTCATGGTGAAGGAAAACCACATCGAACTCGCCGGTCGAGCGATCGAGTCCGTGCTCACCGACCTGCGCCGCGCGGTCGGCAACGGCGTGCGGATCACCAGCGAGGCGCGCGACGAACGCGAGGCCAAGGCCGGCGTGGACGGCGGCGCGGACGTGATCCTGCTCGACAACATGACCCCGGAGGAGATGGCGCGTCTGTGCCCGATCCTGCGCGAGCGGGCCCGATCCCGCGGTCGAACCGTCGAACTCGAGGCCTCGGGGGGCATCGACGAGCGCACCCTCGCGGCGGTCGTCCGCTCGGGCGTGGATCGCATTTCCGTGGGGGCCCTGACCCACTCGGCGCCCGCGCTCGATCTCTCGCTCGACCTCACTCCGCTTCCCGCCTGATTCCGCCGCATGGTCTCTTGGAAGCGAGCCCCATGACGTCCCCCGGTCCGAGCGACTCTCCCGAGCTGAAGCTCGACCTGCCCGCCGCGCACAGCGCGGAACGCATGGCCCGGGCGGTGTTGCGCGAGTTCGCCCAGAAGAAGCGCATGCCGAAGAAGGAGATCGAAACGCTCGAGTTCGTCGCCTCGGAACTGCTCTCGAACGCAGTCGACCACGGCGGCGGAGCACGCGCTCGGACCGAGGCGGACCTGACTGGAGACGTGCGCATGTCCCTCGCCCTGGCCGTCCGCGTCGACGGCTGGACGATGAGGGTCGGCGACCAGGGCGGCGGCGATCCGCGCACCATGCAAGCGCGCATCGACTCCACCGAGGAGCCCGACATCGAGGACGAGCGCGGGCGCGGCTTTTTCCTGCTCGGTCAGATGCTCGATTCCATCCACGTGGAGCGCACCGCCGACGGCCGCGGACTCGAGTTCACCGTGGTGCGCACGTACACGGCGAAGCGGTGAAGCTCCTGCACGCGATCGCGGCGTTCGTTCGCCGCTCGCCGCGCTCCATCGCGGTGATCCTCCTCCTCGCCTGGGCGGGGCTCATCTACTACCTGTCCGATCAGCCGCCGCCGGTTCCGGACGCGCACTCGGGCTGGGCGCGAGCGTGGCTGATGAACCTGCGCCACGCACCGGCGTTCGGCATGCTCGCGCTGCTCTTCCTGTGGGCGACCTCGAAGGCGGGGGAGCGGCTCGCGGACGGAGCCCGACGCGTGAACTGGGCCGTCGTGGCCGTGCTCGTGTATGGCATCGTCGACGAGCGCCACCAGTACTACACGCCTGGCCGCGATGCCTCCGTGTGCGACATCCTGACGAACCTCGCCGGCGGCTGGCTCTGCGCCAGCGTCCTGCGGGCGGTCGAGGACGACGCTCCGCCGTCGCAGATCGCGCGCATCTCTGCGATCGGACTTCCCGCGTGCGGCCTCGCGGCTCTGATCGCTACGCTCGTCCCGCCGCTGTGGCCCGAACTCACGTGGTTGTGAACGAGTCGAAGATGAGCACGGACAGCAACACCTACCGATCCCCGCTGGGAGAGCGCTACGCCAGCCTGGCGATGCGCGAGAACTTCTCCGAGCGGCGCAAGTTCACGACCTGGCGCTCGCTGTGGATCGAACTCGCGCGCGCCGAGCAGGCGCTGGGCCTGCCCATCAAGGAGAGTCAGATCGCCGAGATGGTCGCGTACCGGAACGATCTCAACCTGGAGGTCGCCGCGCGCTACGAGAAGGAACTGCGCCACGACGTGATGGCGCAGATCCACGCGTGGGGCGAGCAGGTCCCGAACGCGCGACCGATCATCCACCTCGGCGCCACGAGCTGCTTCGTCACGGACAACGCGGAACTCATCGCGATGCGCGAGGGCTTGCGTCTCCTGCGGGCGCAACTCGTCAGCGTCGTCGCCGTGCTGCGCACGTTCGCCCTGGAGCATCGATCGCTGCCCACGCTGGGTTTCACGCACTTCCAGGCGGCGCAAGCCGTCACGGTCGGCAAGCGCGCGTGCCTGTGGATGCAGGATCTCGCGCACGATCTCGAGGACCTCGACCACGCCGAGAGCGCGATCCGTTTCCGCGGCGTCAAGGGCACGACCGGCACGCAGGCGTCGTTCCTGGAGCTGTTCGACGGCGACCATGCCAAGGTCCGCGCTCTCGATCTCGCGGTGACGCGTGCCTTCGGTTTCGAGCGCACGTTCGGCGTCACGGGGCAGACCTATCCGCGTCAGACGGACTTCCGCGTGCTCCAGGTCCTGTCCTCGATCGCGCAGAGCGCGCACAAGTTCGCGACCGACTTGCGCCTCCTCGCGCACAAGAAGGAGATCGAGGAACCGTTCGAATCCGCCCAGATCGGCTCGAGCGCCATGCCCTGGAAGCGCAATCCGATGCGTTCCGAACGCATGTGCTCCCTCGCGCGGTTCGTGATGGAAGCTCTCGGCAACGCGGCACACACTGCCGCGAACCAGTGGCTCGAGCGCACGCTCGACGATTCCGCGAATCGTCGCATCGTCGTGGCCGAGATGTTCCTGGCGACCGACGCGATCCTGAACCTGTACCTCAACGTCGCGCAAGGCCTCGTCGTGAACAGCCACGTCATCCGGCGCAACCTCGACGAGGAATTGCCGTTCCTCGCGTCCGAGAACCTGATGATGGAGGCGGTGAAGCTCGGCGCCGACCGCCAGGACGTCCACGAGTGCGTGCGCCGCGCCAGCCACCAGGCCGCGCGGGCCATCAAGAACGGCGAGCCGAACCCGCTCGAGAAGCTGTTGGCGGCCGAGCCGATGCTGGCGAGACTCGCGGGTCGGCTGGAGCAATTGCTCGATCCGGCGCGCTTCGTCGGTCGCGCCCCGGAGCAGGTCGTCGAGTACGTCCGGGAAGAGGTCGACCCGCTTCTCCAGCGGCACGCGGCCCTGATCGGGAAATCGTCCGACGTCCGGGTCTGATCCAGGGAACCCCGCGGCGCCTCGCCGCGTCCAGCTTCTTTGCGGATCGCACCCCGCACTCGCTACCCTGCGCGCGCCGTGGGGTCGGCAGCCCCCAAGCTCTCGTCGCACGCGTTGCTCGCGGGCTCGGGGCATCCGGCGCGGTGAAAAAGGTTCCTGATTCGGCCTTGGGACGCGAAGGCCGTCGATTCATGCGTGAGATATCTTTCTCTGAGGTCACTAGGCCTCGGAATTCGATCTATGGACTGACCTCGCCGTCCCCTGACCTTCTCCGGCGAGCACGGTGGCCGTGTTGACCCAACCTGGGATCCCCAACGAATACACATTGTCGACGAGCTGCTATGGAGCGCGGCTCAAGACGATCGAAGACCAAGCCTTCGCGGCCGTCGCGATGGGCTTTCGTCGCCTGGAGCTCGGCCTGCTCGAGTCGCCGGTCAAGCTGAACGGATTCGAGGACTCGCGCCGCGAGACCGGGATCTCGGTGCGCTCGATCGTTTCGGGCTGCCTCGACGCGCGCTCCATCAACATGTCGGGCACGAAGCTCGGCAGCCTCGACGAGGACCTGCGCGACATGGCGGTGAACTCCGTGCGGCGCCACATCCGGCTCGCGCAGCGCTACCAGTGTCCGGTCGTGATCGTGCGCGGCCTCGAGCTCGAGGACAAGCCGCTCCGTGACGAAGCCGAACGCCTGGCGGCGCGCATCGTGCGCGAAGGCTCGACCGACGCGACCAAGGAACTGGCGCGCGATCTCGTCGTGCGCGTCCAGAAGAAGGGCCAGCGCCAGATCGAACACTTGTGCCGCTCCCTCCAC
>JBGATY010000255.1:0-4708 GCA_044228955.1 Planctomycetota bacterium | reverse complement strand
CTGTACCGTCAGGCGCGGTTCCTCGAGGCCCGCGTGCACGAGGGCCTGCCGCTGCACCGCGCGAAGAACCTGATCGAGGTCGGCTGCGGGGTCGGCGCGCAAACCGACATCCTGCTGCGCCGGCATCCGGAATTGCGCGTGACCGGGCTCGATGCGTCCCCGACCAACCTGAGCCGCGCGAAAAGGCACATCGCGAAGCTCCCCTGGGCCAAGGGCCGCGCCGTCTTCGAACAGGGTGACGCTGGTTCGATGCGGTTCGGATCGGACAGCTTCGACTCGGCCTTCCTGTGCTGGATCCTCGAGCACGTCGCCGACCCGATGCTCGTCCTATCCGAAACGCGCCGCGTCCTGCGTCCCGGCTCGCCGATCGTGTGCACCGAGGTCCTGAACGCGACCTTCTTCCTCGAGCCCTACAGCCCGCACACGCTCAAGTACTGGATGGCGTTCAACGACCATCAACTCGAGCTCGGCGGCGATCCGTTCGTCGGAGCGAAGCTCGGGAACCTGCTCCAGGCCGTCGGCTGCCGCGACATCGTCACGACCGTGCGCCCGATCCACCTCGACAATCGCTTTCCGGGCGAGCGCGCCGAATTCATCGCCTACTGGACCGAACTCCTCTTGTCGGGCGCCCCGGGTCTGGTCGAGGCGGGCAAGGTCACGCCCGCCACGGTCGAGGGCATGACGACCGAACTCCACGCGGTCGCCCACAACCCCGACGCGGTCTTTTTCTACGCCTTCGTGCAGGCCTGGGCGCAAGTCATCTGAAGCGCCCGCCAAAGACGGCCAAACCGTTGCCGGTCGTACGGGCCGCGGCTACGATTCGCCGCCCTTTCGGCGGGAGAGATGGCTGAGTGGCCGATAGCGCCGGCTTGCTAAGCCGGTGTACTCCTCACGGGGTACCGAGGGTTCGAATCCCTCTCTCTCCGCCATTCCTGGCGCCCTTGATGTGGCGCTGGCCATCGCGTAGATCCCATTCGGCCATGCGTGTCGCCCTCGTTCCGCTCGCGTTCCTCGCCGCCGGTTGCGCGGCTCAGCGCGAGCTCGTCATCGATTCGAAGCCGCAGGGGGCGCTCGTGCGGCTCGACGACATGGTGGTCGGCACGACGCCGTTCGAGACCTCGTTCGAGGCGTACGGGACGCGGCGCGTGACGCTCTACAAGGACGGTTTTCGCTCGCAGACGAAGCTCGTCGAGATCGAGCCCCCGTGGTACGGCCGCTTTCCGTTCGACATCGTCTCGGAGGTGTTGCTGCCGGTCGGGTGGCGCGATCGCCACGACGTGATGATGGAGCTCGTGCCCGAGAGCGGGACGGTCACGATGCCCGACCTCGATCTCGTGCTGAAGCGGGCCGAGAGCCTGCGACTCGCCGAACCGACCGGGCCGCGCCCCGTGCTCCAAAGCGCGCCGGATCCGTCCAAGGTCTCGCCGCCGCCCGCACCGAAGCCCGTTCCGGAGCCGCGATGAACGGCTCGATCCCGTTCGACCGCGACGGACGGCCCGACTTCGCGGGGCGTGCCGTGACCGTCATGGGACTCGGCTCCTTCCACGGCGGGACGACGGTCGTGCGCTTCCTAGCTCGCACCGGGGCCCGCGTCACCGCGACCGATTTGCGCAACGAACGCGAGCTCGCGCCGGCGCTCGCGGAACTCGCGGGGCTCGACGTGCGTTTCGTCCTCGGCCGTCACGACGAGCGCGACTTCACCGGCACGACGCTCGTCGTGGCGAATCCAGCCGTCGCTCCGACCAGCACGTTCCTCTCGGCCGCGCGCGCGAACGGCGTCCCGATCACCTCGGAGACCGCGCTGTTCCTGGAACTCTGTCCGGCGCGCATCGCGGCGGTCACGGGCACGCAGGGCAAGAGCTCGACGTGCAACACGCTCGCGCAACTGCTCGTTTCGAGCGGAATTCCCTGCCATCTAGGCGGGAACATCGGGCGCTCGCTCCTCGATGCGGCCCTGGAGATGACCTCGTCCGACACGGTCGTGCTCGAGATGTCCAGCTACCAGCTCGAGGCCCTGCCGCCGCGCCTGATGGGCCGCGACGGACCGCCGCGGGTCGAGGTCGCGTGCGTGGTCAACGTGCTCGCCGATCACCTGGAGCGCCACGGCACGCTGGAAGCGTACGCGGAGGCGAAACGGCGCATCCTCGAGCTGCCCGCCGCGGTCGGCGGGCGCGCGGTCCTGTCGGCGGAAGACCCGCGCATCGCCTCGTGGAACGATCCTTTGCTCACGCGCGTCGACGTGTTCCCCACGCGACTGTCCGACCACGACCTGAACGTGCGGGGGGGGGCGTTCCGACTGCACCGCGAGACGCTCGGCCGCGTCCTTGATCTCGCGTTGCCGGGCGAATTCCAGCGCACGAACACGCTCATGGCGCTCGGCATGGCGCGCCTCCTCGGAGCGGCTCCCGAACGCCTCGTCGAAGCACTCCCGACCGTGCGCGCCCTGCCGCATCGCCTCGAGAGTCTCGGTCGGCGCCTGGGCGTGCACGTGATCGACAACGGCGTCTCGACGACGCCCGATTCGACGCTCGCGGTGTTCCCCTCCCTGCCGCCAGGCTTCACGCTCATCGTGGGCGGCAAGCTGAAGGCGCTGCCGCTCGGCGATCTCGTGGCGGCGAGCCGCGGATGCGTGCGGCGCGTCGTCGCGTTCGGCGCCGGCGGTCCGGCGTTCGCCGAGGCCTTCCTCGCTGGCGGTATCGAAACGCACACCGTGACGAGCGTGCCCGACGCGGTCGACACGGCCTTCCGACACCTCCGTGAGGGTGAGACTCTGCTCTTCTCCCCCGCCGCGGCCAGCTTCGACCAGTACCTCAACTTCGAGGAGCGCGCACTCGCTTTCCGCCAGGCCCTCCCGGGTCGCACCGAAGCGATTTCCGGCCCGGTTTGAGACTTTCCGGCCGGGACTGCAATCTCCTATCTCGACGTTCCGCTGCCGACCGGCTATATGTCCAGGTACGCTCTCAAGCCTCCGATGATCTGCCAGAACTGCCTCAAGAACGCGGCCACCGTCCACGTCACCGAGATCCTCCAGGACGCGGTCCTCGAGACCTCCACGGCGGCGGCTCCCGCGGCCAAGAAGACGGTCAACGAGCAGCACCTGTGCGACGTGTGCGCGCAGTCGATGGACTTGCCCCACTCGGCTGCGACGAAGAAGTCCCAGGCCGACATCTGGAAGCTGCTCCAGCTCTCTCAATCGTCGCGCAAGAAGTCGGGGCAGACCTGTCCGGCGTGCGGCATGACGCTCGACGAATTCAGGAAGAAGGGCCGCCTCGGTTGCGCGAAGGACTACGAAGTCTTCGGCGCGCACATCGGCGACCTGCTCGAGCGCGTGCACGGCGCGCGCACGCACGTCGGTCGCATCCCGGGCTCGAGCGAGGCCGATCTCGAGCGCATGAAACGACTGGTCGAGTTGCGCTCGCGCCTGGACGTCGCCATCCGCGAGGAAGCCTACGAGAACGCCGCGCGTCTGCGGGACGAACTCAAGGCGCTCGAGGATGCTCGCCCAGGGGCCTGAGCGCGGTTCACCTACCGACAGACCCTGCAACTCTTTCGCGAACGGCCGGATCCGTGACGCAAGGGTAAACCCGGTGACTCTTGAAGGCCGATGAGCAAGGGTTAGCTACCATCCCCATACCGAATCCGGGGCGACTCGACCGTCGCCACGCCGTTCGGTGACACACCCTCAGACGACCGCTTCGGAGACCACATGTTCGACCGCTTCACCGATCGCGCCAAGAAGGTGATGAACCTCGCCCGCCAAGAGGCTCAGAGGTTCAACCACGAGTACTTGGGCACGGAGCACATCCTCCTCGGCCTCGTCCAGGAAGGCAGTGGTGTCGCCGCCAACGTGCTCAAGAACATGAACATCGACTTGAACAAGATCCGCTCCGAGGTGGAGAAGATCGTCAAGACGGGACCGTCGATGGTCACGATGGGCCAGTTGCCCTTCACGCCGCGCGCGAAGAAGGTGCTCGAGCTCTCGATGGAGGAGGCCGGCAACCTCGGTCACAACTACATCGGCACCGAGCACCTGCTGCTCGGCCTGATCAAGGAGAACGAGGGCATCGCGGCACAGGTGCTCCTGAACCTCGGCGTCAAGCTCGAGGACGTGCGCGAGGAAGTCCTCGACTTCTTGGGTGCCGACTCGAACGAGGAAGAGGAAGAAGAAACGCCTGTTCAAGAGGGCGCACCGGCGCAAGGCCAGAACACGAAGAGCAAGACGCCGGCGCTCGACTCGTTCGGTCGCGACCTCACCGAACTCGCGCGCGAAGGCAAGCTCGACGCGGTCATCGGACGCGCGAACGAGATCGAACGCGTCATCCAGATCCTCTCGCGCCGCACGAAGAACAACCCCGTGCTGCTCGGCGAACCGGGCGTCGGCAAGACCGCGATCGTCGAGGGTCTCGCCACCCAGATCATCGAGAACCGCGTGCCCGACATCCTGCGCAACAAGCGCATCGTCGTGCTCGACCTCGCGCTGATGGTGGCGGGCACCAAGTACCGCGGCCAGTTCGAGGAACGCATCAAGGCCGTCATGACGGAAGTGCGACGCGTGCGCGACGTCGTGCTCTTCATCGACGAGTTGCACACCCTCGTCGGCGCGGGCGGGGCGGAGGGCGCGATCGACGCGTCGAACGTGCTCAAGCCGGCGCTGTCGCGCGGTGAAATCCAGTGCATCGGCGCGACGACGCTCGACGAATACAGGAAG
>JBGATY010000254.1:0-4724 GCA_044228955.1 Planctomycetota bacterium | reverse complement strand
CTGACCGCCGTCACGGGCGTGTCGGGATCGGGGAAGTCGACGCTCGTGAATCGCATCGTCGAGCGCGCCGTGCGCCGTCACCTCGGCCTGGAGGCGCCGCTGCCGGAAGCGCACGAGAGGATCAGCGGCCTCGAGCACATCCAGGATCTCGTCACGATCGACGCCGCTCCGATCGGGCGCACGCCGCGCTCGAACCCCGGCACCTACGTCGGCGTGCTCGATTTCATCCGCGATCTGTTCGCGTCGCTGCCGGAGGCCAAGATGCGCGGCTACACGAAGTCGCGCTTCTCCTTCAACGTCGCGGGCGGCCGGTGCGAAGCCTGCGGCGGCGCCGGGGCCAAGTACGTGGAGCTGCAGTTCCTCGCGCCCGTCACGGTGCCGTGCGAGGAGTGCGGAGGCCACCGGTTCCAGGCCGAGACGCTGGACGTCAAGTACAAGGAACACTCGATCGCCGACGTGCTCGCGCTGACGGCGGAGGACGCGCTGGCGCTGTTCGCGGATCACCCCAAGATCGCGCGGCCCCTGTCGATCATGGTGGAGGTCGGCCTCGGCTACCTGACGCTGGGCCAGCCCTCGACTACGATTTCCGGCGGCGAAGCGCAGCGGCTGAAGCTCACCTCCGAACTGCAGAAGCGGCCGAAAGGGCACACGCTGTACGTGCTCGACGAGCCCACGACGGGCCTGCACATGCAAGACGTCGCGCGACTCGTCGCCGCGCTGCAGAAGCTCGTCGACATGGGGCACACGGTTCTCGTGATCGAGCACAACCTCGACCTCGTTCTCGCGGCCGATCACGTGCTCGATCTCGGGCCGGAGGGCGGCGAGCAGGGCGGCGAGTTGATCGCGCACGGCACGCCCGAGCACCTCGAAAAAGTCAAGCGCTCGCACACGGGCGTCGCGCTCGAGGCGTTCCGCCAGCACCGCGCGGCGAAGCTCTCGACCGACATGGAGGAGCTCGCGGTCGCGCCGGTGACGCACCTCACCGTGGTCGGCGCGAAAACGCACAACCTGAAGGACGTGAGCGTTTCGATCCCGCGCGACGCGCTCACGGTCGTCACGGGGCCGAGCGGCTCGGGCAAGAGCTCGCTGGCCCTCGACACGATCTACACCGAAGGCAGGCGCCGTTTCGTCGAGTCCTTGTCGACGTACGCACGCCAGTTCCTCGGCACGAAGGATCGCCCCCCGGTCGAGCGCATCGAGGGCCTCGGTCCGTCCGTCGCCGTGGAGGCGCGCACGTCCGGCGGTCACCCGCGCTCGACGGTCGCGACTACGACGGAAATCCACGATCACCTGCGCGTCCTGTGGTCGCGCACCGGCGTGCGCCGTTGTCCCGAACACGGCGAAAAGCTCGAGCGCTCGGACGCGTCGCGCATCGCACGGCGCATGATCGCCGACGCGCCGCTCGCCACGGCGTGGATCACGGCGCCGATCTGGGGCGCGCACAAGGCCGTTCCCGACGAAGCCGCCGCAGAACTGATCGAGCGAACGGTCGCCTGGCGCGCCGCCGGCTTCGTGCGCGTTCTCGTCGACGGCGTCGAGATGCGCCTGGACGAGGAGGGGAGCGAGATCGCTCCCGTCGCCACGCTCGATCTCGTCATCGACCGCTTGAAGCTCGAAGCGGCGTCGCGCGCGCGCCTGGCCGAGTCCGTCGAACAGGCCGAAGGAGCCTCCGGCGGAATGGTGGCCCTCGTCGTGCGCGGCGCGGACAAGAAGGCCGCCGAACGCCGCGTGTATTCGACGCACGGCGCGTGCCCGCAGTGCGGCTTCCACATCGAGGGCGATCTCGAGCCGCGCCATTTCTCGTTCAACACGCACGTCGGCGCTTGCGTCGAATGCGACGGACTCGGCGAGAAGGTCACCTGCGACGTCGACTTGCTCGTCGAGCATCCGGGGCTCTCCATCGAGGACGGCGCCTTGCAGCACAAGCTCGGCCGCTACCTCGCGAAGGGCAAGGGCTACTACGAGATGCTGCTGCGCACCGTCGCGAAGGCGCACAAGATCGACCTTTCCAAGCCGTGGGCGTCGTACACCGACGAGCAGCGCGCCCTGGTCGCGTACGGCACGGGCTCCAAAAAGAGCTACAAGGTCGAGATCGAGCGCTCGACCCAGCACGCCGAGATCGAGGAGACCTTCGTCGCCGCCTGGCCCGGACTGTGCGGCCACGTCGACGCGTGGCGCGCCAAGACGGAGGATCCCGAGTGGGCCGCGATCCTCGAGACCGTGATGACGCGCCGCACCTGCGCCGCCTGCGCGGGCGAGCGTCTGCGACCCGAAGTCCGCGCCGTCACGATCGGCAAGATGCGCTTGCCCGAGTTTTTGCACGTGTCCGTCGACGACGCGCTCGCATGGATCGCCGACCTCGGGACGAAGGGCGATTTCCAGGAAGGGGTCGCGCCCGTGGTGGCGGAGGTGCGGTCGCGTCTCGGTTTGCTCGAGCGCGTGGGACTCGGCTACCTGACCCTCGATCGCCACACGGCGACCCTGTCCGGCGGCGAGGCGCGCCGCGTGCGCCTGTCGGCGAGCCTCGGCTCGCAACTCGTGGGCGTGTGCTACGTCCTGGACGAACCGACGGTCGGCCTTCATCCCGCGGACGTGTCGAAGCTCACCGACGCGTTGCTCGACCTGCGCGAACGCGGCAACACCGTGCTCGTCGTCGAGCACGATCCGAGCCTGATGGCGCGCGCGGACTGGATCGTCGACATGGGGCCCGGCGCGGGCATCCACGGCGGCAATGTCGTCGTGTCGGGCACTCCCGCGCAGGTCCGGGCGCATCCGACCTCGATGACCGGCGCCGCGATGCGGGGCGACATCGTGCTCTCGCGGCCGCCGGCGACGATCGTCGCTGAATCACGCCGAGAGACCGTCAAGATCGTCGGCGCGCGCACGCACAACCTGAAGAACGTCGACTTCGAGTTCGCCTTCGGCGAGATCACGGGCGTGTGCGGGCCGTCCGGATCGGGGAAGAGCACGCTGGTGCTCGACACGCTCGTGCCCGCCTTGTCGGGCGAGGGCCCGGCTGGCCGGTGGAAGCGACTTCTCGGCGCGCCCGGTGGCTCGCTGCGCACGGTCGTCGTCGACGCCAGCCCGATCGGCCGCACGCCGGCCAGCATCCCGGCGACCTATACGGGCGTGATGGAGCCGATCCGCGAGCTGTTCGCACGCGCGCCCGAGGCCCAGACGCGCGGATTCGACGCCGGACGATTCTCGTTCAACAGTCCGAAGGGCCGGTGCGTCGCGTGCGAAGGCCGCGGCGCGACCAAGGTCGAGATGCAGTTCCTGGCCGACCTGTGGCTCGTGTGCGAGGAGTGCGACGGCAAGCGGTACGCGCCCGAGGTCTTGGAAGTGCGCTGGCGCGGGAAGAACGTCGCCGAGGCACTCGAGATGACGACCGACGAGGCGCTCGAGTTCTTCGCGCATCAGCCCAAGATCACGCTCGTCCTCGAGACGCTGCGCTCCGTCGGCCTCGGCTACATGCGCCTCGGACAGAGTTCGACGACGCTTTCGGGAGGGGAAGCCCAGCGCGTCAAGCTGGCGTCCGAGCTGTTCCGCGCCGACGCCTCCGCTCGCGGCGTGGTGATCCTCGACGAGCCGAGCACGGGCCTCTCGACGAGCGATGTCGTGCACCTCGTCGACGTGTTCGATCGCCTCGCGCGCCGCGGCAACGCGGTCGTCGTCATCGAGCACCACACCGGCCTGCTCGCCACGTGCGATCGGCTGGTCGAACTGGGGCCCACCGGCGGCGAGGGCGGGGGGCGCATCATCGCCACGGGAACTCCGCGCGAACTGGCCGCCGATCGGGCCTCGATCACCGGCCCGTGGCTGTTCCTGGACGAACCGGCTCGCAAAGAGGAGCGAGCCAAGGCACGCGGGCGGAAGAAGGTGGTCCGATGATCCGCCCCGACAATCCGCTGATCGTCCAGAGCGATCGCTCGCTCATGCTCCACACGGTGAGTTCGAAGCTCGACGCGAACGGGCGCGCGGTCAAGGACGAGAGCGGTCGCCCCGTCACCATCGAGCACCCACGTTTCGCCGAGGCGCGCGACCAGCTCGCCCTCTTCGCCGAGCTCGAGAAGAGTCCGGACTACCTGCACACGTATCGCATCACGCCCGTCTCGATCTGGAACGCGGCGGCGCTGGGAGTGACCGCCGAGCGCATCGAGGCGATCCTCGAGGATTTGTCGTGCGTGCCGATTCCGCGGAACGTGATCACGGAGGTGCGCGGCTGGCTGGAGAAGTACGGCCTGCTGCGCATCGAGAAGCGCACGGATCAGTCGAGCGGGTTCGAACTCGTGTCGACGTCGAAGTCGGCGCTGCAGGACGTTCTCGGATTCCGCGAGATCCGCCAGATGCTCACTGTCGATCCGAGCGGACGCGTGTACCTGACCGAGCTCGAGCGCGGCTCGATCAAGCAGGCGCTGATCAAGATCGGCTATCCGGTCGACGACCGCGGCGGATACGTCGAAGGTGATCCGCTCGAGATCCGACTCAGGACGGCGACGGTCGGAGGCCGCCCGTTCGGACTGCGGCCCTATCAATCCGAGGCGGCGCGCATGTTCTACGCGGGCGGTTCGGTGCTCGGTGGCAGCGGGGTCGTCGTCCTGCCGTGCGGCGCCGGCAAGACCGTGGTCGGCATCGGCGTCATGAACCTGATCGGCACGAAGACCCTGATCCTCACCACGAACACGGTCGCGGTGCGGCAGTGGCGCGAGGAACTGCTCGACAAG
>JBGATY010000253.1:0-4728 GCA_044228955.1 Planctomycetota bacterium | reverse complement strand
GTGGCGCACGGTCGTGCCGGAATCCGTGGAGGACCCCAGCGCCTTGGCGCCGGCCTCGATGTCGTAGGCGATGCGCGTGGCCGCGTCGGTGCAGCCGGCGAGCGCGAGCGCGCCGCACAACCAGTCCGATCTCATGGCCGCGACAGCCTAATCAGGGTGGCGCGACTTGTCAGAGATTCCCGAGGGAAATGGCGTTCGTCGGGCAGTTCCGTGCGCAGGCGTGGTCGCGCGTGCACTCGTAGTTCGAGAGCTTGCGCACGGATGCGCGCTCGCCCCGCGCCCAGAACGCGTCGGTTTCGCACACGGTCTCGCACATGCCGCAACCGATGCACCGCTCCGGATCGATGCGCACGGACACGAAGTCACGCGGAGTCACTGGACACGCCAGGCCGTCGACGAGCACCGGTTTCACCAGGTCACGCGTGGCCGCGTGCGAGGTGAGCACCTTGATCGCCTCATCCTCGCCGGCATTGACGACCTCGTGCACGCGCTTGAAATCGAAGCGTGACGTCTCGGCCGTCTTGGGCTGGATCAGCGCGACGCGGTAGTCGACGTGCATGTGCAGCATCTGCTCGACGAGCACTTCCTCGACGATCTCGAACGTGCGGTAGAGGGTCGACAAGAGGCGGTTCTTGTAGTCGGGCGACTTGAACGTGCCCTTCACCGACAGGTCGACCGCGATGATCAGGTCCGGATTGAGCGTCTTCGCGAACCGCAACGGCACGGAGTCGACCATGCCGCCGTCCATGTAGTTGTAGCCGTCGCGCTCGTAGGGCTCGAAGATGCCGGGCAACGCGCACGAGCTGTACACGGCGTCGATGAGCGGGATGTCGTCGAGTCCGGGAGTGCCCCAGAACACGGTGCCCCCGGTTTCGAGCCGGACCGCGTTGCAGTAGAACGGGATCTTCATCTCGCCGAACGTCACGTCGGGCAGCACCTTGCGCAGCGAACCCTTGAACGTGTCGCCGCGGTACATGCTCCGCGCCTGCGGCCCCTTCAGGAGGAACTTCACGAAGTTGAGGCGGAAGTAGTCCTCTTTCTGAACGGCCGTGACGAGCGACTCGATCTTCTCGATCGGATAGCCGCCCGCGAACATTGCGCCGACGAGCGACCCGATGCTGGTCCCGACGATCGCGTCGACCTCGATGCCGAGCGTGCGCAGCGCGCGCAACACGCCGACGTGCGCCATGCCGCGCATGCCTCCACCGCCGAGGATGAGCACCGTCCGCGGCCGGTGGACCGAGTGCTGGTTGGGGTGACGAAGGCTGTAGCTCGTCTGGAAGAGGTCCTTCATGGGCTGGCGGCGGTCGCATGGAAACTTCGACCGGTCTCAGCATTCCATGAAGCGCTCCCGGTTCGTAGGGCTCACGAATCCCGGATTCGAGAGTCGATCGGGCCGATGGAGCGTCTGGTTCAGCGCGGGCGTGGTCACGCGCGCAGTTCCCAGTCCTCGGACGAAGACGCCATTCTCGGCGACGAACGAAAGGAAACTGTTCTCGATCGCGATGCAATCGTGGCTTCCTGCCTTCACTGGGATCACGCCGCGATCACCTGCGGCGTCCTTCGCTTCCCGGACCCGCGGGCAAGGCGTGTGAGCCGGCCCCACGACCGGTCCCCGGCCGGCGAGGGCGCCGGGAACCGGCGGGACGCTCGCGAGCGGCGAGGAATTCTCCAGGGGGATCCTGCGTGGGTCCAAGGGCAGCACTTCCACCGGCCCCCGAAGGAATCGCACGCGCCCACCGCACTTGAGCCAGCGACTGAATCCTTGCAGCCTACGTGTCGATGAAGATCAGCACGGGAGCGATCGCTTGAACGGCAAAGACAACTGGCTCTCCATGTCGCGTGCGAGCCGTGCGGATCTCGTGGCGTTGCAGGAGGAGCAACTGCGGCGGCATGTGCGGCAGGAGGTCTATCCGTTCTCCGCGTACTACCGGCGCGCGTTCGACGCGGCCAAGGTCCGACCGGAGGAGATTCGCACGGTCGACGACCTGCGGCGATTGCCCTTCACGACCAAGGCCGATGTCCTGGCGGCGCAGAGTGACGAGCGCACGAAACGCGACTTCGTGCTCGTCCCGTCGCCGGATCTGATCAAGGCTCACTGGCCGCTCTCTCGCAAGCTGCCGCTCCTCGCCGGGGGACGCGACGCACGCGAGACGTTGCGGCGCGACTACACGCCCAACTTCGCGACGTTCACGACCGGGCGCTCGTCCGATCCGATCGTGTACGCGTACACGCCACACGACATCGAGATCCTCGCGCGCGTCGGGGCGCGGATGCTGGACGTGCACGCCATCCACGAGACCGACGCGCGCATCGTGAACATGTTCCCGTTCGCGCCGCACCTCGCGTTCTGGCAGGCGAGCTTCGCGGGCTTCGAGACCGGACGATTCATGATGTCGACCGGCGGCGGCAAGGTGATGGGCACGGCGGGCAACCTGCGCATGCTCGAGAAGATGAACACGACGGTGATCATCGGCACGCCGGGGTTCGTCTACCACCTGTTGCGCGAGGGCGCGGCGGGCAGAACGCGCGTTCCGAACGTGCGGCGCGTCATCCTCGGCGCCGAAAAGGTCACGCCGGGCCTGAAACAGAAGATGGCCGAGTCGCTCGCGGCGATGGGCTCGAAGGACGTCGTCATCTCGGGCACGTACGGCTTCACCGAGGCGCGCATGGCGTTCTCGGAGTGTCCGGCGCAACACGCGGAATCGCCGGGCTATCACGTATACCCCGACCTCGGGGTGTTCGAGGTCATCGATCCGAAGACACTCGATCCCGTTCGCGAAGGCGAGACGGGCGAGCTCGTGTACACGCCGATCGCGGGTCACGGCACGATGATCATGCGCTACCGGACGGGCGACCTCGCCGTCGGCGGGATGACGTGGGCGCCGTGCCCCTGGTGCAAGCGCACGGTCCCTCGCATCAGCTCCGAGCTGCGCCGCTCGAGCGATCAGAAGGCGCTGGAGCTGACGAAGATCAAGGGCACGCTCGTCGACCTGTCGGCGATGGGTTCGCTGCTGTCGAGCATGCACGACGTCGAGGAGTGGCAGGTCGTGCTCAAGAAGAAGAACGACGACCCGCACGAGCTCGACCAGTTCTTCGTGCGCGTGTCACTGCGGCCGGGCACCGACGTGAACGGATTCAAGTCGAAATGCGTGCGTGACATCGGCGACGGCTTGGAGGTCGCGCCGAACGGCGTCGAGGTGCACACGAATCGCGAGATGCTCGAATTCCTCGGCATGGAGACCGAAATGAAGGAGAAGCGCTTCCTCGATCTGCGGCCGAAGTAGTCCGTGCCTGATCAGCGCTCGCTGTAGCCCCAGCGCCTCGTCCAGGAATCGAAATAGAACTCGGAGTCGTCCTCGACGTTCCAACCTCCGGTCGACACGGTCAGCTTCCAGCGCGGCTGCGTGAGGCACGAAACGTACTGGTAGCCGAAACCCGGCAGGCCGAGGGAGCCCGTCCCCGGGATCCCATCCAGGAACTTCGGGACGAGATCCGCGAGGCTCGTCGGTGGACAGCCCCGCTCGGCATCGAAGGCGTCGATGGCGGCGACGAGCGGTCTAGCGCGCTCCTCGATCGACTTCAGACGTCGCGCGGGCATGGCGTACGGCTCGAAGCAAAGCACCGCGACGAGACCCGCGAAGAGCAAGGCGATCCCGAACCACGGACGCGTCGGATTCGGCCTGGAATCGCGCGCTTTCTCGCGGGAACGCGTGGGCCAGAGCAGATACGCCGCGAGCAGGATCAGCGGCCCGGCGCACAAGACGAGGCCCATGCCCAGCCGATGATCTACTTTCGAGCGGGTGCGTACAACGCGTGCCGCGTGATTCCATCTCCCACCGCGAAATCGTAGGTTCCGAGCCGTCCATGAGCGCCACACACTCGCGAGATGCACGCCGGCCTGTCGTGATCGTCGGCGGTTGGCGCACGCCTCTCGCCCGGGCGGGCGGAGTGTTCGCGCGCGAGGATGCGGGGCACATCGGCGCGGCAATCGCGCGCGAGACGATGGCGCGCTGCAACGTCTCCGTCGAGGACGTGGACGAGGTCATCGTCGGCTGCGCGGGCCCGCCGCACGACCAGGCCAACGTCGGTCGCGTCATCGGGCTGCGCGCGGGAGTGCCGGAACGCGTGCCGGGGCGCACCGTCGCGCGCAACTGCGCCAGCGGCATGGAAGCGATCACCTCGGCCGCGACGGCGATCGAGGCCGGACGCGGCGAGCTCTATCTCGTGCTGGGCGTCGAGATGATGAGCCGCTTCCCGCTGATCATGAACGATCGGCTGACGCGATTCTTCTCGCGCCTCTCGAGCGCGCGCTCGCTGGGACAGCGCCTCGCGACGATGGCGAGCTTCCGGCCGGGCATGCTCACGCCGCGCATCGCGCTCATGGAAGGGCTCACCGACCCGATCAGCGGGCTGATCATGGGCAAGACCGCCGAGATCCTGGCGCGCGAGTTCGCCGTCACGCGCCAGGATGCCGACGAGTACGCGCTGCAGAGCCACCAGCGCGCGAAGGCCGCGCGCGACGCGGGGCGCCTCGCGCGCGAGATCGTGCCGCATCTGCCGCTGGGCGCGCGCGACGGCGGCCGATCCGCTCCGCGATCCGAACCGGGCGAGGGTGAGGACGAACATGATCGAGACGCCCGGATCGAATCAGGCCGCGCCGTCAGGCCGTCTCGCGGGGCGGCGTATCGTCGTCACCGGGGCGGCCTCGGGCATCGGCCGTCGTAC
>JBGATY010000252.1:0-4787 GCA_044228955.1 Planctomycetota bacterium | reverse complement strand
AGGGTCGCTGCGGTCGCGAAAGCCGTGGTGTCGCCTGCAGCCCACTCCCGGGACGAGGGCGGGTGTCGGGATCGCGCCCGGTCCGGCGGCGGCGCGGAAGTTCGCCTGTTCGGTCGAGGCGCCGCGGACGCCGAGCCGGATCCGCGCGCCACCGACGCAAGCACAGCCTTCGTTGGCGACGAGCGCGGCGAGCAGCGCGACCTGTCCGCCGCGATCGCCTTCGACCGCAGCGAGGCTCGATCCGTTCCAACGCACGACAGGCGGGCCGACGGTGCGCCCCGCGCGTGGCGAGGTCCCTCCCGGCTGGAGCGCGGGATCAGCTCCGGCACGCAACGGAGAGGCTGTGCCGGCCGAGCTTGCGACGCCTCTCGTGCACGTAGCGAGGCCTCCGCGAATTCTCCCACATCCACTCGACGTCGTGCGGCGTGGCGCTCGCGCTTGCTACCATCGGCCAGAGATGTCCCTTCCGCGCGTCCAGCGGGCCACCGTCCGCATCCTGTTCGCCTACGACGTCGGCCTGTCGATCCAGCTCGAGCGCTGTTCGCGTCACGTCGAGGGGTTGACCGCCGACGAGCGCATCAAGCACAAGGGCCACGCTCCCGACTACTTCCAGTTCGACCCCGCGCCGTTGCACGTGGTGCAGGGCATCGAACCGGTCGTGGTCGGGCGGTGGGCGAGCGCGGGGAGCGTGGAGATCACGCTCTTCGACTTCGGGGGCGTGTCCGTCGCGTACGCGCTGCCCTTCGCCGGGGAATTCGAGGAGTTGATCGAGCTGTCGGCCGTCCTCACGACCACCGAGGCCTTTCGCGCCGACTCACGCCGACGCGTCGAGAAGGTGCTCGAGCTCGTGCGCGAGGCCGTCGTCAAGCCCGGCATCGCCGAGCTCGACGAGGACTACCTCGTCTTCCAGATCGACCGTTTCGAACGCGACGTCCCGCTCGGCGACCTGCACACGACCTATGCCCCCGAAGTCGCGCGACTGTTGCGATCGGAACGCGATCCCTTGAGCGATCAGGAAATCACCGAGGCGCTCGGCGGCCGCGTCTCTTTCGGCGTGCGCGACGTGGCGCTGATCGACTGGAACGCGGCGCTGCTCGTCGACGACGAACCCGACGACGTCCTGGCCGTGCTCGAATTCGCGAACCTGCAGTTGCTCGAGATGCGCTTCCTCGACGCGCAACTCGACAGAGCGCTCGATCGCGCCTACGAAGCCCAGGGCGTGCCGCATCGTTGGTGGCACGTGCTCAAGCGCGGCACGATGCGCCACGAGTTGCGCCGCGTGGGGCAACGCAAGGTAGACAGCGCTATCCTCTTCGAGCGCGTCTCGAACGCGATCAAGATGCTCGGCGACCAGTACCTGGCGCGCGTCTATCGCCAGGTGTCGAATCGCTGCCGCATGAACGAGTGGAACGCGGGCATCCTGCGCAAGCTCGACACGATCGAGAGCCTCTACCAGAAGGTCCACGACTACTCGGCTGGAGTGCGCATGGAGGCGCTCGAAGCCGTCGTCATCCTGCTCATCGCGCTCGAGATCGTGATCGCAGTGTTCGAAAGACGCTGAGCTCGCGCCTCAGCCGGTTTTCGGCCGCGACAGCTCGTCCGAACGCCACTTCGCTCCGTTCTTCTCCCACCACGAGAGCCAGGCCTTCGCGCTGCGGCCCGGCATTTCGTGCGTGAGCTTCCCGAGCGCACTCTGGATGACGACGGAATCGCTCGCGAACGAGTACTCGAGTTCGCCCGACACCGCGGTGTCCAGGGCCGAGCCTTCGAGCAGCACGTTGATCACGGGATCGGCGACGGCCTGGAATTGCGCAACCTCCACGTCGAAGTCCTGCACGTAGGCCATTTGCCGGCCGACGAAGATGTTCGAGTGCGGCAGGCGATCCGCGCCGCCTCCGCCGGCAGGAGCCGCGAGCGCGGCGATGAGCGGTTCCACGGCCGCGGCGTACCCCATCGAGCCCAACGCTTCGGCCGCGTTCGCGCGCACGACGGGGATCTTCGAGTTCAAGGCGCGCACGATCGGGACGCACACGGCCGGGTCATTCGCCGCCTTCAGCGCGAGTGCGCAGTTCTTGCGCACGTCGCCGGAAGCGTCGAACACCGAGCGCACGAGCATGCTCTTCACTTCCTCGCCCGGGAACAGGCGTCGCAGCGCGAAGGCAGCGAAGGAACGGCGCACGACGATGGGGGAGCGGAGCTCGTCCGCGAGCCGCGAACGGAGCGCGGCTTTGTCCGGGTGACGGCCGAGCTCCATGGACGCGAGTTCACGACCAGCGAGGGTCTGCGTCGAGCCGAAGCGCAACAGTTCCGCCTCGGCCGCTGCGAGCGCTGCGCTCTCGACGTGAATCGAAGGGACGCTGAAGAACCAGTGCTTGGAGAGGACCTCACGGGCGCCGGCGGCATCCGGATCGAGGGCGAGCAGCCCCTCGATCTCGTTCAGCGACTCGGTCATCAGCCCGACGCCCGCCGCCCATTCGGCCAGCTGAGCGCGCTCTCCGGCGTCCTTTCCGTCGATAGCGCCGCGCTTCTCGTTCCACTGCTTCAACAGATCCGATTCGAGGGTGACGCCGACGACGGCTCCACGCTCGAGCGACTTCCAGCCCGACTTCGACCTGTATTCCCAGCGGTCGTCCGCGAAGCGCGACACGACGCGGATGGTCTGTCCGCTGGCGAGCTGGAAGACGCGGCGCTTCTCGCTCGCGTCGTCGTTCGAACGCACTTCGCTCGGGTGCGTGAGCGCCGTGACGAGGGGGGCTTCGGATCCGAAGCCGATGAACAAGAGGAGTGCAGTGGATCGAATCATGACGGACGAGCCCTCTGGAAGCGGACGGTGCCCTGAACGAGCTTACGAAACCGCGCCGGTTCCGGGCAGATCCCGTGCCAGCCCGCGTGCGCTCGCGCGGCGGCGTGCAGGGCGTGATACCGCACGGAAGAACGAGCGGAAAGGCACGCGGGGATCGCCGCAGTGCACGAATGCACGCCCGCGTGGTTCCATGGACCGCTGCCTCGCGGCAAGGAGTATTCTCGCGCCCCATGATCGAGTTCGCTCTTTCCCTCGCGCTCCTCTTCGCCGCCGCTCCGGCCGCCGAAGTCAACGTCTCCACGACCGCTGAATTGCGCGCTGCACTTGGCGCCGCCGCCGGCGGGACGCGCATCGTCGTGTCCAGCGGTGACTACGATTCGATCCACGCGCAGGACGTGCGGGGCACGGAGGGCGCTCCGATCGTCGTCGTGGGGGCGGATCCCGCGCATCCGCCGTGTCTGCGCGGCGGAATGCACATCTCGAGCGCGGCCTGGATCGAGCTCGCGCACCTGTCGATCGTCGGCGCGAGCGGCAACGGGCTCAACCTCGACGACGCCGGCAAGCTCGATTCACCGACGCACCACGTGCTGATCCAGGACGTCACGGTGCGCGACGTCGGCGGACGCGGCAACGACGACGGCATCAAGCTCTCCGGCGTCCGGGAGTTCCGGATCGAACGCGCGACGATCGAGCGCTGGGGACGCGGCGGCTCGGCGATCGACATGGTCGGGTGCGCGCGCGGTGTCGTCGAGGACTGCTCCTTCGTCGACCGCGAGGAGGACTCCGCCGCGAGCGGCGTGCAGATGAAGGGCGGGACGCGCGACGTGCGCATCACGCGCTGTCGCTTCGTGAATGCCGGCCAGCGCGCCGTGAATCTCGGCGGATCGACGGGACTCGGGTACTTCCGGCCGCGACCGGAGGGCTTCGAAGCGCGCGATCTCGTCGTCGAAGGCTCGACTTTCGTCGGTTCACAAGCGCCGATCGCGTTCGTGGGCGTCGACGGCGCGAGCGTGCGCTGGAACACGTTTTTCCGGCCGCGCAAGTGGTGCCTGCGGATCCTGCAGGAAACCGCCGCGCCCGAGTTCGTGGCCTGTCGCAACGGAGTCTTCGCCGACAACGTCGTGGCCTACCGCTCCGACGAGGTGTCCACCCCTTTCAACGTCGGACCGGGCACGGCGCCGGACACGTTCGTCTTCGCGCGCAACTACTGGCACTGCATCGATGCGCCCGCACGTGCCGCTCCGACAACGCCGACGCCGGAGTCCGACCCCGCGCGGGGAGGTGATCCCTTGTTCCGCGATCCCGCGACGGGCGACCTGACGCTCGCGCAGGGCAGCCCCGCGCGCGGCCACGGCGCCGACGCCTTCCCCGGGCAGGAGTCAGGAGCGCGAAAGGTCGAGCGCGTGCCCTTCGTCGAGAACCGGTTCGTGGATTTCGCGCTCGCCGACGCGAAATCCTCGGTGCGGATGAAGCGCCAGGCCGAGCGCTGGGTCCTGGCCCCGCGCGGACCGCTCCCCGCGGACGATGCGTGCTTCACCAGCGCGCCCGTCGCGCCCGCCCACGCGTTCCGCGACCTGCTCGTGTCCTGGAACGTTGAAACACCTGCGAATTCAGGCTTTCGCGTCGAAGTTCGCGTCGCGCGAACCGAGGACGCCTTCTCGCCGTGGCTCTTCGTCGGCGACTGGGGCCGGGTGCCCGACGTGCCGAAGACGACCGAGACCGAGGGCGGGAGGATCGACACCGACTTCTTCCGCGGAAAGGTCACGTTCCGCTCGGCACAGGTGCGCGTGCGCGCCTGGAGCACGGGCGATGCGCAAAGCTCGGAGCTCGCGCTCGAGCGCTTGACCCTGTGCTTCTCCGATCGTGAAGCGCGTGTGGATGGGCCGGTGCAGGCGGACGATCCGGTTGCCGTCCGCCTGCCGGTGCCCACGCGCAGTCAACGTACCGAGGACGCTGCGATCGCTGGTCGCATCTGCTCGCCGAC
>JBGATY010000251.1:0-4798 GCA_044228955.1 Planctomycetota bacterium | reverse complement strand
AGGAATGGCACGCTCCCCTACCGGATCGATGTCCATCGGCTAGAACTCACCCTGCGTTCACGTCCGAGCCCTCCACATGATCGAGTCCCCGACCCACGGCCTCTCCAGGCCCCGCTTCAAGTCCGTGAGGCAGGTATTGTCCCCGAGCGGTCCCCTTCAACCGGCGGTCGCCGGCGCCTCGACCCGGGAGTCGAGCCTCCTCCTGCTCGTCACGTTGACGGCGGTCTTCTGCGTCGCCTATCTGCCCTGGCTCACCCTGGAACCGGCGAGCGCCGGCCTCGAGACCACGCGCATCCTCGTCGCTCGCAGCATGCTGCGGACCGGAGAGTGGATCGTCCCGATGCAGAACGGACAGCCGTACCTCGCCAAGCCGCCGCTGGGCTACTGGCTCATCGCCCTCGGCTCGGTTCCGTTCGGCGCGGTGACCGTCCTGTCCGCGCGCCTCGTCGCTGCGCTGTGCACGCTCGGCGTCGCGCTCGGCACCGGCGCCTTCGCGGCGCGTGAGCTTGGAACGCGCGTGGGCATGTGGGCCGGATTGTCCGTGCTGCTCGCGGCGCTGTCGCTCGATCAGGGCCTGCGCGCCGAGCTGGACGCACCGCTCGCGCTGTTCTCTGCGCTCGCGATCTTCGCGCTGTTTCGCTGTGTCTTCAGTTCCGACCGAGGGGTGAGCTGGACGATCGTCTCGGGCCTCGCATTGGGCGCGGCGACGCTCGTGAAAGGCCCCGTGGCGCTGCTCGTGTTCGTGATCGCTCTCGCGGGGCTCGCGATCGGCACGCGCGGCCGCCGCCGGATCGTGTTCGCCCGCGGGGGAGTCGCGCTGTCGATCGGCATCCTGGTCGCCGGTGTCTGGTTGGCGCTGCTGTTCGAGCGCGTCGACGCGCGCGCGGGCTCGAGTGTGATGTGGAGCGAGGTGTTCCGCCGCGTCTACGACGCCGGCGCCACCAACCGCGAGCCGTTCTGGTTCTACGTCCCCGCGCTGCTCGTGGCGTTCGCTCCCGCGAGTCTGTACCTGCCGGCGCTCGCGCGCTGGCGTTCCATGCCGTCGCTCGCCGACGAACGCAGGCGCAGCCTGTTCGGCATGCTCTTGGGCTGGAGCGTGTGCTCCCTCGTCGTGCTCAGCTTCTCACAGGGCAAGGAGACGCGTTATCTGACCGCCACCATCCCGGCCTGGGCCGTGCTCACCGCTTGGGCGTGGATCGAGGCCGATGCGCGCTGGCTGACGCGGTACCGCGCCAGCTTGAAACTCGCCGGCGCAGTCCTGGCCGGCGCGGCGCCCCTGATCCTGCTCGTCCTCGGCTGGAGGTTGAGGCCCGCGGCTTGGCCCATCGGGGTGGGCTCGGCCGCGCTGGCGGCGATCGCCGCGTGGACGCTCCACCGAAGTCGGAAGACGCACCAGCCAGCCTACGCCTGGATGGCACTCTTCGTCGGACTCCTCAGCGCACGCCTGTTCTGGGGCGGCGTCCTCATGACGAACCGCAGCGACACGTTCCCGATCGAACGCATGGGTTCTGAAATCGCCGCGCGCCTGGAGCCGGGCGAGCCGATCGTGCAGCTGGGCGAGTACGCGTCCTATCTCGAATTGCATCTCGATCACCAGATCCGCGTCGCGAATTCGATCCAGGATCTGCCCACGCAACTGCGGGCGGCTCCCCCGGCGCACTACGTGTTGGCGCGCGACAGGCTGCTGCCTCGCGGATCCGAGCAGGGTCTCGTCGAAGTCGCCTCGTGGCCTTTCGGCAACTCACGTTTCCGGCTGCTGCGCGCACCGCCTTTGGGGTACGTGAGTCTCGACCGCGATCCCGCGACCACCCCGCGAAGATGAGGGTATCGTCCTCGTGACCGACAGCACTCCGCGCGGGCGGTTTCGCGTCGGGAGCAGCTAGGATGTGCGGGCCGGGTTCGCGCTGGCCCGAGCACGGCCGACGGCCCCTTTGACGATCGCGGCCAATACGCAGGTTCGATCTCACGATGAAATACCAGACGGCCATCCTCCTCGGCGCTCTTCTCACGAGCGCCTGCCATACCGCGCCGGTGCCGCCGTTGGACACTCCGGGTGTCCCCCCTACGGCCACCGAGAAGCCCTCTGCGACCGAGGTCGAGGCGCTCGCGACCGCGAAACTCCGCGACGTGTACGCGAGCGAGCCTGCGCATTGGCCGGCGCCCAGCGTCGACCCCGACGTCGAGTTCGTCGAGCTCGGTCGCGTGACTCGGCCCGAGCGCACGGGCGATCCGCGCGAGATCGCGCGCGTCGAGCTCGGCGAGGCCTTGTTCTTCGACGCGCGCCTTTCCGGCACGGGTCAGATGGCCTGCGCATCGTGCCACGACGCGGAACTCGGCTGGGCCGACGGACGCTCGACGAGCTTCGGCCACGGATTCCAGCCGCTCGCGCGCAACGCGCCGTCGCTCCTGAACGTCGCCTTTGGAACGAGCTTCTTCTGGGACGGACGCGCCGCGAGCCTCGAGGACCAGGCGCTGGCCGTCTTCGAGAACCCGGGCGAGATGCACTCCAGCGCGGAGCACGTCGTGCAGAGCCTGCGCGGGAGCCGCGGCTATCGCGAACGCTTCGAGGCAGCCTTCGGTGACCCGGAACCGACGCTCGCACGCGCGCTCACGTCGATCGCCAGCTTCGAGCGCACGATCACGAGCGACGGATCGAGCGACTTCGACGCTTTTCTCTCGGGCAAGCCGCAGGCGCTCTCCGACGCGGCCGTGCGCGGCCTGCACCTGTTCCGCACCGATGCGCGCTGCGTGAACTGTCACCACGGGCCGCTCCTCACGGACGGGAAGTTCCACGACCTCGGACTCTCCTACTACGGCCGCAAGCTCGAGGACCTCGGTCGGTACGCGGTCACGAAGACCCCTGCCGACGTGGGCCGCTTCAAGACGCCGTCCCTGCGCAACGTGGCGCGCACGGCGCCGTACATGCACAACGGTCTCTTCGACCTCGATGGTGTGCTCAACATGTACTCATCCGGCATGCCGACACTGAAGCGCAGTCCCGAGGCCGCGCACGACGCGCTGTTCCCGACGAAATCGCCGCACTTGAAGGAACTCCGTCTCGACGCGCGCGCGAAGGCGGACTTGAAGGCGTTCCTGGAGTCGCTGACGGAGAGGCGGCGGCGCGTACGAGCGCCCGAGCTGCCGCGACTCGGCGACGCGCAGTGACTTCGGAGTCACCGACTAGTCACGCAACAGGCTGCCCGACAAGCTGAACGCCGTCGCGCCTTCGATCTTCACGTCGACATTCGTGCCGACGAGCGCGGCGTCGCCCGGGAAGCTGAGCATCAAGTTGTGCGTGGTCCGCGCGACGAGGTGTCCGGGGTTGCGATCGGAGCTCGACTCCACGAAGGCGCGGCGCACGGAACCGACGTGCGCGCCGTGACGCTTCAAGCCCGTTTTCTCGCCCAGCGCCAGCAGGCGTTGGTTGCGCTCCTTCTTCTGCGCCTCGGGGACGTCGTCGACGAGCGCCTCGGCCGCGTGCGTGGTCGGACGCGGGTCGTACTTGAAGATGTAGTTGACCGCGAAGCCCTGCTCCTCGAGGAAACGCTCGCTCTCGGCGAAATCGCCGTCCGTTTCGCCGGGAAAGCCGACGATCCAGTCGCTGCCGAGTTCGATGTCTGGCACGGCGGCGCGCAGGACGTCCATGCGGCGACGGTAGAGATCGGTCGTGTAGCCGCGCTTCATCGCGCGCAGGATGGAGTCCGAACCCGACTGTGCGGGGATCGGCAGGAACCGGTCGACCTTGGGGCAGTCGCGGATGGCCTCGGCCAGAGCCGGCGTGACGTAGCTCGGGTGCAGCGTGATCAGGCGGATGCGCTCGAGGCCGTCGAGTTCCTGCAGTCGGTGGAGCAGATCCGCCAGGCTCGCGCGCCCCTGGCGACCGCGGCCGCGCGCACCGCCTCCATCCGGAACGGGGAAATCCTCGCCGTAGCTGTTCACGGTCTGCCCCAGCAGCGTGAGGACGCGTGCTCCCTTGTCCACGAACTGGCGCGCCTCCTCGAGCAGGGACTCGATCGGGTAGCTCATCACGCGCCCGCGCACGGTCGGCACGATGCAGTACGTGCAGTTGAGATCGCATCCGCGCATCACGGTGAGGAAGGCGTGCAAGCCTCCGTCGTACGGCTCGTCGGCACGATCGACCGCGACTGCGTCGTCCATCTGCAAGGCCAGGATGCGCGCGGCGCGATCGGTGAGGCCGAGCGCGCGCGACGCCCGCACCTCCTCGACGAGCCGCGGCAGGTTCGCGAACTGGCGCGTGCCCGCGACGATGTCGACGTGTCCGGCGCGTGCGAAGATCTCGTCGCCGACGCGCTGCGCCATGCAGCCCATGACGCCGATGACGAGCTTCGGATTGGCGTTCTTGGCGTGCTTGAGCTCGCCGAGCCAGGAGTAGGTGCGCTCCTCGGCGTGCTCGCGCACCGAACAGGTGTTGAACAGCACGACGTCGGCGTCGTCCATCGTCTCGGTCGTGACGTAGCCCTGGCGCTTGAAGCGGCCTTCGGCGAGCAACGAATCGTACTTGTTCATCTGGCACCCGAACGTGACGACGTGCACGCGCGGGGTGGCCTCGGTGGCGTCGAGAGTAGGCTTGGACTGGGTGCGGCGGATGGACATCGGTTCGCTTCTTGGGCGAGAGATTGTGCCGTGCTGACAAGGACTTGGGAACGTCGCTGATCCCGACCCGCCACCGCGCGCGCGCCCGAGCGTCTTTCTCGTGGAGGATGGGGGGCGATCGCCCTCGAGATGGGAACGCATGAGCGAGAGCATCTATGTGACTGCGGTCAACGGCATCGAGAAG
>JBGATY010000250.1:0-4825 GCA_044228955.1 Planctomycetota bacterium | reverse complement strand
AGCTCCTTCGTCTCGAGCACGCACGGCCCCGCGATCAGGAACAACTCGCCGCCGCCGAACGGGCGGCCGCCGATCTGCACTGTGGGATGGAGCGTCGTCATCACCCTCAAGGTACCAGGAGGCGGAACGGTTCCGCACCGACCACGAGTTCGAAAGGCGTTTCGCCGCGCAGGTCGCCGTCGACCTGGAACGGAACGGGCTCCGGCGCACGCACGACGACGCGCCGGGCGCGGCGGCATCGGACCTGGTCGGATGGAAAGCGGCCGAACACACCGCGTAGCGCGTGACGCAAGAGTCCGAGGCGCGAGCGCGCCGGAAACGTATAGACCTCGAACAAGCCGTCGTCGAACACGCGATCCCGCCGCAGCACGTCGTATCCACCGTAGTGCACGATGTTCGAGACCAGAACCAGGCCGAATTCGCCTTCGACGCGAGCGCCGTCGGCTTCGACCGAGAGCCTGGGGTCGCGCCAGGCGGCCAGTGCGCGGCAAGCGGCGAGCGTCCACGCGATCCTCGTGATCGGACCGCGCCGGCGTTTCTCGAGCTCGCGCACCACCAGGGCGTCGAAGCCGACGCCGCACACCAGGAACGAGACGAACCTCCCATTGACGAGCGCCGTGTCGATGCGCTGCGTGCGACCCGCCTTCAGCATGTCCACGAACCCCGATACGTCGCGCGGCAACGACAGATCGAGTCCCAGCACGTTGGCCGTGCCCATCGGCAGGACGGCGACGTCGAGGTCGTGGCGGGGCAGGCCGTGGAGGACTTCGGAGAGTGTGCCGTCGCCGCCCACCGCGATCACGAGGTCGACATCGCGTTCGAGGCGTTCGACGCGTTGGCGTCCGTCGTTGCGCGCCCTCGTCAGATGCAGGTCGACCTCGAAACCGGCTCGTGCGAGCGACGCGCCCAATTCGCGCGCCATGCGCTCACCGCGTCCGCGGCCCGCGATCGGATTGGCGATGACGAGCGTCTTGCGCGCGGTCGTTGTGGCGGCCATTCCGCGCTAACGTAGCGGCCGCATGGCGACACCGCGACGGTTGCTCGTGTTCGGCGGGAGCGGATTCCTCGGAGTCCACGTCGTGCGAGCCGCGCTGCAGGCCGGTTTCGACGTCGGTGTCGCCGGCCGCACGCGACCCGAGGTCGGCATCGACCCCGCCTCGATCGGCTTCGAATTCTGCGACGCGCTGGCAGCGGGCCACGTCGAACGTGCCTTCGACGCGTTCGGCCCCGACGCAGTCGTCGTGTGTGCGGCGCTCTCGACGATCGCCGACTGCGAGCGCTACCCGAAACTCGCGGAAGAGCTCAACGTCGAATTTCCATCCCGCGTCGCCGCGCGCGCGCGCGACTCCGGCTCCCATCTCGTCTTCGTCTCGACCGATCTCGTCTTCGGCGGACGCCCGCCGGCGGCGGACCGCTACACGGAACTCGACGAGCCTGCACCCCTGCAGCACTACGGTCGCACGAAGTGGCAGGGGGAGATCGCCGTCACACGAGCCTGCGAGCACGCCCTCGTCGCGCGCCTGCCGCTCTTGTTCGGCGACTCGTTCGGCCGCGAACTCGGCGCGTCCGACGCGCTCGTCGCGAGCGTGCGCAGGGCCGAGCATCCGCGGCTCTTTTCCGACGAATGGCGCACGCCGGTCGACGTCGCGGCCGCGGGCAAGGCGCTCGTCGCCTGCGCTCGACATCGAATCCAGGGGATCCGCCACGTCGCCGGACGCGAACGCCTCTCGCGCGTCGAACTCGGCGAGCGCGTGCTCGTCGCCGCCGGATTCACGCCGCTCGAAGCTCGGGCGGCGATTCGGCCGACGACCCGCGCCGAAGCCGGTCATGCCGATCGGCCCGCCGACGTGTCGCTCGCGTCGATCCACGATCCCGACACGACCTTGACCTGACCGCGAGACGCGGGTGAAGTGGCCGCCTCACAAGCGCGAAGCACGCCCGCCGCGCGTTCTCGACCTGGATCGGAACTCATGGAACTCTCGACACGCTACACGCCGGCCGACTTCGAGGTGCGGATCTACAAGGACTGGCTCGCGTCCGGCGGCTTCACGCCCAAGGAGGCGGTGAAGCCGGAGAAGACCTTCACGATCATGATCCCGCCGCCGAACGTCACGGGCGTTCTGCACATGGGTCACGCGCTGAACGGCACGATCCAGGACATCGTGATCCGCCACCGCCGCATGAACGGCTTCACGGCGTTGTGGGTGCCGGGCACCGATCACGCGGGCATCGCGACGCAGGCCGTCGTCGAGCGGCAGCTCTACGAGAAGGAGAAGAAGACGCGCAACGACCTCGGGCGCGAGGCATTCCTGGCGCGCGTGTGGGAGTGGAAGGAAGAACACGGCAGCTACATCCTCGAGCAGTTCCGTCGCCTCGGCAGCTCGTGCGACTGGTCGCGCACGCGCTTCACCATGGAACCGATGCTCACGCGAGCCGTGCGTGAGTCGTTCGTGCGCTTGTGGGAGAAGGGCCTGATCTACCGCGGCGCGCGGCTCGTGAACTGGGACTGCGTGCTCGAGACGGCCGTGTCCGACGACGAGATCGAGTACGTGCCGCGCAAGGACAAGCTGTACGAGATCCGCTACCCGGTGAAGGGTCGAGCGGGGGAATTCGTGACCGTCGCGACGACGCGTCCGGAGACGATGCTCGGCGACACCGGGGTCGCGGTGAACCCGAACGACGAGCGTTGGAAACACCTGATCGGCCAGTTCCTCGTGCTGCCGTTCGTCGACCGCGAGATCCTGGTCGTCGGTGACGAGAAGGTCGAGATGGACTTCGGCACGGGCGCCGTCAAGATCACGCCGGGCCACGACCCGGCCGACTACGAGCGCGGACAGCGCTTCAAGCTCGCCATCGTCAACCTGTACGAGAAGGACGGGCGCCTGAACGCGAACGGCGGTCCGTTCGCGGGGCTGCCGCGCGAGAAGGCGCGCACCGAGGTGATCAAGCGGCTCGAGGAGCTCGGTCTGCTCGGCAAGGTCGAGGACTACTCGCACAACGTCGCCGTCTCCGACCGCAGCAAGAGCGTGATCGAGCCGATCGTCTCCGAGCAGTGGTTCGTGAAGATGGAACCGCTCGCTCGTCCGGCGATCGCGGCCGTGAAGAACGGGTCGCTCAAGTTCCGGCCCGAGCGCTGGACCAAGGTCTACCTCGATTGGCTCGAGAACGTGCACGACTGGTGCATCAGCCGTCAACTCTGGTGGGGGCACCAGATCCCCGTCTTCTACGACGAGGACAACGTGCCCGTCGCCTCGCGCACCGATCTCGCGATCGGTTCGCCGCACCCGCAGACGAAGAAACCCATCGTGCGCCAGGACCCCGACGTGCTGGACACGTGGGCCAGTTCGTGGCTCTGGCCGTTCGCGACCCTCGGGTGGCCCGAGAAGACCCCCGACCTCGCGCGCTTCTACCCGACGCAATTCCTCTCGACCGCGCGTGACATCATCTACCTCTGGGTCGCGCGCATGGTGATGGCCGGCTACGAGTTCATGGACCACCTGCCCATGGACCAACGCTGTCCCTTCGAAGTCGTCAACGTGCACGCGACGGTGCTCGACGGCAAGGGCCAGCGCATGTCGAAGAGCAAGAACAACGGCATCGATCCGATCGAGATGATCGACAAATACGGCGCTGACGCCGTGCGCTACTCGCTCGTGCTCCTGACGAAGGAAGGGCAGGACGTGAAGCTCTCGCCCGATCGCTTCGATCAGGGCTATCGCTTCAGCAACAAGGTGTGGAACGCGGCGCGCTTCGTGCTCATGAACATGAGTGGCGCGGCGCTCGTCGACCCCACGACGCGCGAGGGGCGCGCCGCGAGCCGGCTGGAAGACCGCTGGATCCTCTCGCGCCTGGCGCGCGTGCGCGCCGAAGTCTCCCAGCAACTCGACGGCTACCTGTTCAACGACGCGGCGACCGCGCTGTACCAGTTCGTGTGGAACGACTTCTGCGATTGGTACGTCGAGATCGTGAAGGGACGCATGACGTCCAAGGACGATCCCTCCGGCCCGGTGGCTCGCGGAACGTTGGCGCGCGTCCTGTCGGATGCGCTGGGCTTGCTGCACCCGTTCACGCCCTACCTGACCGAAGCGCTGTGGGCGAGCCTGAACGAGACCCTCGGGAGGCAGCTCCCGATGCTCATGAACTGCTCCTGGCCCGACGGCGCCGGCCTCGAGATCGACGCGCGCGCGGAGGCCGAGATGCAGAGCATCCAGGACCTCGTGCACGCCGTTCGTCAGGTCCGCAACCTGACGACGGTCGGGGAACGTCAGCCGCTCGTGGCCCACATCGCGGCGCCGGCCAGATCCGACCGCGAGGTGCTCTCCGCTCACGCGGCCACCGTGCGCTCGCTCGCCTACCTCGAAACCTGCGACATCGCCGAGAAGGTCGTCCGTCCGAAGAACTCGGCCGTGGCGGTCGCAGGCGGTCTCGAGGTATTCGTGACCCTGGGAGAGAACGTCGACCTCGGCAAACTGAAGGACGTGCTCGCGCGCCGGGCCGAGAAAGTTCGCCAGGGACTCGCCGCGATCGACGCCAAGCTCAACAACGCTGCGTTCGTCGAACGCGCCGACCCCGACGTCGTCGACGGCGAGAGGACTCGCCGAGCCGAACTCGTCACCGAGTTGAACCTGCTCGAGCGCAACCTCTCCGACGCCTGATCCAAAAGACCTCTCGCCCACCCCGACAACCAACGCTTCCACTCCGCCAACCAACGCTTCCACCCCGCCAACCAACGCTTCCACCCCGACAACCAACGCTTCCACCCCGACACAAAGCCCACTTCGCGTCCCCCGTAGAACCCCGCGAGCGCGCGGTGCGGTACTCCGCG
>JBGATY010000024.1:0-26382 GCA_044228955.1 Planctomycetota bacterium | reverse complement strand
GCTCGATGCGCCGCTCGCTCACGTTGGCGAGCGTCGCGAGCGCGAGGCCGAGGTAGTCGAGCGGAATGGCGAGCGGCTGTCCGTGGAACTGGCCCGCGCTGATGATCTCGCGCGTGTCGGCGAACACGATCGGATTGTCGGTGACCGTGCCGAGTTCCATCTCGACGATCGCGCGCACGTGCTCGAGCGCCGTCTTGAACGCGCCGTGGATCTGGGGGACGCAGCGCAACGAATACGGATCCTGCACGCGGTCGCAGTCGGCGTGGCTCGCGAGGACCTTCGAACCGTGGAGGCATTTCCGGACGTTCCTCGACGTGCGCGCGTGGCCCTGGTTGCCGCACTTGAGTCCGACGAAGCGGTCGTCGAAGGGACGCGCGCTGCCGAGCAGGGCCTCGATCGAGAGCGCCGCGATCGCGTCGGCCGCCTTCGACACGTTGATCGCGCGCACGAGGGCCACGAAACCGAGTGCCTTGATGATCTCGGTACCGTTGATGAGCGCGAGACCTTCCTTCGCGCCGAGCAAGAGCGGCGTTTCGCCGACGAGCTTCAACGCGGCCTTGGCGCTCATCCGCTTGCCGCCGACGAAGGCCTCGCCGTGGCCCATGTAGCTCGCGGCCATGTGCGCGAGCGGTGCCAGGTCCCCGCTCGCTCCGACGGAACCCTTCTCGGGCACGACGGGCACGAAGTCACCAGCGAACAGGCGCACGAGCTTCTCGACGACCTCCAGCGACACGCCCGAATGGCCGCGCACGAGACCGACCAGGCGCAGGACCTGCGCGATGCGCACGACCTCGATCGCGAGCGGCTCGCCGACGCCGCAGGCGTGCGAGAGGACCAGGTTCTGCTGCAACTCGACCAGGTCGGCGCGCGCGATCGACACGTTCTTCAACTTGCCGAAGCCGGTCGTGATGCCATACACGACGTCGCCCTTCTCGACGTGCGCGTCGACGATGCGCCTCGCGCGCAGGACAGCCTTCTTCGCGGCCGGGGACAGCGCCAATTCGATGCGCTCGCCGAGTGCGAGCGGCAGGAGCGATGCGAACGTCGGGGACTTGCCGTCGAGGGTGAGTCTTTTCACGGGGGCGGAAAATACGCGCTGCGACGGACTTTCACCACTGCGCGATCAACGCTTGCCCGATCGCAGCACCGTGTCGGCGTCCTGACCCACGATCGCGCCCTCGGGCAGCACGATCTGGCGCGTCGCTTCGGCTTCGATTTCGACGGGTACGCGCTTCCAGATGCTCTCGCCGTTCCACGACACGCTCACGAGCCATGACCCTCTAGGCAAGCCCGTGACCCGCAGGTCGCGTCCGGCCGGAACGGTCGTCTTCTCGCGCGGCGTGCCGTTGACGCGCACGTCGAGTGGGAGCGCCTGGATCCGCGGATTGGTCACGAAACGCAATTCGCCCTGCCCATCCGCGAGCGGTTCGAGCACGAGGTCGACGTTCGTGTCACCGGGCTTGACCATTACGGAGGCGACGCGCCTCTGGTCCTTCGAAACCGCGGTGATGTACCGCGTGCCCGACACGGATTCGTTCGCGGAGAGCGTGAACTCGCCCTTCGAATTGCTCACGACTTCCTGCACGGCGGAAGGCAGGTTCGGGAACACGTCGTTCTCGAGATAGAGGTAGTTCGTCTGGCCGAACACGGCCAGGTTGGCCGCTGTGCGGTCAGGCGCTTCGAGCCGCACGGTCACGCCCGGTTCGGGGCGGCCCTGGTCCCTCACGACGCCTTGCAGCACGGGCGCCGGCTCGAGGTGGAACTCGACCGTCGCGGTTTCGCCGGCGCCGAGCGCGACCGCGGCGACCTTCGGCAGGGAAGTCGCTCCCGCCTGGAACAGTCGCGCGGAGTAGGTGCCGGTCGGCAGGCTTTCGATGGTGAGTGTTCCGCCGGGCCACACGCGCTGCGGATTCACGAGGTGCCAGGGAAAGGAGCGCTGACCGCCGCCGTCCGCTTCCGGCAGGATGTAGAACCAGGCCTGCTCGCTCGAGTTGATCACGTCGGCGACGGTCACCTGCAAGCGCGCGGCGCGGCGGAGGCGGAACTGGAGCTTGTCTTTCTCGATCTTTCCACCGAACGGAACGGTGACGACCTCGCGGTACAGCGCGAATCCGGGTTTCTCGACGAGCACGAGCGCTTCCCCGGGCGCGACGAGCGGCACTTCGAACACGCCGAACTCGTCGGTGTGCGCGACCTGGCCGTCGAACGTGATCTTGACGTCGGGCAGCGGCTTGGCCTGGTCGTCGTACACCGTTCCCGCGACGCGCGTAGGGCGCAGATAGCTGATGTTCAGCAGCGACTCGCGCTCCTGGCGCAGACGCACTTCGCGCTCCGAGCCGACGATGCCCGCACCCGTCACGTCGACGATCGCGATGCCCGGCTGCAGATCGGTCGCGCCGAATTCCCCGGCTCCGTCGGTGTAGAGCACGCGACCCGAGTTCGTCCCGCCGACGAAGGTGATCTCCGCACGCGCGCCCTGCCCATTGGCGCCCGTGATCCGGCCGCGCAGTTGCGCAGTCGAGCCGGCGCCGAGCACGGGTGCTCCATTTGCATTCGGCGCGAACTTGCCGCGCACGAGCTCGAGCTCGACGACGAGCGGATAGATGACGGTCGTCTCGATGGAACCGATCTCGACCGAGCCGTCGCTGGCGCTCGTGCGCGCGAGTTCCGGGGGCTTCTCGTGGTCGTCGGAGGGGCTCGTCGTGGTCGTCGGAGCCGTGACGACGACGGGTTGCGCGACCGGTCCGCGCCTGGAGAGCCACCAGGCACCGCCGGAAAGTCCGGCGAGGACGACGCAGACGAGGACGACGAGGAGGGTGCGTTGCACAGGGACGAAGGACGCCTGTCAGTCGGCTCTCTGCCGGAAGGCGCGGATCAATTCTCTAGTCGAGGATAGCCTCGTTCCTCCGCGAGACCTACCCTTCCGGTTCGAATGGGTCACGTCTCCTCCAGAGTTCCCGCGCGTTCGCGCCCGACCGGCCTCTGCCTCGGCGCCGGATTGTGGGCGATCTCGCTCGCGACGGAGTGCGGCGCGCGCACGGCGATCGCGGCGGAAGAGCGCCCGCGAGTCCTCCACGCGCGTCTCGAGTTCCCGCTGATCGGTCAAGGCAAGCCCACGGGGCTGCTCGCCGCGGATCTGGACGGCGACGCGAAGAGCGAACTGATCGTCATCACTTCCTCGCCGGCGACGCTTCAGGTGTGGAGCGGATTGTCGCGCACGCTGCTCGGCTGGCCCGATCCGCTCGCTCTGCCGATCGACGATTTCGCGCTCGGCCCGGTGTGGTTCGGTGGGCGGGCTCCGGATGCGAAGAACCCCGCGGCGGAGTTCGTGTTCGCCTCCCGCACGACGTCGAAGGTCGTCGTGGTCGATGCTCGTGCGGCGCTGGCGACCAAGCCCGACGAACCGCTGCAAAAGAAGTTCGAGTTCACGCTGGCCAAGCGTCCGCGCGTCCTCGCATCGGGAGATCTCGGTCTCGATCATCGGTTCGAGATCGCCGCGATCACCATCGACGACGAACTCGTCCTCGCGCGCGGGCCCGACGACGTCGTGACCACGAAGCTCGAGGATCAACAGGCGACCTGCGCCGCGTTCGGCGCCGACGGCAAGTCGCTCTTCGTCGGCTTCCAGGGCTCGCGCAGGCTCGTGCGCTATGAATTCGACGCGGCCTGGAAGGCGCGCGCCGTGTGCGCGGTGGACCTGGACGGGTTGCCGCGGAGCGTGCTCGAAGTCGGGACCGCGACCACCGGATCGATCCTCGCGGTCGCGGGAGGAGACGACGCGTTGTGGTCGTTCCTCTGCGATGGCAAGTCGTTCCAGAAGGGCGCGCAGCCGCTGAGCGGCGGGACGGTGCCCTACGCGCTGCTCCAGGGATCCATCCTCGGGTCGGATTCGGCGCTCGTTTCGATCGCGATCCAGGGACAGGAGGCCGTCGTGCACTCGCTGGCGCAGGGCTCGTCGGGCGAGATCGCGCGCGCCTACGCCGGTCAACATCCGCGCGCCGCTGCGATCGGCGACTTCGACGGCGACGGACGGAACGATCTCGCGATCGCGAACGGCGACGCGCAGCGCGTCGGCATCCTGTTCGCCACGAAGGACGGTGCGTTCGATTTGGCCGCGTCATCGCGGAGCGGCCGGTCCGCCCATGCTCTCGCGTGCGGCGATCTCGATGGCGACAAGTTGCCCGAGGTCGTCTCGATCGGCGCACTCGAGGGCACCCTGTCCGTCTCGAAAAACGTCGGCGGTGTGCTGCAGGACCACCGCGTGCAGGGCCGGGCAGACGGCGCGGACGCCGTACGCATCGCGGACCTGGACGGCGACGGTGCGAACGATGCCGTGTTCCTGGAGAAGCGCGGGGAGTCGAGCACCTCGATCGACGCGTATTTCGGCGACGGCAAGGGCAGCCTGTTCCAGCGCGCGGAGGTGAAACCCGTGCAGGTCGGCGTGAGCGTCGGCGACCTGCTCGTCACCGATCTCGACGGCGACGGCGTACTCGAGGCACTGGTCGCCGACCCCGAAGGCGGTCGCGTCTCGATCGTCGACATCGTGCGCGTGAAGGACATCGGCACGAAGTTCGGCGAACCGCGCGGAATCACCGTCGAATCGGGGCCGAAGCGCCTTGCGCTCATCGACGTCGAAGGCGACGCGAAGCCCGAGATCGCTGTCGCGCTCGCCGGCCCCGGACCGAAGCTGGGCGTCGCGTTCTTGCGCGTGAAAAAGGACGCGGGCGGCGCGCTCGTGCTGGAGTGGATCCGCACGCTGCCCATGTCGACGCCGGTCACCGGCCTCGCCGTCGCCGACTGCGATCAAAAGGGCCTCGACGATCTCGTCGTGCTGGCGTCGAAGTCCGACTCCGACAACCATCTCGAGGTCCACTTCCAGGAGCGGGACCACAGCTTCACGAAGTCCGCGGAAGACCTGCCGACCGGCCTGCGACCCTACGCCCTGCGCATGGCGGACCTCGACGGCGACTCGATCGCCGACATCGTGTGCACCGCGCAGAACAGCCACCACGTCAACGTCTGGCTCAACGGCGGGGGCACCCCTTTGCACTTCGCCCGCCTCGCCGACGTCGGCGTCGGCACCGGACCGCTCGACATCCAACTCGCGGATCTCGACGGCGACGGCCAGGTCGAGCTGGTGGTCGCGAACGCGTTCAGCAACGACATCAGCGTCGTGCGCGTGCGCTGACGATACCGTCGACGGTGGTTCTCTCTCCGATCCGACGCGTTCGATCGGCACCCGGCATCGAATCGCGCAGGCAGTCGCCGTGGACCGGGCTAGCGCGAGAGGGCAGTCAGCATCTCGACGAAGCCGGACAGGACGCGGATCGATCCTTGAGCCGTGTTCGAGCCCTTGTTGGCCTTGCCGGTGACCAGGAATCCAAAGGGTCGTTTGTAGTGGGTCACCGTGCTGCGCAGGACCGACGTGTACATCGCGCGGATCTCGTCCGTGCGCAGTCCGAGGTCGTCGACGTAGATCGTCGCCAGACCGGTGAGCAGATTTTGCGGCGCGCCCGTGAAGTCGCCGACTTGCAGCCCGCCTCTGGGCTGGAAATCGAAGATGGTCACGTCCCCCCACGCTCCGTTGTCGTACTGCTCGCCCTTGAAGTGCGAGCGGGCGGCGAGCCGCAGGAGCGGACCCATCGTCGGGCGCAGGTCCGGTTCGAGACGCGCGAGATCGACGCCGATCTTCCAGCAGCGCACCTGGTCTGCCGCGACGTTGCCGCCGAAGCGCAAGGCGTCGCGCCACAGCGGCTCGTAGTGCTTCCAACCCTCGTGGACGAAACGGCGATACAGGGCTCCGGTCGATGCTTGGGACGGGGTGCGATCGGTCGGGAACTGCGCGGCTGCGCGCGCAGCTCGCGCCCCGTAGTGTCCGAAGTTGTCGTCGAAGCCGGGGTCGATCGCGTCCCAGGTACCGTGCCAGTAGTTCGTGAATTCGAGCGTCGCGAGCGGCTCGCGCGTCGCTTCGGCGAAACGCTCGTCCCCGACGAGCTTCGACAGGCGCACGAGCTGGAGCGGCACGTCCAGGCGACGCAGTTGATTCACGTTCAGGTTCGGAGCGCCTGTCGCCGGCCAGTAGCTCGCGGCGCAATTCCCGTCGGGCAGCAGCCCGTGCGCGAGCACGGTCTCGCCGATCTTCAGCGCGGCCTTCCTGGCGCGCTCGCGCATGGCTTCCGGCCCGCGTTCGGCCACGTCGATCAGGAACCCGAACACCAACGCGATCTCCGTCGGCGAGTCGTCGATCGCGGTGTCGGTCGTGGGATTCCAGGAGCGCGGCAGGCCCGTCGTGGGATGCAACTGGAGCGCCAGGAAGTCGTCGAAGAAGGCGGCGAACGCGGCTGTCCACGCCGGGCGATTCGCGACCAACGAAGCGTCGAGGAGGGCCTGGTAGAAACTGGAGAACCCCGTCGCCGGATAGACGCGCAACGGCGCACCGGTCACTGCGTCGAAGTCCTTCGCGAGGAACGCCGTCTTGCGCGGGCCCACGTCGTCCTGGCCGCGCTCGAGCCACGTCGTGAAGATCGAATCGATCTCGCCCGTCAGTTCGGCGCGCAGCGCGTCCTCGGACGGACACGGCAGGTCGACGAGCGCCCTGACTTGCGTGACCGTGGTCGAGGCGACGGGCGGTTGGCCCTCTTCCGAGCGCGAGAACCGCAACTCGAGGCGTGGAACGGCCGGCCCGTGGCTGTCGTGCGCTTGCGTGTGACCCACCTCCAGGCCCGCCGGTAGGGTGACGGTTCTCTCAGGCTGCTCGCCGCGAAATCGTCCCGTGGAGAGGATCTCGCCGCGGCTGTTCACGAGCTCGTACTCCAGTCCGTCGCCGAGCCGCCAGCCGAGCTCGAGCGTCGCAACGAGCGGCGCGTAGCAGGCGATGGGCTGCGCGATCCATTCCTTGCCTTCGAGCCGGACGGCGCGGACTCCATCCTGCTCGACCACCTGCTGCATGCCGCGCGACGAACGCCACCACGGGATCCGCTTCGTCCCGGCCGCGTCGACGGCACTCGCGTTCTCCTCACGGAAGTCGCCGTTGTCGAGCAGGCTGTAGCGAAAGACCGGTTCGGCGGGCGGACTCGGCGGAACCGGCGCGCCCTCGCAGGAGAAGAACACCGCCGTGCCGGCTGCGACCGCGCCGAGGAAACGCATGGATGTCGGGTTCACGTTCACGGGTCCGTCGAGTTCTCCGCGGCCGACATTCTGACCTCCGCGCTGTCGGTTACACTCCCCCGCTCGACCTTTCCCTTCGAAGCCACGCCACCATGAAGACCTATCGCGTCGTCGAACTGCTTGGGGACGGCATTTCCGCCGAACTGAGCCGCAGCGTGCACACCCTGGCGCAGAAGCTCCCCTGCCGCCTCGAGTTCGTACCTGTCGATCTGTCCGACGAGAATCGCCGGCGCCGCGGTCCAGCGCTCTACGAGGAAGCCGTGGCGCTGATCAAGGAGCACCGCGTGTCGCTCAAGTACCCGACCGCGACCACGGCCGAGAGCCCGAACAAGATCCTGCGCGAGATGTGCGACTTCGCCGTGATCCATCGTCCGGTCGCGACGATCCCCGGCATCGAGACGAACTTCAAGAAGACCCTCGACTTCGACCTCGTGCGCGTGGCCACCGGCGGGACCTACGAGGATCCGGGCCGGCGCGTGAACCGCGAGACGGCGGTCAGCGTGCGCGTGATCGAACGGACACCGTGCACGTTCGCCGCGCGCTTCGCCTTCCGACTCGCCGAACAGCGCGGCACGAGCGTCGTCTCGGCGAGCAAGTACACGATCCAGCAGGCAACCGACGGACTGTTCGAGGAAGCCGTCAGCGAGGTGGCGCAGGAGTTTCCGCGCATTCCCCACCGCCGTGAACTCTTCGACGCGCTGCTCGCCGGTATCGTCATGAATCCCGAGCGCTACGCGGTGATCGTCACGCCCAACGAGTACGGCGACTTCCTCTCCGACGCGGCTTGCGGCCTGATCGGCTCCGTCGGGCTGGGCGACAGCTCCTCCTTCGCCTTCGACGCTCGGGGCGAGGTGACGACGGCCATGTTCGACCCGGCCGGCGGCACGGCGCCCGACATCGCGGGCAAGGACCTCGCGAACCCGACTGCTGCGTTGATGTCCGTGGCCAACCTGCTGCGCCACCTCGGTGAAGTGGACCTGAGCAAGCGCGTGCGTGGAGCGATCTTCGAAGCCATTCGCGACGGACGCTCGACGCGCGACATCGGCGGCCAGCTCTCCTGCAGCGAGTTCACCGCGGAAGTGGCGCGGCGCGCCGCGGCGCGCGTCTGAGGCCGGGGGCGGGACGGAAATTCCTTCCCGGCACACGCGGCCGTCAACTTCCCGCCCTGAGGGGCCCGATATCTCTGGTTGCGGGACGGTCGTTCCCGCGCCCCTCCCCCCTACCCCGCCCGTTCGCGATTCGCGAAGCAGCCCCCCTTGTCGACGCAAGATCGAACGAACGCGAGCGCGCACCCGCTCATCCTGTGCGTCGGCGAGGAAGAGATCGTGCTGAATGGCGTGCGGGCCGGGCTCGACGGCGCCCATTACGACGTGATCGACTGCTCGTCGGCGGCCGAGGCGGCCTCGTTCACCCTCGACACGCGGCCCGATCTCGTGCTCGTCGACGCGGCCGTGTCTGGCGCGCACGAACTGGTGCACACGCTGGCGATGGGGAGCCGTACGCCGGTGCTCGTGATGACTTCGCCCTACGGAGTGGAGCGGGCGCTGTCCGCGGGAGCCAGCGATTGCATCGTCACGCCGCTGTCCAGCGCATTGCTCCGCGCGCGCGTCGACTTCGCCCTGCGCTGCTCGCGCGCCGAACGCACGGTCGAGCGGTTGACGCGCGCGAGTCCGGCCGCTGCCGCCGATGAAAACCGTCACGGTCTGCTCGCGTACGAGGCGCTCGTGGCGCGGCTCGAGTCGAAGCTGGCTTCCGCGCGCGAAGGCAAGGGCCAGGTCGTCGTCATGTACCTGGGCCTCGATTACCCGCCGCTGGCGGCTGATGCGCTGCGTGAGCGGGCCATGCAGGTCACGGTGCAGCGCCTGAAGGATGGCCTGCGCAGCCGCGATACCGTCGGGCGGACGGACGATCTCGACAACGCCGCCAACGCCGCGCTGATTTCCGAACGCGAGATCGTCGTCGCCTTCGGAGGACTCGAGCGCGCCCAGGACGCATACAAGATCGCGCGCCGGCTGCAGCAGCAGCTTTCGCAGCAGATCGACCTCGACGACCAGCACATGACGCTGCCGACGAGCTTCGGGCTCGCCATCCACCCCGATGACGGCGAGCGCACGGATTCGCTGGTCGAGTCGGCGCGCGGCGCGATGCAGGCGGCACGCGACGAGGGCCGCGGCGCGATCCGCTTCGCGCGACCGGAGATGAACCGCGTGATCTTCGAGCGCCTGACGCTCGAAGTGCACCTGCGCCAGGCGCTCGAACTCGGGCAGCTCCTCGTCCACTACCAGCCGCGCGTGTCCATAGCGACAGGGGCGGTCGTGGGCGTCGAAGCGCTCGTGCGCTGGAAACACCCCGAACTCGGCCTCGTTTCACCTGGGCACTTCATCCCGATCGCCGAAGAGTCGGGCCTGATCCTGCCGATCGGCGAATGGGTCCTGCGCGAAGCGTGCGCCCAATCCGCGCGCTGGCGCGCAGAGGGCATGGCCCCGATCCACATGGCGGTCAATCTTTCGCCCGCGCAATTCCGCGAAGCCGATCTCGTGGGCGTCGTGCGCAAGGCTCTCGCCGACGCGAACCTGCCGGCCGAGGCGCTCGAACTCGAACTGACCGAGAGCATGCTGCTCGGCAAGGGTGACGGCACGGTGCGCACGCTCGAAGCGTTGAAGGCGCTCGGTATCGGACTCTCGATCGACGACTTCGGAACCGGGTACTCGAGCCTGAACTACATCAAGCGCTTCCCGATCGACACGCTGAAGATCGACCAGAGCTTCATCCGCGACATGCTCACCAGCGAGCAGGACTCCACGCTCACGACGTCCATCGTGCTGATGGGCAAGGGGCTGAATCTCACGGTCGTGGCGGAAGGCGTGGAGACGCGCAGTCAATTGGGGCTCCTGCGGGTGCTCGGTTGCGACCAGGCGCAGGGCTTCCTCTTCAGCCGCCCCGTGGCTCCCGAGGAGATCGGCAAGCTCGTCGCGAGCGGCTTCCCCACCGCGGTCGAGCCCGGCGTCGCGAGCAACAAGCTGCGCAAGTAACGGCGTCTCGGCGCGACGGTGTGCCAGGCGCCGTACTCGACTCCGTGCTCAGGCGATCGTCTTCGCGGACGTGTCGCCCGCGCTCGGCAACGCCGGCGGAATGCTCCGGGCGAGCCACGACATGCACAGCTTCACGAGCTGGTCGCGGTCGGTCGGTTTCGTGACGTAGTCGTCGCAGCCGGCTTCGAGGCACTTCTCGCGGTCACCGACGAGCGCCTGGGCCGTGACGGCGATGATCGGCGCGGCGTACCCGGCGGCGCGCAGCTCGCGCGTAGCGGCGTAGCCGTCGAGAACGGGCATCTGCATGTCCATGAGCACCAGGTCGAACGGCCTCCCATCCGTCATGGACGCCTTGACCAGATCCAGTGCGATGCGGCCGTTGCCCGCCACCTCCACGTCGGCGCCGGCGCGGCGCAAGTAGAGCGCGTACAGCCGTTGCGTCGCCACGACGTCCTCGGCGAGCAGGACGCGCGCGCGCAGCGCGGGTTCGCCGCCCGACGCCTTGGAGGGCAGGGGCGCCGCCGGCTCGTGCGCGTCGCTGTGCTGGATGGGGATGGCGAGCGTGAATCGACTGCCCTTGCCCGGCTCGCTCTCCACGTCGAGGTCACCGCCCATGATCTGCGCGAGCCTGCGCGACAGCGCGAGCCCGAGGCCCGCTCCACCGTGCTTGCGGGTCAGCGTGCCGTCGGCTTGCGCGAACGCTTCGAACAGCTTCGCGCGCAGCGCGGGCGTGATCCCCGCGCCCGTGTCTCCGACGGTGACGAGAAGGCGACCGCTGTCTCCATTCGCGCCGAGTTCGAACTCGGCCGTGACCTTCACCGAACCCGCATCGGTGAACTTGATCGCGTTCCCGACGAGATGCTGCAGGACTTGACGCACGCGCGAAACGTCGCACGAGACGGTTCGCGGGATGTTCTCCGCGCACGTCGCGCTCAGGATCAGGCCCTTCGCGACGGCGCGCTGGGAGAAGCGGTCACGCACTTCGGTAAGGAGCGCACGCACGGAGCACGGAACGGCCTCGATCGCGAGCTTCCCGGTCTCGCAGGATGCGATGTCGAGGATGTCCGACAGGAGAGACAGGAGATTCATGCCTTGCTCTCGAATCGTCGAGACGTGCTCCTGACGCTCGTCGTCGGTCATTTCGCCGTCCGAGAGCAGGTCCGCGTGCCCCAGCACGGCGATCATCGGCGTGCGCAGCTCGTGGCTCATGTTCGCGAGGAATTCCGACTTGGCCTGTGCGGCGGCCACGGCTCCGGCGCGTGCGATCTCGAGCGCGCGATTCGTCATCGTCAACGACGCGGCGTAGGCCTTGGCCTCCTGCTCGGCGGCACGCGCTTCCTCGAACCGCGCCTTCTCGCGTGCCCCGACGTTCCACTTCTCGGTCAGCGCGGTCGCGATCTGCTGGACTTCGAGCGGATCGAACGGCTTCTTCAAGATCAGCAGGCGGTCGCTGTGCCCGAGTTTCGCGACCATCTGATCCCACGAATAGTCGGCGTAAGCCGTGCACACGACGGCCTGCAGGCGCGGATCGACCTCCCACATGCGCGCGATGGTGTCGATCCCGTCCCAGCCCGGAGGCATGCGCACGTCGACGAACGCCATCGCGTACGGTCGGTTCTCGGCGATCGATTGCTTGATCTTCTCGAGCGCCTCCTGACCCTGGAACGCGGACGACAGTTCGAAGCGCGGACGCTCGTGCGCCGGCTTGGGCGTCCCGAAGAACCCCGACATGGCGTCGTTGAGCTGTGCGTCCTTCACACCGCTCTCGCTGAGGATCTTCTTGAAGTCCTCGTGGATCGCCGGGTTGTCGTCGATCAGGAGTATGCGCCTATTCGATTCGGGATTCATGCCGGGACTCGTGCGGCCACTGAGGCCATCAAGGGAATTTCCAGCGAGAAGGTCGCGCCGAGACCCTTCCCGTCACTGTGCGCGGAGAGGCTTCCACCCATCTCGGTCGCCGCGTTCGCCGAAGCGTGCAGTCCGAAGCCGTGGCCGTTCTTCTTGGTCGTGAAGCCGTGCGTGAACACGCGCGCGAGGTTCTCCGGCGCGATGCCCACGCCATTGTCCGCGACGTCGATGCGCACGCGTTGCAGCGAGAGCTTCTTGGTGCGGATCGTGACGCGCGGAGGCCAGGCACCGGACTCGACGACGGCTTGACGCGCGTTCTGGATGAGGTTCACCAGGATTTCCATCAGTCGATGTCGATCGACCGAGAAGGGTTCGATGTCGTCGAACTCGCGCGCGATCTGCACCGACGAGGTGGCCGATGCCGCCTGGCTCGTGATCGAGATCGCCGATTCGATCTGGTCGGCGAGACGTACCGTCTCCCGCACGCCCGCGCGGCCCGCGTAGCCTTGTTGAGACTGAACGAGTTCCTTGATGTGCTCGATGCCGTCGGTGAGCGTCTCCAGTTCCTCCATCAGGACACCGCGCTCGTCCGCCAACCTGTCCGCGAGCGAGTCGAGCAGCGGGAACAGGTGCTTTCCGCGTGGATCGTTCTTGATGAAGACGGACAGATCTCCCGCGTTGGGCCGCAAGGTCTCGATCACCCGCTTTAGATCGGCGGTGGACGAGGTCTTGGCCCGTTCGGTCGCGATGCGAGCCGACACGTTCACGCTGTTGAGGACGTTGCCGACGTTGTGCAGGACGCCCGTCGCGATCTCGGACATGCCGGCGGCTCGCGCCGTCTCCACGAGCGCCGTGTGCGATTGAGCCACGCGCTCGAGCATTCCGTCGAACTCGCGCGCGAGGATCCCTACCTCGTCTTGGCGGTCCGACCGGATGCGCTTGGTGAAGTCTTCGCTGTTTCCGATCTTGACGGCGTGCTCCGTGAGCTGGCCGAGAGGCTCGAGGACCGTCCGCTGCACCAGCCCGAGCAGCACGAGCATGAGCAGCAGTCCGGCTGCGATCGTCGACACCAGGGCGTAGCGAACGGCGACGCTCCCCTTGGCGGTGATCGGGCGATCGAAGCGGGCGCGCAGCACGAGCGAGGGTCGCCCACGCACGTCGGCCTTGCACCAGTACGCGTTCAGACGTTCATCGTCCTCGCCCACCTCGACCAGGTTGGCGGCGCCCGGCTTGACTATGGAAGCGACGTTCAGGCGTACGTCCTCCTCGAGGTGCTCGTCGCTCCGCGACCAGGCCCCGAAGTCCACCGTGGTCCGGCTCGCGATGGCATCGACGAGGTCCGAGACGAAGAAACGCCCGATGACCAGCGTCCCGCGGAACGTCGCGGGGCGGCCTTCCGTGCTCGCGTCGACGATCGGGTGCGCGGCGACGAGGATAGGCGCGCGTTCGGTTTCGACGATTCCCCGGACGACGACGTCGCCGGTATTCGAGACGAGCGCCTTCTCGACGAGGCTGTCCCCCACCGAGAATCCCTTCATGAACACGGTGATGCCCCGGTCCGAGTCGCTGATGCGCGAATAGCGCACGATCCCCATCTCGTCGCAGACGCACACGAGGTGCACGGTGCTCTTCTTGAGGCTCTCGTTCGCGAGGACGGCCTCGAACTGCGCAGGGTCGTGTCTCTCGATGAGCTTGCGCACGCCCTCCGAACTGGCCATCACTTCGCAATCGCGCGCGAGTAGGCCCACTTCGTCGTCGATGGCGGCGTCGACACGGTCCAAGTCCTTCTGGGCTGCCGCTCGCTCGAGTTCGACGAACTGATCGTAGACGACCATGCGCTGCATGAGGTGGTCGAGGCCCGCGTACGCGAGCACGACGGCCGTCAGCAGGAGGACTATCTTCGAGCGCAGGGACATGGGGCGAGAGCCGAATGCTAGGCAGCCCGATCCAGCGCTCGTTCCTTCGACTCGTCCGGAGTCTCGCTCACCGCGCTCGACCGCGTCCTCGCGGCGCGCAAGGCGGCGTTCAACGTCGCGCAGAACTCCTGGAGTTGATCGCCCTTGCGAATCCGGCACTCGCCTGGATTCTCGCCTCGCGCGACGGCCTTCAAGTGCTGGTCAAATCGGTAGAGCGGACCGGCGATGCGGAATGTGGCCAGGATTCCGACCGTGATCGTGAGCGGGAGCACCACGCACACGGTGATGCCGAGAACGGCGAGCGTGTAGCTCGGAATCCGCTCGAGGAGGAGCGGCCCATCTTGCGGAAGTTCCTCGGCGAGCGCCGACACGGTGGCCGCAAACAGGATGAACTGGAGCACCAGTCCAATGAGCGCCACCCCGAGGAAGGTCAGGATGAGGCGCATCTGCAGCTCGGGCTGGATGAGTTTCTGGCGGCGCTTGTGCTGGATCATGAGGATGAAGGGGATTGGGGCCTCCGAACAGGGTCGGATCGACCAGGAGCGCCGCCTCTCTTGAGGAGGGGAAAAAAAGTCCGGGTCAGCTCCCGGGCACCAGCGCTTCGCGGCACGCGAGCGGGTCCTCGGGCAGCTTGCGCTTCGTGATCGTCTCGAGGGCCTTGTGAGCGGCCGACGCGATGGTCGGCCGGCCGCCGGAAAGAGCGTCGATCAGGGCGGGGACGGCGACCTTCGAGCCCAACCGCTCCAGTTAGGAGACCGTCAAGAGCGCCACGTCGGTGTCGGCGTCGTCGAGCGCGATCGTGATCTCCGCGACGATCCGCTCACGCCACCCGTAGAGTTTCGACACGGCGCACAGGGTCGCCATCTTCTCGGCCTTCGAACCCGCGACGAGGCGAGCGAAGCTGTCGCGCGATTCGTCCGCCCAGAAGCGCGACTCGGCCTCGAACCAGCGGGTCCACTCGGCCGGATCCTCGGAGAACTTCAAGCCCGAGATGGACCGCAGAGCCCACAGCGCATCCATGCGCAATCCGAATTCGCCCTCCTTCAGGCAGCGGATCAGGGCCGGCACGACGTCGGTGTCCCCGAGGCGCCCCGCGCACAGGACGGCTTCGCGAACGATGGTCTCGTCCCCGTCCTCGACGAGCGCGCGCACCGGTCCGATCACGTCGGGCGACAGCGGCTTGTCGAGCGACAACGACAGGCGCGCCAGGTGCGGGAGGCACTCGGAGCGCATCTCGCGCCGCGATGCGATCCAGCGCGCGAGGAGCACGGCGGCAGCGGGCTTCTTCGTCTGCTCCACCGCGCGAACGACGATCGAACGCAACTCGACGGAAACACCGGGGATGGTGCTGTCGATGGTCCCGAATCCGGCCGAGTCGCGCAGGAGGATGCACAGCAGGGTGGTCTCGAGGCTCGCGTGGCACACGCCGTCTCGATCGAGTCCGGCGGCGTACAGGGCCAAGGGCAAGTCCTCGGCGTACCCGGCGCGTTCCTCGATGGCGAGAATGGCTTTGACCGCGGACACGGGCTGGGCCGAGTCGAGCCTGCTCGCGAGGACGGGACGCCAGCGCGCCGGCCCCATCGCCACGAAAGCCCTCAACAGGACGTCGGGTCGAGCCGTCTTGAAGTCGCGTCCGCGAGCCGCATCCTCCACGAGCGCGTCGAAGAGCCGCCCGTCGATCGATGATCCGAGATCGACCAGTTCCTTGGCGAGGATTCCGCGTGTCTCCGAACTCGCACTCTCCGCTCGCTCGAGGATCGACTCGAGGCTCGGTTTGTCCCCGATTGCCGCGAAGCTCGTCGCGGGCCATGCACCCGCGATCCAGAGAATGGCGGCGAGCGCGCCGCCGATGCGTGACCATGTGCCCAGTTTCATGGCGCTTCGACCCCGCATCACGGGGGTGTGACTCCGATGTCCCAGTGCGCGTTCTTCGGCTGGACGGGGGTGATCCCCAGCCTGATCAGATTCGCCAGAGCGTCGAATCGCAGGTTGGTGATCGGCACGTTGGGCACCTCGACGATGCGCCAGCCGAACAGTTGCGGCGTGCCCGTCGTCTCGCTGCTGCCGGCGGTCAGTGCGCGGTCGAAGTGCAATTTGCCGCCCGTCTGGATCGTCAGGTTCTTTGCCACGACGGCTCCGTAGGCGATGAACCCAGCGGGCACGCTGACGGCGGCGCCCGGAGCGTAGATGCTGCCGAAGAAACTCCCTGTGGACATGATATGGACCGGGGAATCCAGGACTCCATCGCCGTCGAGGTCGAGGGGAGCCGTACCCGCGACCTGGATCGAGGCTCCGAGGGGATCGGTCGCAGTCGTGTTCAGGGTGCTCCCGTTCGCGAGCTTCATGCCGCTCACGACGAACATCCTCACCGGGCCATTGGTCGCATCGAACGCAAGTGCCGCTCCAGGATCGAGCCTGAGTTCGTCGACCACGACGACGGTCGGGCCCTGGATGGTGAGTGATCCCCGTACCCTGAGTCGGCGCATGCCGTAGGTGCCAGTCGACAGCAACTCGTTTGCCGCGGTCACCGTGCGGTCGCCGGAGACCGGCAGCGGAGGCACCTGCACGGCAGGGAATGCCACCGTCGACGTGTTCGGCGCCATGGACCCCATCACGAACGCCATGCCCGAACGGAACACCGTTCCGGCGGGTCCGGGGTTCACGCTGCCGAGGATGGATGTCGGCTTGCTCAGCGTTCCCTGAACCGTGATGTCGCTGTTGCCGCCCACCTTGGCGCCCTTGCCCGCCAGCGCATTCATGAGCGCCGCCGGTGCCTGGCTGGCGTAGGTGCCGGCCCGCGAGTCGTAGCTGTCGATCAGCGCTCCGGCCTGGACCGTGATGCCCTGGTCACCGAAGAAACCCAGCGCGCCGATGTTGTTGGCCTTGCGCTCGACGGTCATGGAAAGGGTGGCGCGTCCGGCCCCGCACAGACCGGTGCACACGAGCCGCACGCGCCCTTGCCCCAACTCCGTGCCCTTGGTCCAGAACACGCCGGCGCCGAACACCGCGGGCACGCTCTCGGAGGCGACGTCGCCGCTCTTGCCCAGACACAGGCCGTTGAAGCCTTCGGCGAGGCCTGCTTCGGCCATGTAGAACGCGCGCTTCGAATCGACGGACGCGCGTTGCTCCTTGTTCTTCGCCAGGCTGACCTGGACGTAGATCATGCTGAGCGTCGCGACCAGGACGACCACGATCAGCGCCGGCAGGATGGCCGTGCCGCGCCTCGAGGCGCGCGCCTTGGCTCGTTTCGTCGAGAGCAGTCGTCCATGTGTCGTAGTCATGCCGTCCCCTAGTTCCTGCACGTCACGGTCTCGTGGAGTTCCCTTTGGACGACACTGCCGTCCGCGAGGGTCCGACTGATGGTGAGGAAGACCGTCACGCTCTTGCCGTTCTTGATGAAGGACAATCCCGTCTCGTCGATGATCCCGTTGGCGTTGTCGTCGAGTCCGTTGGAAACCTCGTCCTTCAAGAACGGCGGGACGTTCTTGCTGAAGATGACGCGCTTCTCGTTGGGTTCATCGGGATTCTGGAGCCACGTCACCTCGCCGCCCTGCACGTTGGTCAGTTGGATGCGCTGCTGGTCGCTCGGGATGTTCTGCCCGTTCGCATCGAGGCCGAGCGAATCCTTGTAGTTGAGGTAGGACGTGTAGTTGGGTTTGTCGGTCGGGATCTGGAGATCGGCTTCGGTCGCGCCGACGATGGCCATGGTGATCTTGTCCATCGCCCGGCGGGCCTGAGTGTCCAAGTCGTAGGCGACGTTCTGCGAGCCCATGGCCTTGGTCGACTTCTGCATCAGCCAGTAGACGTTTCCCACGACGACCGAGAGCAGGATGACGGAGATCGTCATCTCGAGCAGCGTGAAGCCGCCCGATCGGGCTTGCATGCGAGGGAGCATTCCTCAGTACCTCGCGTACATCGTGAACATCTCGAACCTGCGTCGAGCGTCCTTCGATCCCTTGGGGATCCAATCGAGGCGGATCCGAATGGGGATCAGCACGGCGTCGGAGGCATGATTCGCGGAATCGACGTTGCCGTCCGCGTTGAGATCACGGGGCATCCCGAGCGCGCTGTCGACGAAGTCCTCGCGGAGCATGCCGCTCGTCGACGGGAACATGATGGTCCCGACGTGACCGCCCATCGTGACCGGAATCAGTTCGGGAACGTCGAAGTGCGCACCGGGAGCGGTGCCGGCGCCGGCGGGGTCATCGCCCGGGACGTCGTTGTAGAGGACGAACAGGTCGCCGAACGGCTGGTTGCGCATCTCCTCCAGCACGGTTCGCGCTGCGCTGGCGGCCATGGCCGTCTCCGTCGCGACCGAATCGAGCGACTTCGACGACGCGATCGTGCGCGCGAACATGGAGAGCGATACGGTGACGATCACGATCGTCACGGCGACTTCCAGCAGCGTGAAACCGCGCTGACGAGGATGCGATGTCGGGAAGGGGCGCATGCGGAGCTGGCGTCCTGGTCCCCGAGGAGCCGGAGACAGGCGCACATGCGTCATCGGAAGGCCGGTCGGCCCGAATTGACCGATGTGCCCGAATCCGTTGGATCGGGGGTCGACCCGCAGCGAGTCGCGGCGGAAAAAACCTCCCGCCTCGGAAGCGAGTTCCCGCGCCGCAGGAACCGCGGCCGCGTCAGGCCATCTGGGCCCGCGGGAGTTCGCTCTCCTCCGCCGTGTGCGCGAGGCGCAGGTGCGCGCGCACGATGCTCGCCATCCGATCCACGCGCGCGGGCGGCATTTCCGGATACACCGGCAGGTAGACGATGCGCGCGAGCAGGGCACGCGCCTCGCGCGGTTCGAGTTCCGGGCGATCCGCGGGTGCGGACAACGCCGACATCGTCGCGACGCGCGTCGCGTCGAACCCGGCCGCGCGCAGGTCGCGCACCAGATCGTCCGGTCGGCTGGAAAGCACGGTGAAGACCCAATACGTGTGCAGCAAAGCCGCGCCGCCGGGGAACTCGAGTCCGCGCCCGACCGCGTCGATCAACTGGCGCGATCGCGCCGTGCGCCGCTGGACGCGCTTCTCGCTGCCGCGCGCGAAACGCCGGCGCATCAGGGACAGGAGCGGCGGCGAAGGCCGATGGCGGATCTTCTGGAAGAAATCGCCGCCTTTGAATCCGCGCACCGTGCTTTGGATCACCGCGTCATGCGTCGTGCCGAACGTGCGGCACGCGTGGACGAAACCCGAGTAGAGGATCGGTTGCGTGATCGACTTCAAGAGGCCGTACTTGAGGATGCGCTTCGCATAGCCGCCGCGTGACTGCTCCGGCCAGCCCGCGTGCGCGGCGCGCATGCGCTCGAGGATCGACCTGTCCTTGACGCGCAACACCCCCCCCGCGAGGGCGGTCGCCGTCTTGATCGGGCCGAAGCTGAACATCGAGACGTCGGCGAGCGGATCACCCTTGAAATCGGCGCCTGTGTAGGACTGCGCGTCGTCCTCGAGGATCAGGATGCCGCGTTCGCGCCTCAATTCGGCCAGGGGAGCGAGCGACACGCGCGTGCCGAAGAGGTGCGCGAGGAGAGCGATCTTCGTGCGCTCGGTCGCCGCGGCCTTCCACGCGCCCGGTCGCGGTGCGAGGGTCTCGGGATCGATGTCGACGGGGACGGGCACGAGTCCATGTCGTTCCACGACCTTCCACATGTCGGGAATGGTGAGGGCCGACATCAGGACCTCGCTGCCCTTCGGGAGCGCGAGCATCTCGAGGTACAGGTCCAGTCCGCTGCGCACGGACAGGCAGGCGAAGGCGTCGCCCGCGGGGTCGAAGAAGCTCTCGACTTCGCTGCGCAGGCGCGCCTCGTTGCGTGCGAAGCCACAGGCGAAGAGGCCGGCGGCGAGGTCGCTCCAACCGATGTCGAGGCGCTTGCGGGCGTACATGCGTCGTGACTCCCTTCGAAAGCCGCCTTTGCAGGCGCGCGTTGCGTGCAGCATGTTAGCGAACCCGACGCGGCATGCGAAGGTTCTCGGATTTCGAACGGGATTCGAGATCAGGCCTGCGTCCACCCCGCCACCATGAACGCCCCCCCCTCCACGATCCCGCGTCGCATCTGGGGTGGCACGGGTCTCTTGATCGCGGGAAGGCTGTACGGATCGATCTGCACGTTCATCACCTTGTACGTGCTCGCCCACCACCTCGAGGCGGAAGCGTTCGGCAGGTACACCTTCTATCTCGCGGTGTTCGTGCTGCTCGACAGCCTCGCGGACTTCGGCACGGGCGCGATCGCGGTGCAGCGCACGGCGGACGACGAGGGAGCGGTGCCCGAAGTGCTCGCGGCGACCCGCCGCATCCGCTTCGGCATGGGCGCGATCGGCGTCGTCCTCGCGGGGGGAGGCGCACTCGCGTTCGGAGAGAGCGGAGCGTGGTGGATCGTCCTCGCGAGCCTCTACCCGCTCACGCACGTCTTCGAGTTGTCGGTCACCGTCTTCAAGAACCGTATCGCCTGGGGTGTGCCGGTTCTCGTGCGCGCGATCGCGACCACGCTCTCGATCGCCTTCGTCCTCACGCTCGTGCACCTCGGTGACCGCGAGCCGGCCCACATGCTCGTCGCGACGGCGCTGGGAAGCACGTCCGGCAACGCGATGCTGTGGTGGGCGTGCCGGAAACACCTGCCGAGCCGCGCGGCCGAGAGCATTCCGCTGCGCGAGTTGTTCCACGCCGCGCTGCCGCTCGGCATCGCGAGCCTGTGCCAGCAGGCGTACTTCTACGTGGACAACCTGTTCGTTCGCGCCTGGTGCGGACGCGAGGACCTTGGCCACTACAACATCGCCGTGCGCGTCCTCTCCATCCTCATCATGGGAGCGTTGTACGCCACGCAGGCGGCGATGCCGTGGCTCGTCCGCGAGCACAACGCCGGCCGCCTCGGTGCGAGCGTCGCCCGGCTGGCGCAGCCGCTGTTCGCTTTGGCGGGTTTCGGCTGCGGCCTGCTCGCGCCCTGGACGGAGTTTCTCCTGAGATTCTTCGGCGAGCGCTTCGAGGGCGCGGGTCCGACTTTGCGCTGGCTGCTCGGCGCCGTCACGGCGATCTACGCCGGCGCGGCGTTGATGACGGCCCTCGTCGCGTCGGGCCGGATGCGCTCGATCCTCGCCATCGCGGCGACGGCGCTCGGGGTGAACGTGATCGCGAACTTCGCGCTCGTGCCGCGACTCGGCATCGAGGGCGCGGGGATCGCGACGCTCGCGACCGAATCGTTCGTCGTCGTCGCCGGCCTCGTCGCGTTGCGGCGTGCGCGTATCGACGTGCTCGGCGGATCGCGTGCGTTCGCGTGGATGGGTGGTCCGGCCGGTTTCGCGCTCGGATGGTGGATTTCGTCGCTGCTGCCGCTCTCATGACCGCTGAGACATCACGTTGAAGGTCGGCATCGACTACCGCTCCGCGCTCGTCAATCGCGAGGGCATCGGACGCACGACGCGCGAGATCGTGCGGTCATTGATCGAGCTCGGCCACGGCGAGGAACTCGCCCTGTTCGGCTGGACGCTCGCGCCGATGAAGTTCACGCGTGCCGAGCTGGGTTTGGCCGGATCCGATGCCCACCTCTCGCGCTGGCGCTTCCCAGCCCGCTGGATTCCGGGCCTGTGTGAACGCACGAAGCGCGGCGTGGACGACCTGGTCGGAGGTTGTGACGTGTTCCACCACACGCAGCCGCATCTCCTGCCTGTGCGCAGCGCGGTCGAGGTGGCGACGATCTTCGACTGCATCTACCTGCGCGAGGGCGGCTTCGTGTCCCCCGCCGCTGCCGAGACGATGACCGCGGCGGCTCGGGCGATGGTCGCGCGGGCGGAGCACATCATCGTTCCATCGAGGTTCGTCGCCGACGACGTGGTTCTGCGACTCGGCGCGGAGCGCTCACGCGTGCACGTCGCGCTCCTCGGCTGCGATCACGTGCTCCGTGACGCGCGCTCGGACTCGGGAGCGAGCACACGCGAACGCTTCGCGTTGACGGTGTCCCGCGTCGATGCGCGCAAGAACCACGTGCGGATGCTGCGCGCCTTCGAGCGCCTGGTCGCAGCTGGCCTGCTCGAGCGCTGGGTCGTGGCCGGGCCCGACGGACACGGCGTCGAGGCGTTCGACACCGCCCTGGCCGCCTCGAAGGTGCGAGCGCGCGTCGAGCGGCTGCGACACGTCGAGGATCGCGACCTTTCCGCCCTCTACCGCCGCGCGAGCGTGTTCCTGTTCGCGAGCCTCGACGAGGGCTTCGGCCTGCCGCCACTCGAAGCGCTCGCCTGCGGCGTGCCTGTCGTCGCCGCGAACAACTCCTCCATGCCGGAAGTGCTCGGCGACGCCGCGCTGCTCGTCGACGCCGAGGACGAGGACGCCATCTTCACCGCCGCGAGGTCCTTCCTCGTCGAACCCGATTTCGCCGAAATCCTGCGCGAACGCGGCTTCGCCCGAGCCGCACAGCTCACGTGGCATTCCTGCGCGCGGTCGGTGTGGAGCGTCTACGAGAGGGCGGTGCGTCGTGCGGCGCCGGGAACGTGGTAGCGCTGATCCGCCGACACGGAACCGGTTGCCGGCTCAGCTCGTGACGCGCCGGCGGACCGCTTCCTCGTCGACCTGATTCGCTTCCCAAAGCGAGCGTCCTTCCATCCCGCCCGCGACCGTGACGACTTCGCCGCTGACGTGGCGCGAGAGAACCGGAGAGCACAGGAACAGCGCAGCCCGCGCGATGTCTTCCGCGCGCGCGAGCTGACGCAGCGGCATCGTGCGCACGACCTTGGATATGACGCCGGGCTGCTGAAGTGCCGGGCGCGCCATGTGCGTCACCGTCCAACCCGGCTCGATCATGTTGACTCGTGCGAAGGGATCGAGATCCACGATCTCGTTCTTCAGCGTGCGTACGAGGCCGTAGAGCCCGGCTTTCCCGGCGGAATACTCGGCGTGGCCCTTCTCGCCGAAGCGCCCCGCCGTCGAGCCGATGAACACGAGCGCTGCGCCGACTCCGTCCGCTCGCGGCCCGCTCTTCTCCAGCGCGCTCATGAACGCACGCGCCGTCCACATCGACCCGAGCAGGTTGATCTCGATGTTCTCGCGAATGCGCTGCGGCGTCGCGCGGTGCGCGAGCGCGAACTCGGGCGTCCAGCGCCCGGCGTTGGCGATGGCCACGTCGACGCGACCGAAACGGGCGCGGGCCTGCTCCATCGCCGCGTCGACCTGCTCCGGGTCGCGCGTGTCGCACGCGAGAGCCAGCATGTCCTTCGCGCGCGGCTGCGACTTCACCCACGCCCGCAGCGACTCGATCGCGTCGTTGCCCGTCAGGGCCAGCCGCGCGCCCTCGGCGGAGAAGGCCTCCGCCAACGCGCGCCCGATGCCGCCCGACGCCCCGGTGACGAACACGACCTGGTCCTTCAGTGCGAGATCCATTCACGCACGGTATCCGCCGCGTGGGAGTCCCGTCGAGACCTCGCTCAGAAGCGGTAGCGCACCTGGAAGCTCGCCATCCACGCCTCGTCGGCGTTCGGGAACGCCGCGCCGGGATCGAACCAGCCGGCGACGAGCTCGAAATCGAAGCCGTCGAACGACTTGTTGCCGAACACGATGTCCAGTTCGTGACCGATGGAACGGTGCACGCCGTCGGGGTCCGTCTTCAAGCCCGCGTTGAACAGCGTGCTCGCGCCATCGGCCTGGTCGAATGCATGCCACACGAGGTCGAGCGAGGTACGCCGTGCGACGCGGGCGCCGATGCCGAGCGTGAGGATGGAGAGGTTCGACAGTTCCGGATCGAGCAATTCGCCGTAGTACCGGAAGGACGTGACGCCGCCGAACTTGCCGTTGTTGCGCTGGAACCCGGTCTGGCGAAAGGACTCGTTCGAGCGCGTCGATGCGGGATCGTCTCCCGAACCGTACGCGAAGCCGCCGGTCAGGTAGACGGGCACGGTGCTCCACGGCGTCCAGGTCGTCCCGATGTCGAACGCGTACCCGCGCAGATCGACGTCGCCCGTGTAGCCGCGCACGACGGCGCCCTCGAGCCACGACTCGTTGTTCGGTATCCACGAGCCGTATGCGCGCGCCCCGAGGTGCAACGGGTAGTCGCGCGGATGGCGCGGATCGCGTCGATCGATCACGTACGCGGCGAGGTGCTGCAGCTCGTCGTTGTTGGAGACGTAGAGCATCATGTCCTCGCTGTGCTCGTCGCGTTCGCTCCCGTCGGAGAGGACCGTCGTCGCGGACGCTTCGACGCGCAGCCGATCCCAGCGCCCGATCGCCCGCAGGCCGTCGAGCTCGGCCTTGTAGAGCCACTCGCGCTTGTCGCGAAACAACTGCCGTCCGAACTGCAGGTCGATCGTCGAACCCCCGACGCCGCGCCAGTAGCCCCACAACTCCTGGACGCCGGGATTGCCCTTGTTCTCCTCGGGGAAGCGCTGGTCCTTGCGCCAGCTCACCTCGTAGCGCGGACTGAACAGGCCGGTGAAACTCTCGCTCGGCGTCCACAGGAGCTGGGCGCGCACGGACATCCGCGTCGACGACACATCCGAGGCCGACTTCGAGTCGAGGTCGAAGTTGTCACGGTGCTCGCTCTTCCAGTCGAGCAGGCCGCCGAGATAGAGGTCCTCCGCCAGACGGTACGAGCCGGGGATGAACTCGTCGGAGTCCCGCGCCCGTTCGGCGCTCGTTTCGAACTCCACGAGAGGCGCCAACGCGATGGCCTCGAGAGATCCCTTGTTCTCGAATCCGACGGCGTCCGGGATCCACGCGTCGAATCCCATCACGCGACAGGCGCGTCCGCCGGCCTGGACGGCGAGGTAGTCGATGCGCCCTACGATCCGGTCGTTGCCTGCGCCGCGTGCCGACACGGTGCGCGCCGAGAACTTCGACGTGCCGCGGTAGTGTCCCTGGACCTTGACGCGTTTGCCCTTGATCGAACCGAGTTCGGCGTCCTTCCACACGGTGCGAACCGACGCGCTGATGCGCTGCCCCAGCACGCGAAACGTGCTGGCACGCGTGTCCACCTCCGTGACGGTCCCGATCAGCTCTTCGGTGTCGTCGGGCGCGAGCACCTCGACCGCTTCGACGACGAAACGCCCGCTCGCGTCGAGCCCGCCCTTGAGTTCGGCCCATTGGCCAACTTTCAGTTGCTCGACCGTCTGCGCGGCCGCGTCGACGCCGCAAGCGATCGCGACACAGATCCACAAGAGAACGCTACGCATCGGTCAACTCGACGAGCGATCGACGTGCGATCGTGACCAGGCGTTCGGTCCGGCTCGCCCAGCGCGGACGCATCCCCCACACGAGCGCCAGGCGCAGGGCGGTCGTGGCTCGATAGAAGCCGAAGGCGCGCTCGTCGAGAGCGCCGGCGTATCCCTCGACGATCGCGCGCTCGGCGGTGACGCTCGTGCGCTCGTCCACGCCGCGCGATCCCTGGATTCCGCACCAGGCGACGTGCGCGCACAGGTTCGCGACGTCGAGCTCGGGTTCGGCTCGCGCGGCCAGGTCGAAATCGAACAGTGCGACGACGCCGTTCGAGACGGCGAACTGGCCGTCGTGCAGGTCGCGATGAGCCGCGACCGAGGGTTCGGACCCGTCGGCGACGAGCGCGTGCAGCGCCGCGAAGACGGCACGCCACCCATCCGACGCGGTTCCGCACGCGCGTTCGCGGCGTTCAGCCATCGCGCGCAGCACTTCGATCTCCTCGGCGCGACCGTGGCGGGGCAGGTCCGCGGCACTCATGCGGTCCTGCAACGCCGCCACTCCACGGCCGATGCGCGCGCAGATGCGCAAGTCGTCGAGCGCGAGCTCTCGACCCTCGAAGAACGCGAAACGAGCCGCGTCCCGTCCGTCCTCGATGCTCTCGACGCGCGGAACGCGCAACACGTCCTTGAGCGCGACACGCGCCAGGCCGTGGACGCGCAGCGCGCCGGCCGACCTGCCCTTGCGCCACGCCTTCGCCACCGTCGTGCCGTTCGCGTCGTCGAAACGTGCGACCATGCGGCGAGAGGGACGCCAGGAGAGGATGCGGGCCGTGCCGGCGCGGTGACGGGCCACGATGAAGGGTGCGAATTTCAGCGCCGTTTCGTGCTCGATCTCGAGTCGCTCGAGATGCTCACCGTCGAAGCGGAAGCACAGCGGCTCGTCGAGGGACTCGATCGTGAAGACGAGCGAGCCGTCGTCGCGCACTTCCGTTCGGCGCACGCGCTCCTCCGCTCCCGGTCCGAGCTCGACACGCAGCGCGTGCAGCGCACGCTCGAAACTCGAGCTCATCTCACGGCCCCGCGCAGGTCGAGCCTTGCCAAAGCCGCGTCCAGAATCCTCGCGGTGCGCCCGAGGGCGTCCTTCTCCAGGCGTCGCAGAACGGCGCCTGCTCGAGCACAGAGAGCCCGCGCGACCGCCCGGTTCAGCTCGCTATCCGTGAATGCCGCGCCGCCGTGGGTGCGATACGCATGCACGAATTCCGCTTCCACTCGCGCGTCCTCGCAGGCAACCGC
>JBGATY010000249.1:0-4861 GCA_044228955.1 Planctomycetota bacterium | reverse complement strand
GCAGTTATCGGCTTTGTTGCGCCAGTGAGCAGAGCCGCTGATATCGTAGGGCGTCGGGACGGGGTAGCTGCCATCCTCTTGCCGGTAGAGCTTCTGAGGATGGGCCACCACCCAGACATGCACGCCATGCGCTCGTCCGAAGCGGCGGACGTGCAGACGCCGATCGAAAGCGGCGTGCTCAAGGTGATCGTCTCCATCGAAGCCCGGTTCAGCTTCGTTGGGCGCTGATCGCCAGCGCGTGCTGACGGGGGAGTTTTTCACGTGAAACGAAACCAGTTGTGGGGAGACTGTTGTTTCACGTGAAACATTCGGTCTGGTAGGTCCCGGGGTGAGCCGGTATATTCGCCGGTTCACCCCTTCTTCTTTCGTTCCAGGACATTCGTGGCCCGCATCATCGCAATCGCCAATCAGAAGGGCGGCGTCGGCAAGACGACGACCGCCGTGAACCTCGCCGCCTCACTCGCGGCCGCTGAGCAACGCACGCTACTCGTCGATGGCGATCCGCAGGGAAACGCGTCCAGCGGAATAGGCCTCGTGCGCGACGAGATCGGTGAGACGGTCTACGACGTTCTCCTCGATGCATCCCGGATCGAAGGAGCGATCGTCCACGGCGTCCAGTTCAATCACCTCGATGTGCTGCCGGCGACGCCGGACCTGGCGGGTGCCGAGATTGAGCTCGTGTCGGAAGATGAGCGCGAGCTCGCGATGCGACGAGGGCTGGAGCGGGTCCGCGATCAGTACGATTACATCCTGATCGACTGCCCCCCCTCGCTGGGGCTGATCACCCTGAACATGCTCGCGGCAGCTGACGCCTTGCTCATTCCCCTGCAGTGCGAGTACTACGCCCTCGAGGGACTGAGCCAGCTCCTGAACACGGTGCACTTGGTGCAACAAGGCGTCAATCCGTCACTCGGCATCGACGGCGTCGTCCTGACCATGTACGACGCCCGTCTCAACTTGTCGCGACAGGTCGCGACGGACGCGCGCGAGTACTTCGGCGCGAAGGTCTTCCAATCGGTGGTCCCTCGCAACATTCGCCTCGCCGAAGCACCGTCCTTCGGGAAGCCGATCATCCTTTACGACGTCGCTTCGGTCGGGGCTCAAGCCTACATGGGCGTCGCGCGCGAACTCATCGAGATGGGATCGACTAGGAGAGACGCGTCCGTGAACGGCACGGACCACGTTGCGTCAATCTGACGGAATCTCGTACACAGTATACAGCTAAACTGTTGTTGTATAACAACTTACATTACTTTTTGATCCCACGAATCCGATCATGAGCGTCGACAAGAATCGAAGGCTCGGCAGGGGGCTCGAAGCCCTTCTGGCGCGCACACCCACGAGGCAGGAGGCCGGGCCCGACGCTTCCGGACGTGAGGGGTCGCGCGACTCCGGACGAGACGCCGCCCCTGGGGGATCGGCCGCTCGTCCGGTGACCGAACCAGTCTCTCCGCTGCGCAACATCCCGCTCGCGCAGATCCGCCCGAATCCCCTGCAGCCGCGCAAGGAGTTCAAGCCGGAAGAGCTGAGCGACCTTGAGGCGTCGCTTCGCGTGAGCGGTCTCCTGCAGCCCGTGACCGTCCGTCCCGCCCCACGCGGCGGTGGATTCGAGCTCATCGCCGGTGAGCGGCGCTTCCGCGCGGCCCAGCGCATCGGGTGGACCGAGATCCCGGCGATCGTGAAGGATGTCGATGATCGGCTGCTACTCTCGCTCGCGATGGTCGAGAACCTCCAGCGGGCGGACCTCAACCCGATCGAAGAGGCCGAGGGCTACGAGCAGCTCATCCGTGATTTCTCGCTCACGCAGCAGGAGGTCGCGGACATCGTCGGCAAGGATCGCTCGACGGTCGCCAACACACTCCGCCTGCTCGCACTGCCGGCGACGGTGCGGCGCCTGGTGTGGGACGGGCAGCTCACTGTCGGGCACGCGCGTGCCTTGCTCGGGGTCGGCGATGATGCGCGCATCGCGGAACTCGCTCGCGAAGTCGTCGCGCAGGGACTATCGGTACGTGAAGTCGAGCGACGGGTCCGCGAGACCGCCCGGACGCCCAAGCGGGACGGTACCTCCTCGACCGCGCCGACCACGACGCCCGACGCGCGATCGGCGGAAGTGCGGCATCTCGAGGACCAGTTGCGCAAGCACCTGGGCACGGACGTGAAGATCACCCAGACGGCGAAGGAACGCGGCGAGGTCCGGATCCCGTTCTATAGCGCGGACGACTTCGACCGGCTCCTCGAACTACTGCTCGGCGCCGGTCGTCTCGGATGAGCCGGAACCTGACCCCGCGTCCCGTGAAGGCGACCGGCGCGAAGGATGCGCACGGCAGCATTCTCGACCCGGCGTCGGGCGCATTGTACGTGCACATGCACCGGGAGAGCGGGCTCGCGCACCGGCATTACGTCCTGCGGCCATGGCAGGTGCGGGGACTCGCAATCGCGCTCTCCCGCCCCATGCTCATGCTGTATGTCGTGGCGGTGGTGACGATCGGCTGGACGTGGTCGCAGGCGATGCGAGTGCCGATGCTGCAGGACCGGATCGGCGTCCTCACACGAGAGGCGACCCAGATCGATACGCTGAGCGCGCGACTCACCGAGCTGCAACTGGCCTACGACCAGGTGCAACGCATGCTCGGGGCGACCCGAGCCACGCCCGCAACGGACACCTCACGTGCGCCGAGCCGGACGACACCGGCACAAGCCGCGCGAGTGCCATCCACGTCACGCGACACGGCGCAGAAGTCCGCGAACCCCATCGTGCGCTAGCACGATCCCTTACGAACAGGAGCGATCCGTGGCGATCTTCGGTAAGGACGACAGCAGTGGGCGCGGAGGAAAGGGCGCCGCCGGCGAGAACACCCTCTCGATCATCTCGGCCGGCACGGTCGTCACGGGAGACATCGAGTGCACCGGCGTCCTCAAGGTGGAAGGCCGGATCGACGGGAGCGTGCGCCGCGCAAGACAGGTCATGCTCGCGAAGGAGGGGGCGATCCACGGCGACGTGACTGCGAACGAAGTGGTGGTCGGCGGGCTGGTCGACGGGGCGGTGGCGGCATCGGACCGCCTGGAGCTCCAAAGCTCGGCGGTCGTCAACGGCGATATCAGCACTCGATCGATCGTGGTCATGGAGGGCGCACGCATCAACGGCTCGGTGAAGATGACGGAGCTCGTGCTCGTGAGCCGAGGCGATGATTCGCGGGAGTCGAAGGACGCGAAGTCGGGCCGGAAGGCGCAGCAGTAAGGCGGCATTACAAAGCCACAAAAAGACGGCGAATCAGGTATTTCCACAGGATTTGTTGGCGTTATTCATTTGTTTCTTGTATCTGTTTAAAACATTACTAAACAAGCATTTACGAAATATGCGCACCCGGAAATACCTGCGAAGTGGCTCGTTTATCCACATTGCCCTCGCCGGTCTCCTTGCCTGCGGTGCAAACAAGGAAGTTCCCTCCGCGACGGCCGAGTTCAAGGTGGCGCTTCTGACGCCTGGCCCGATCTCTGATCAGGCATGGAACGGCGCGGCGTATCGGGGTCTTGAGCGCATTCGCGACTCGCTGGGCGCGGAGATCAGTCATATCCAGACGCGCACCCCTGCCGAGTTCGAGGAGAACTTCCGGCAGTACGGGGCGAAGGGGTATCGGCTCGTCATCGGACATGGATTCGAGTTCCAAGACGCCGCACAGCGCGTCGGAAAGGAGTATCCGAACACCATCTATGTCACCACCGGCGGAACCGGAGTGGGCGCGAACATCGCTGCGCTCTCCTTCGCGTTCGACGAGCCGTCCTACCTCGCCGGTATCGCAGCGGCCTCGGTCACGAAGACCGGGGTCCTCGCGACCATCGGCGGGACAGAGCTGCCACCGGTCGAGGCGAGCTTTCGCGCCTTCGCGGACGGCGCCCGCAGTGTGCGACCGGACGTCACCGTGCTCAGCGCGTACTTGGGGAACTGGGATGACGCCGGCGCCGGAAAGGAGCAGGCGCTCGCCCACATCGCCCGACGCGCGGACGTCCTGTTCCAGAATGCGGACGCCGCGGGACTCGGCGTCTTCCAGGCGGTCCGCGAATCGCGCGGCACCTGGATCATCGGTTCGAATGCCGACCAGAACGCCATCGCGCCATCCGTCACCCTCGGCTCCGTGGTCATCGACATCCCGCACGCCTTCCTGCTCCTGGCGCGCGAGGTGAAGGACAGCACCTTCGTCCCGCGCGTCGTCCGGTTCGATACCTCGAGCGACGCGGTCCGCTGGGTCACCAACCCGGCCATAACGGCCATGTCGGCCGCGGTCCTCGCCGGCATCGACTCGGTGCGCGGACGGTTCGCTCGCCATGAGATGGTCCTTCCGCCGGTGCCGACGCCGTGACCGGCGTCGCGATCGAGACCATCCGCGCCTATCTCGACGAACTGCTCGACGTGGGCCGGATCGGCGACTATCCGCCGGCCTTGAACGGGCTGCAGGTCGACCATCGCGGCCCCGTCACGCGACTCGCAGCCGCGGTCGACGCTTCGCACCGCACGATCGTGGCCGCCGCCGCGGCCGGCACCAACCTCCTGCTGGTCCATCACGGCCTGTTCTGGAATGGCTTGCAGCCCCTCACCGGTCCGCACCTGACCCGCGTGCGTGCCCTGCTCGATGCGGATCTGGCCCTCTACGCGGCACACCTCCCGCTCGACGCTCACGGAACCTTCGGCAACTCCCGACTCCTCGCCGGCACCCTCGGTCTCGAGATCACGGCCGGGTTCGCCCGGTACCAGAACATCGACTGCGGCGTGCGCGGCGAGGCGGACCTCGATACACGCGACCTCTTCGCACGCGTGCGCGACTGGGCCACCCCGTACGGGCACCACGCTGTCGCCTCCGCGATC
>JBGATY010000248.1:0-4876 GCA_044228955.1 Planctomycetota bacterium | reverse complement strand
GTACCCGCCCTTCACCAACCCGGAGGAAAAAAAAGAACGATGGGCATGTGGCTGTCGAACTCGAAGCGTGAGTGAAGGGAAAACACCCACTTCACTTTCGATTCCAGACCGACATCCTCATACCCATGTCTTTGTTGTTTGCCCCCTGGCAAGCGAAGCGCGGTACTCCGCGCTTCGCTTGCCAGGGGGGCGGGATGCGAAGCACCCGTGTGTGGCGCGTTGCTTCCCTCCGCCCTCGCGCCGCTCTCCTGCCTCGCGCGCCCCAGCCCTTTGCGTCACAGACCAGACTTCGCCTCAACAGGTGGTCTGACCGCGCGCCCGATCCAAAATGCTCGTGGTCGATCTCCCCGGCACCATCGGCGCGAGGTGCACGACGCCGCCATGGGACTCGACCCACTCGCGCCCGACCACTCCCTTGTCCGCCCAATCCTCGCCCTTGACGAGCACGTGCGGAGTGACGCGCTCGATGATCTTCAAGGGCGTGTCCTCGGCAAAGCTCGTGACGGCGTCGACCATCTCGAGCGCGGCGAGCATCTCCATGCGGTCGCCGAGCGGATTGACGGGACGCGTCGGGCCCTTCAGGCGCTTCACGGACGCGTCGTCGTTCACGCCGACGATGAGGACGTCGCCCTTCTGCTTGGCGAAGCGCAGGTAGTTCACGTGCCCGACGTGCAGGACGTCGAAGCAACCATTCGTGAACACGATGCGCCGGCCGTCCTTCCGCCACTGCGCGAGCAGGGCTTCGACGTCCGCTCCGACGACGACCTTGCCCCCGTGCGGGAACGACTCGCGCATGTGGGCGGCGAGTTCCTCACGCGATACGGCGTGCGTGCCGAGACGGCCGACGGTGATCGCCGCCGCCTGGTTCGCCAGTTCGACGGCGGTTCCGAGCGGCAGGCCGTCGGCGAGGTAGAAGCCGAGTTGCGCGACGACCGTGTCGCCGGCACCCGTGACGTCGAACACGGCTCGAGCCAGCGCGGGAACGTGCCCGGAATGGCCCTGCTTGTCCTTGTAGTAGATGCCGTCCGCGCCGAGCGTGATGACCGCCGCGTCCAGACGCGAGAGCGCCATCAAGTCGTCCGCCGCCTGCGACATGTCGTCGATCCTGGCGAGCTTGCGGCCGAGCGCCTGCTCCGCTTCCTTGCGATTGGGCGTGACGAGCGTCGCCCCCGCGTAGCGCTCGTAGTCGTCGCCCTTCGGATCGACGAGCACCGGAATGCCGGCCGCGCGCGCCGTCGTGATGACGCTCTTCAGGACCTCGCTCGACAACACGCCCTTGCCGTAGTCGGAGAGAACGACGGCGCGCGCTCGTCGAACGCGCGCTGGCAATTGCGCGAGCATTTCCTGCTGCGCCGTGCCGCCGATGGGCCGCGCGTCCTCCCAGTCGACCCGCAACATCTGGTGGCTGCCGCTCATCATGCGCGTCTTCAGGCTCGTCGGCCGGGTCGCGTCCACCGCGCAACCGGTCGTCTCGATCCCCTGCTCCTCCATGAGCTGTCGCAACGCGCGCCCGTACCCGTCGTCGCCGAGCACGCCGACGATGTCGACCTCGGCCTGCATCGCGACCAGGTTGGCCGCGACGTTGCCTGCACCGCCGAGGCGCTCTTCCTTGCGCTTGGCGGCCAGGATCGGAATCGGCGCCTCGGGCGAGATGCGCGCGACGTCGCCCGACACGTACGCGTCGAGGATCAAGTCGCCGACGATGAGCACGCGCGGCCGGCCACGCGCCAACAGGACCGATTCGAGTTCGCGGACGTTCATGGATGCCTCGATCCTAGCCAATCGACTCGTCTCCGGTCTCGGTGGCGCTCGCCGCGATGTCGGACGCTTCCGCGCCGCGGTAGCGGTCGTGGAGCCAGAAGTACTGCTCGGGCGCGGCACGGATCAGGCGCTCGAAGACCGCGTTGATCGCGGTCGAGATCTCCTCGGGCGACTTGCCCGCGAGATCGCGCGGGTGGAGCACGTCTTGAAAAGAAACGCGCCAGCGCCATGGCCCGTCCATCCAGCACGCGCCGATGACCGCGGGGGCGCGCAACCGCCTCAACAGCACTCCCGCGCTGCGATCGCAGCGCGCCAGCCGGCCGAAGAACGGCGCGAACACGGGCCGCGTCCGGGCGCGCTGGTCGAGCAGCATGGCGAGCGTGCCGCCGGCCTTGATGATCGCGGGCGCGTGCTGCATCGCTCCGCGGCGCGGCAGGACGCGCAGTCCGCGCGCTTCGCGACTCTTCTGCAGGTGCGCCGACAAGGGCTTGTTGCGCGGCGGCTTCGCGATGACGTAGCAGGGATCGCAGCCGATCCACGGCAAGACCGCCGCGCCCGATTCCCAATCACCGACGTGTCCGGTGATGACGATGCGGCCTTGCTGCGACGCGAACAGGTCGGCCACCTCGGGCGCGAGGTCGAGCGCGTAGTGGTCGAGGATGCGCGCCGGATCGACGTGCCGATCGAACGATTCGCTCGCGACGACGACACGCAGGAAGTGACGCCACGCTTGCAGGACGCGCGCGTCCAGCTCGCGTTCGTCGATTTCGCCCAGCGCCTGGCGCAGGAACGTCCGCGCGGCGCGGGAATGCGAGCGGTCGAACAGCTTCGCCGTGCGCGCGATCGAGCCCAGGGTGAACTCACGCAGTGAACGGGGCAGCCGATCGAGCGCGCGCATGGCACCGATCGCCGCGCCGGCCTCGATACGCGCGAGGAAGCCGTCGCGTTGGCCGAGCACCTCCTGGCGCGGCACCGGCCAATCCTGCCGCAAGGCCGACGGCAACGCGCTCGTCACGGCTTCGGCGCTCATGACCGCGCTCCGCCCGGGCGCGCGAGCGTGTCGAACAGGACGTCGAGGAAGTGCGCGCCGGCGGTGATCTCGAACTGGACGTCGAGAGCGAAGAAGCGCACTCCGAGGGGTGCGAGCTTGACCGCGTCCTTGCCGCTCGTCGCGAGCACGCGCCCCGCCGCCGGCAGCCCCGCGAGGTCGGCCCTGGTGTAGCGGTGGTGATCGGGGAACACGCGCCGGTCGCGCACGATCGCGCCCGTGGAGCGCACGCTCGTCTCGAACGCCTCGGGGTTGCCGAGCGCGCTGACGGCGTCGACCTCGCGGCCCGCCAGGGATGCGAGCCGATGACGCACGCCCTTCTCGTCGAGCCAGCCGTTCGCGCGCAGCTCGGCCCGCACGATGGGCCGGCCGGGCGCGAGGCGCAGGATCTCGCTCTCCACCGCGTCGACAGATCCCCTGTCCAGGGACTCGGTGCGCGTGATCACGATCGCGTCCGCGCGGCGCAGCGAGCTCGGCGGCTCGCGCAGCAGTCCGCGCGGCAGGAGCGCCACCACGGGCCTCGCTCCGTCCACGCCGGCGAGCCCGAACGGCCGCGTCGCGTCGACGAGTACGATGTCGAGATCGCGCTCGAGACGGCGATGCTGGAACCCGTCGTCGAGGACGATGGCGTTCGCTCCCCCGCGAATGAGTTCACGGGCTCCGCTCACGCGATCCTTCCCTTGAACGTGCGGTGTCTTGGGCAACCACGACGCGAGCAGCTTGGCCTCGTCGTTCGACTCGCCGCGCTCCGCTCCGTAACCGCGCGACAGGATGCCCGGACTGAATCCGCGCCGCTGCAACTCACGCACGACGAAGGCGCAGAACGGCGTCTTGCCCGTACCGCCCGTCGTCACGTTGCCGATCGACACGACGGGCACGGAGACGCGCGCCATCGGCAGCAGGCGCCGGTCGTACAGGGAACGCCGCGTGCGCGCGAGCGCCGCGAACGCGAGCGACGGCAGCCGCAGGAGCTCGATCGCCCCTCCGCGCCGCGCCAGTCGCTCGTCTGCTCTCATGGGCGGAGGGCCTCTTCGGCCGTCTCGCACGCGCCCCCGTCAGAGCGTCGGCGTTTGGTGGTCCTCGTCCGGGATCAACTCGATCAGCCCGCGCTCCATCTCGAGGAACGCGATCTTGATCGGGTTCACTTCACGCGTTTCGATGAGCGGCGTCGCGCCGCGGATCAGCTCGCGCACGCGCTTTTGGAGCAACGCGGTCTTGTGGAAGGAGCCGGAGACGGACTTTTGCAGGCGCTGAGGCAGGGACGTTTCCATGAGGGTGTCCGCGACCGGAGTCGCGACGAATCTTCTCCAGCTTCAGTGAACTCGGAAGGCTCCCGGGGTGAACCGTGAAGGTTCGGCGGGGCGAGGGCGAACGATGAGTGTACCGCCGATCGAGTCCGGGGGGCAAGCGCGAGGTCGAGCCCCAGCGCCCAAGCTCTCCCGAGGCAGGCGTCCCGATGGGGTCCGGCACCCCCCGAAGGCGCCCTATTTCGCGGGTTCGACCAGCCGCACCGGGTACTGCACTTCCCAGTAGCGTTTCGCATCCGGGACCATCGGGCTGTTCCAGCCCATCATGCGGGGCGGCCCGGCGATCTCGAAGCGCTCCGGCCGGCTCGTGATCCAGGCGTGCAACCGCTCGCGTTCGGTTTCCACCCGCTGACTGTTGCTCGACCCGCGCAGCCCGAGGCTCACGACGGTCGCCGCGGGCACGTCGAGCACTTCGACATCGCCGTCCGGCCCGGTGCGGCCGACGTCGGTCGAGACGTACAGGAAGGCCATGCTGTCGAAGCCGCGGACGGATGCGGTTGCTCGAGCATCGCCCGCACTCCAGCGCATCTCGACCGGTGCCGTCATCGGGATGTCGTGCGACTTGATGTGGTTGAAGAGCTTCCAGAAGGCGTTGTTCTCCCCGCCCAGCTTCGACTGCGGCATCGGCGCGCGCGCCATGCGGTAGGCGTCTTCATAACGCCCTTCCGCGATCGCGTTGACGTAACCGCACGCGTCGGTGCCGACTGGGCAGGCGTGGCGGCACTTGATCATTTCGACCCAGTAGTTCACCGGGTCCGGC
>JBGATY010000247.1:0-4901 GCA_044228955.1 Planctomycetota bacterium | reverse complement strand
CCTGTGCCATCACGATGCGTGTCGTCGTGCTCGGCGAGACCCAGCGACACGTCGGGTCCGCCGAGGGCGCACCGAGCTCCCCCGACCTCGCCCGCACGCTCGCGCTCTTCGCCGAAAACGGCGCGCCCGGTTTCTACAAGGGTTCCGTCGCCGACGCGATCGTGCGCGAGATCTCGCGCGGTCGCATTCCGCACGAGGACAAGGGTGGAGCAATCGGCGATGGTTCCGGCAAGGGGTGGATCACGCACGAGGACCTCGCTCTGTACACCGTGAAGGAGCGCGCGCCGCTCAAGGGTTGGTTCAAGGGACTCGAGATCGTGACGATGCCGCCCCCTTCTTCCGGAGGGATCGTGCTCGTCCAGGCGCTCGGCATACTCGAAGGTCTGCCACTCGACACCGACCGTTCGGAGACGCTGGCCGCGCACGCGATCGAAATGGGGAAGGGCGCTCCGATCTCGACGGACACGCCCGGACTCTCCGAGCGCATGGTTCACTGGTGGATCGAGGCGCTGCGCGCCGCATTCGCCGATCGCGCCGAGACGATGGGCGATCCCGACTTCGTGAAGGTCCCGATCGAGGAGCTCACCTCGCCGTCTTGGATCGCCGAACGGCGCATCGGAATCGGCGAGAGCGCGCGGGTCGACGTGAAGCCCTGGCAGGCGCCGGCGCGCGAGGGCGGCGAGACGACCCACCTGTCCGTGCTCGATTCGAGCGGGAATGCCTGCAGCCTGACCACCACCTTGAACACGACCTTCGGCAGCAAGACGATGGTCGAGGGCGCGGGGTTCATCCTGAACGACGAGATGGACGATTTCGCAGTGCTGTCGGGCACCCCCAACGAATACGGGCTCGTAGGCGGAGCCGCGAACGCGATCGCGCCGCGCAAGCGGCCGTTGTCCTCGATGACGCCGACCGTCTGCCGCGAGGGCGGTCACGCGAACGTGCTGGTCCTCGGCAGCCCCGGTGGTCCACGGATCATCACGGCGATCGCGCAGGTCCTGCTGCGCATGCTCGTCCTCGATCAGACGCTGGACGAAGCCGTGCGTGCCCCTCGATTGCATCAGCAGTGGAGCCCGAAGGAGACGATCTTCGAGCGCGAGTTCGACCCGTTGATCGTCGGCGCGCTGGGCAACCGGCGCGGACATCCGGTCACGTTCTCGAAGACCCGCTTCGCCAGCGTGCAAGCGATCGCGCTCGACGCCGTGGGCGGTACGCCGGTGACGGTGAGCGATCCGCGCCGCGGAGGCAGCGGCGGGACGCAGGGTGGGACGCCGAGCAAGCCCGCGGTACCGACGGAATCGTCTAGGGGAGGTCCTTGAAACCGAGGTTGCGCCACGCGCAGCACGAGCCCGAGAACGAGCCCAGTCCCCACGCTCCGGCGAGAGTCGTGCCGGTGTCGGCCAAGGACAGCACGGGCTTCCCGTCGACCCAGACTTCGAGCGCCGACTTGTCCGCGACGATCCGGAAGGGCATGAAGCGGCCTTCCTTCACCGCCTCGAGGGGCGCGCTCGTGAGCGTCTTCCAGCGTTCGGCCTCCGGCCGTCGAGCGTCGAACTGCAGCACGTCCACGCCGTGATCGGCGACGAAGGCGACCTCGAGGAACGTGTGTTGGCCGCGAGCGAGGAGCAGGTTCGCCTGCCGGCGTTCGGCCGGGAACAAGGCCGTCTCACCGGAGATCTCGTACTGATCGTCCGGAGCGACGTCCGCGCGCCACGCCAATGCGTTCGCCGCGTCGGCCGCCTGGATCCAGGTGTCGCCGACCGGCCACAGCGAGCCGTGCAATTCCTCCCAGGCCGGCCTTTGTGCTCTCAGCCACGCGTCGAACGCGCCCTCGAACGCGCTCTGCGCCGCGGTGTCTCCGATCTTCGAGCGCATCACACGCGCCACGGCGGCGGGCACGTCGTCCTGTTTCGTCACGCGTGCAGCGTAGGCGACCGTGTCCATGATCTCTGCGTTCGCGGGATCCTCGAGGAAACGGAAGAGCTGGCTCGCCACCGCCCGGCGTTCGTCCGCGGTCAGGCCGCTCGGGAATCCGTCGACGAACGCGAACAGGTTCGGCAGTGCGTTGCCGGCGAGCAGCATCTGCGTGCGCAGGATGCGCGACGCGGCCTCCGGATATTCGATGTACGACTGGATCCACTGCTTCGATCGGCAGGCTTCCTCGGCCGCCCACGCGGAGCCGCCCTCGAGGAACCAGTACGGCCAGCGCGTGGCGAGCGGTGAGGCCCGTCGCGCCCACAGGTGCGCGGCCTCGCGGGCCACGTCCAACTTGGTGTGGAGCGGGAGACCGGTGGCGGAGAGGGCGTTCGAAACGCTCGGCGGCACGATCAACACGCACGCCACTTCGGCTTTGTCGCTCGTGAAGGCGTGACCGCCCGCGGCCGGGACCGACAGGTGATCCGCGGCCGCCTGAGCGAATTCGGCAGGGGACCAGAACAGGTGGATCGGCATGCGCGGGCCGATCACGACCGCGCCTTTGCGCTCGATCTCGACCTTGCCGAACACCGACTCCAGACTCGACACGACGGCTTCGGCCGCGACGAGCGCTTCCTCGGCGAGCTTTCTGGCGTCGAAGTGGGCCGTGACCTCGAAGTGCGCGCCGCGCAACGTCTCGACCTTGGCTTGATCTTCGGAGGCGAGCGCCGAGCACAAGGTGAGCAGGAATGTCGCAGTCATGACGGCTAAGATCACCTCGATGAGGTCCTCCGACAAGCCCAGAGAGCCCGCGAATGCGCCCGCGCTCGGTGCAGGTCGGCGATTCGAGCTCGTGTGCCCCTTCGAGCCCACCGGCGACCAGCCCGCGGCCATCGCCAAGCTCACCGCGGGTCTGCTCGCCGGAGAGAAGCACCAGACTCTGCTCGGGATCACCGGTTCGGGCAAGACGTTCACGATGGCCGCCGTGATCGAGAAGGTGAATCGGCCGACGCTCGTCCTGTCGCCGAACAAGACCCTGGCGGCGCAGCTCTACGCCGAGTTCAAGGACCTCTTCCCGAACAACGCCGTCGAGTACTTCGTCAGCTACTACGACTACTACCAACCCGAGGCGTACGTGCCGTCCACGGACACGTTCATCGAGAAGGACGCGAGCCGCAACGAGAACATCGAGCGTCTGCGCAACAGCGCGACACGTTCGCTGCTCCAGCGGCGCGACGTGATCATCGTCGCGTCCGTCTCGTGCATCTACGGCCTCGGATCGCCCGACAACTACGAGAAGATGGCGCTCCCCTTGAGCGTCGGCACGACGATCGAGCGCGAGGACCTGCTGCGGGCGCTGACGCGCATGCAGTACGCCCGCAACAACACGGACTTCCGGCGTGGGACGTTCCGCGCGCGCGGCGACGTGATCGAGGTGTGGCCGGCGTACGAGGAGACGCAGGCGATCCGGGTCGAGCTGTTCGGCGACGAGATCGAGAGCATCGTCGAGGTCGACCCGCTGCGCGGCGAGGTGCTGGGCGAGCACGCGTCGATGACGATCTTCCCGGCGAACCACTACGTGGCGCCGGCGGAACGGCTGCAGAAGGCCATCGAGGGGATCGGCGTCGAGCTCGAGGAGCGCCTCGAGGTGCTCCACGGGCAGAAGCGCCTGCTCGAGGCGCAGCGGCTCGAGCAGCGCACGCGCCACGATCTCGAGATGCTCAAGGCGACCGGCGTGTGCAACGGCATCGAGAACTACTCGCGCTGGATGGACGGACGCAACGCGGGCGAGTCGCCGTTCACGCTCCTGCACTACTTCCCCGAGGACTGGGTCGTGTTCGTGGACGAGAGCCACGTCTCGGTGCCCCAGGTCGGCGGCATGTACCGCGGCGACCGCGCGCGCAAGGAGACGCTCGTCGAGCACGGATTCCGCCTGCCCAGCGCGCTCGACAACCGTCCGCTGCGCTTCGAGGAATGGGAGAAGCTCGTGCGGCAGTGCGTCTACGTCTCGGCGACGCCGTCGGCGTACGAGATGAGCCACAGCGCCGGCCGCGTCGCCGAGCAGGTCGTGCGGCCGACGGGGCTGCTCGACCCCGAGATCGAGGTCCGTCCCGCGCGCACGCAGGTCGACGACCTGCTGCACGAGATCCGGCGCACGGTGGCGGCCGGATGGCGCGTGCTCGTCACGACGCTGACGAAGCGCATGTCGGAGGAGCTGACCACGTACTACGCCGAGCTGGGCGTGCGCGTGCGCTACCTGCACTCCGAGATCGACGCGATCGAGCGCGCGGCGATCCTGCGCGACCTGCGTCTGGGCGAGTTCGACGTGCTGATCGGCATCAACCTCCTGCGCGAGGGCCTGGACCTGCCCGAGGTCGCGCTGGTCGGCATCCTCGACGCGGACAAGGAGGGCTTCCTGCGCTCGACGACGTCCCTGATCCAGACCTGCGGCCGCGCCGCGCGCAACGTCGAGGGGCGCGTGATCTTCTACGCCGAGAAGACGACCGACTCGATGGCGACGGCGATCGGCGAGGTCGAGCGGCGCCGCAAGCGGCAGGTGATCTACAACGCCGAGCGCGGGATCACGCCGAAGACGATCCTCAAGCCGATCCGCGACTCGATCGAGTCGCTGTACGAGATGGACTACGTCGAGGTCGCCGGTCCGATCGACGACGGCGCGAAGGGCGCGAAGAAGAAGGGCGGTCGCAAGGGCGACGACGTCCAGGACGCCTGGAGCTGGCCGGCGGACAAGCTGCGCGGCGAGGTCGAGAAGGTGCGCGCCGACATGCTGCACGCGGCGCAGGAGCTGCGCTTCGAGGAGGCGGCGAAGTCGCGCAACCGGCTGCAGAAGCTCGAGGAGATCCTGCTCAAGCGCTTGTTCGCTGTGCTTGCACTGCGAACCACCAGTACTTCCGGTTCTGGTTCCGGTTTCCGCCCCACCTCCGTCACGCGCCCAACACTCGTCGTCCGCCCCGACTGCCGTTCCG
>JBGATY010000246.1:0-4912 GCA_044228955.1 Planctomycetota bacterium | reverse complement strand
CCCGCCGTCGCGCTCTGCGTGGACACGAGGAAATCTCCAGGCGATTCGATGTTGCCCAGGGTCCACGAGCTCATGCCCCCGTAGAGCGCGTCGTTCGCGGACGAGAGGACGTTCGTGATCCCGTAGAGAAAGAGCTCGCGAACTCCCTCGACGAATCCCTCGCGAGCGAAGCCGGACTGCATGCGATAGGCCGACGAAGTCTCGTCGTAGGCCGTGCGGGGCACCGAAGACGGGGTGAGCATGGCCTGGATCGCGGCCACGTTGTTCGGCGCGGACGTGCAGTACGAGTCGAGCCCCGAGTCATCGAGCGTCGCCAGCAGCTCCTCGCGCATCGCGGTCGCGCCTGGGCAACTGGCCTCCGGTTCCGTCAGGTTCCGCACACGGTCCGACATCGTCGAACCGAGGTGCGGCGTGCCCAACGTCACGAGGCCTCGAATCCGGCGCGCAACGGCCGGATTCGCCGAGGCGGCGGCTTCGAACTCCTCGATGAGTCGGCGGGTCACGAGACCGCCGTACGAGTGCGCGATGACGTCGTAGCTCGTCGAAGCGATCCCAGCGTTTCGGAGCATCGCGTCGAGACCGTGGAGCTGCTGCCGCACGATGGGCGCGACCACGTCGCGCGAGCTGCCGCTCTGGGCACTGTAGTCCGCCACGTAGGCGGCATAGGGCGTCCGCCCCATCACGGGCGCGAGCCGTTCTTCGAACGCCGTCGTGTCGAGCGGGCCGCCTTGGCACAAGGAGTTCACGTACTCGAACGGGTGGAAGCCGCCGCCCTGGAGCAGCGTCTGCCGCGCCCACACGAACCCGTCGGCGAGCAGGCCGTGGACGAAGAAGAGCTGCGGGTGTACGAGCCGGATCTCCGCCGGTTCCTTCATGTCGTAGAGCACGGAGCGCTCCCCCGCGTCGCTGACGAAGACCTGCGCGCTCAAGCGCACCCGGCGGCTCTCGCGCCCGTCTGCGGGATCGATCGAACCCGTCCCGAGCCGCGCGGGCGCAGCGTAGCGCAGAACGCTGCGACCCTGCAGGAGGTCGGGCAGCGGGATGGGCTGCGTGGCGCCCTCACTGACGCCGGGCAGCCCGTCGCCTGGGTTCGTGTCGAGGATGAGTTCGCCGGGCTCGCCGGGATCGCTGGCCTCTTCGTCGATCCACACGCGCGCGAAGGCGTTCTCGAGCGCCGGGTCCGCCCCGACGAGGAAGGCGATGGCCACGGAGGTCGATCCGTCCGCGGCAACGGTGTCGACGGGAGCACCGGCGAAGGACGAAGGTTCGGTGCCGACTGAAAGCGTGCCGTCGTTCTCGTCGTCGACGAACCTCAGGGTCATCGATTGGAAGAGGAAGTCGACCTGCGCCGTGCCGCCGTTCGAGAGGCTCACCGACCTCTCCTGGGTCAGTACTGCGCCATTCGTGGTCGTGTAGTAGGCCACGACTTCGACGTCGAACGGGCCCTGCGTCGTCGCGCAGTTGCCGATGGGCACGTTCTCCAACCGGTATCGACCGGCCGCGTCCGTCGTGGCCTGCGCACCACCACCGGCGCGCACGCGTGCGCCTTCGACGGGCTGGACGCGCGCTCCGGACTCGCGCTCGACGACGCCTTCGATCGTCGCCCGACAGGGCGGATAGCAGCATCCCGTGCACGAACCCCAGAGCACTCCGGAACCCGGATCGGAGACGATCAGCGTGCCGGCGTTGTTCACCGTCGCGGTACCGACCTGGACCCACTCGGCGGTGACGGGACTCACCTGCATGATCGGCACGTTCTCGCGCGGCGCGAATCCGTCGTAGTTCGGGAAGGTGATCGAGGCCGGGGGATCGAAGACGACCCCCGACGGCTGGATCGAGAAGATCACGTCCGAGACCATTCCGTTCGGGAGGGCTCCCGGAAGCAGGTGCCGCGGGATGTGGACCATGGCCAGGGTTCCACGGGCACTCTCGCCTCCATTCGCGGAGTCGAAGGCCGTCTGTCCCGGCGCCACCTGGAGCGATGCGCCCGGATGTCCGGGTGTCAGCACCGTTTGCGTGCTGAGGCCGTGGAGCCGGGTCGCCGAGCTCGCGTCCGACATCGGCACATGGATCGGCAGAGCCAGGTCGAGCCGCTGCGAAGCCGTCAGTTCGACCGGCATCGACATCCGGAACGTGCTGGGCGGCGATCCCGTCGAGGCGTCGAACACGAGGGTGACGCGGCTCGTTCCGGATTCGGAGACCGGGATTCCCGCGAGTTCGAACGAGCCGCTCGCGTTCGAGCTCGTGGAGGCCGAGGTGTGGTCGACCCGCACGGTCAGCCCGGCGATCGGCTCGCCCGTCGGCGTCAGCACCGAACCCGATACCACCGCGACGTGTTCCGTCGGAGCGGAGTTCGTGCAGGAGGGAAGCGCGAGAGAGAGCAGCAGGGCCAGGATCGAGGCGGGTGACGGAGTCTTCCGGCAGTGCGAGTTCATGGGCAGCGTCCAGGCGAGGAGAAGGGGATCGGCGGAGCCCCCTCGCAGGACCCAGGGACTCCGACGCGAAGGAGATTCACGACGCCGGATCGAGCCAGGCCTTCTCGAGAAGGTCCAAGGCGGCGGCGGCCTCCCCCGGAGACGAGGGACTTGCCGAGTGCAAACCCACGGGGAAACGTGGAACTCGCAGGTCTCCGGGCAGAGGACTTCGTCGCATCCGCGCCGGCCAGGATGGCCGGTGTGGCTACTTGGCGGTGCCCTCGCCGCGCAGTTGCGCGATCCTCTCGAGCGCCTGTTTCGCCTCCGCGTTCTCGGGGTCACGCTTCAAGATGCGCGTCGCGAGGCTGCGCGCGACGAGGAGCTTCTCCTCCCCCATCGATTTCCGCAGGTCGACGAGCAGCGCCTCGACTTGCGCACTGCGATTCGCCGCCTTCGCGCGCTCGCGAGCTTCGCGCAGGGTCGTGATCCGTGACTCCAGGACGGCCGTGAGCGCTGAATCGCCGATCTCTCCGAACGGCCAGCGCCAAGCCTCGAGTTCCTCGAGCGTCGCGTCGTCCTGCGCCAGGATCCACAGGGCCCCCTGATGGGCCAGGCTCATCCGAGCCGGATCTTCACCCGTAGCCGTTTTCTTCCCGAGGAGCGCATTCGCGAGCGTCGCCCGATTCCGAGCAGCCCGACCCATGCCCGGAATCAGGAGTGCCGTCCTCGCACACTCGTCGAACAGGCTGGCGCAATGCTCCAGTGCGGCCCTCATCCTCGTGGGTTCGGCGCGACCGGCAGCGACAGCGGAATCCAGGCTGCGAGCCGCGAGGAACCAGAGGGTGAGGCTGTTCGGAGCGACTGCATGGAGGGACTCGAGTCTCTTCCCGTCGGTGGACGTCTGGCTCGTGAACTCGGAGATGGCCTCGGATACGCGTCTCATGAGCGGATGCGTCAGCCGCAGCGCGACGCCCGAGTCACGGCTGAGCGAGCGCAGCGAGCCCATCGACTTGACATCGAGCAGGACCTCCTGGGGAACCACCGCGCCGAGGAAGCCGGCCGCCGAAGCGCGGCGCGCGATGCCGGCGATCTCCAGCGCGAGCTCGAGTTCCCTGCCGTTCACCTCGTCGGGGTGGTTCGCCATGTGCTCGCGGGCGCGGGCCTCCGCGTCGGGAAGCCCCATGAGCGCACCGATGGCCAGTGCGGCAGCGCCCGCGCTGAGGCTCTCGGGATGGAGCGTCGCGAGCAGGTCGAGCTCCCGCCGCACCTCGTCGCGCCGTTCGAGCCAGGTCAGGATGAACGCGCGCTGCACCCGCGCATCGTGCAGGTAGGGGTCGAGCTCCAGTGCCCGTCCCAACCGTTCCGCGGCCTCCGGCATCGTCTCGGCCAGGAGTCCGTCGATGAGTGCGGACTCGGATTCCGCGAGGGGCTGCTCTCGCGCAGAGCGGAGCAGCGTCTCGACCTCGGGCGTCCAACCCGTCAGGTACATCTCGACTTCACCCAGCAGGTAGAGCGCCCGACCGGTGTGCTGGCCGAGATCGTCGCGACCGGTCAGCGGTTCGAGGACCACGCGGGCTTCCTCGTAGTGCTGCAGGTTCGAGAGCGCCTGCGCGCGAAGCAGCACCGCCTCGACCGGATCCACGATCGAACTCCCGCCCCGATCGAGTACGTCGAGCACCGCGGCCCAGTTCCCGCGGCCACGAGCCTGAGCGAGGCTCTTCGCGACGATCTCCGCGTTCGCCGTGCTCAGCTTGGCGTTGGCCTCCGTGATCTCGACCTGCCGGTTCGAGAGGACGAGGAGGAACACTCCTCCCGCAGCGAGCAGCAAGAGGAGCGCACCCAGAGCGGTCGCCGCGACTTTCCGGTTGCGGCCTACCCACTTCCGGAGCTCCGCCCACGGTCCCGTCGCGTGGGCGCGCACCACGCGTCCGTCGAGCCAGGCCTGCAGATCCTCGGCGAGGTCGAGCGCGCTCGCGTACCGGAGCTCGGGGTCGCGCTGCATCGCGCGCTCGCAGATGGCGACCAATTCCGTCGGTGCCGAATCGACGAGGGCCTCGATCGGAGTCGGAGCACCGGCGAGCAGCGCGTCCCGAGCCGCAGCCCGCTCCGCGGCCGGATCGCAAGCCCCGTTGGCTGTTCGATACGGGGGCTTTCCGACGAGGAGCTCGTAGAGCATCGCGCCGATCGCATGCACGTCGAACGAGGTCGTCGGCTCTTCGCCCTCCGCCTGCTCTCGCGACATGTAATAGACGGTGCCCACGTGCCGGCGCGGCATCGTGGCCATCGGAGAATCGGAGTCCGTCCTGATCTCGTCGCGCCGCGTCGTGGAGACGGCTGCGTCGCCGCGCGGATCGGGGGCCGACCCCAGCGCACGCGCCAGCCCCCAGTCCATCACGTAGACTTCGCCGTACTTTCCGATGCGGACGTTGGCCGGCTTCAGATCGCGGTGCACGACACCCTTCGCGTGCGCGAAGCCGATCGTCTCGCAGACGCGGACG
>JBGATY010000245.1:0-5074 GCA_044228955.1 Planctomycetota bacterium | reverse complement strand
CCTGCGACACCAGCGCATCGGTGGCGATCACCGCCGGGCCGCCGGTATTGGTGAGCACGGCCGTGCGCGGGCCGCGCGGCGCCGGCTGGGTGGCATGGGCCATGGCGGCACGGATGAGCTCACCCTCGTCGTCGAAGGCGATGATGCCGGCGTTGTCGTGGAAGACGCTCACGCACCAGGGCTTCGCCAACTCGACCGTCGCGGCCTTGATCGTCTTCTTCAGGAGGTTGTCGATGACGACCCCGTCGAAATCGACGATCCCCGTGAACGTCTTGTGCTTGCAGTGCTCGCTCCAGGTCTGGGCGATCGTCTCGAGCTCCGCGATCGTCGGATCGCGGCGGGCGCGGGCGAAATGCGCCTGGATCGCGCGCATCTCGGTGAGGTTCAGGCTCAGGCACCCGTCCTGCGAGATCTTCGAGAGCTGCTCGTCGCTGGCGCGTGTCAGCGGCACGTGGATCACGCCGTGACTCGGCGAGTGCTTCGGGCGCGCGAACAACAGGCGCTCGTCGTCGACGAGGACGTCCTCGATCGTCTCGTTGGCGAGGCTTTTCTGCGCGAAGTTCTGCAAGCTCCGCGCGTCGATCCGGGCGCCGCCCGCTCCAGAGCATTCGACGATCTTGAACGTCGTCGCGAAGAAATCGGGCGCGTTCGCATCGCGGACGATGCCGGAGGCGACGAGCGCCTTCTGCACGGTCAACGCAACCGGGTCCATCACGCCGCTCTTGCGCGCGACGAGCACGCGTTGCACGCCCGCCCCGACCGGCGGCTTCTCGCGCGGCGCGTGGATCGTCGCCGCATCGAGCACCGGGTCGGCGAAGAGCTCCTTCACCGCCGCCTCGACAGCCGCGCGCGACACGCGAGCGGGGAGCATGTAGCCGCGTCCGGTGCGCACGCGGTCGATGCCGACGACTCCGAGTTCGCGCGCCGATGCGAGCACGGCGCGCGCCTCGGGGTCGTAGGCGGGGTCGACGCGGAACACCTCGATGCGCCACGCGTCGGGCAGCGTGGTCGTCGGGGAGGTCGTCTGGGCCGGTCGGGTGCTCGTCATGCGTCCTCTGTCGGGGCTCGTGCGAAAAACCGCGCGGGGGCTCGAAAGGGCCGATTCTAGTGCCGAAAACCGCGGGACCAAGCTCGAAGCTTGGGCCTTCCACCACGGGCCGGTTAGAGTGCATCCTCGCGGATCCTGACCGGACCTTCGATCCCATCCCTCGCGAGGAGAGCCTTTCAGCGATGAGCACCCGCCGCAACGACACGACCGCCGCCGGAATGGCCTTCGAGCGCCCGATCAAGGAGATCGAGTCCCAGCTGGCCGAGCTGGAGGCGATCAGCCAGCGCACGAACCTGGACATCTCGAGCGAGATCGAGGCGCTCAGGAAACGCCTGTCCCAGGCCATCGAGACCACGTACTCCGACCTCACGCCCTGGGAACGCGTCAACGTCGCGCGGCACACCGACCGACCCGTCGCCAGCGACTACATCGACAAGATCCTCGACGAGTTCATCGAGCTCTTCGGCGACAAGGTCTACGGCGACGACAAGGCCATCGTGACCGGTCTGGCGCGCATCGAGGACCAGCGCTTCATGCTGATCGCGCACAGGAAGGGCCGGACCACGAAGGAGCGCATGGCCTACAACTTCGGCTGCGCGCACCCCGAGGGCTACCGCAAGGCGCTGCGCAAGATGCGCCTCGCCGAGAAGCTCAAGCTGCCCATCGTGACCCTGATCAACACGCCCGGCGCCTATCCCGGCATCGGCGCGGAAGAGCGCGGCCAGGCCACGGCGATCGCCGAGAACATCCTGCAGATGTTCTCGATCCGCGTGCCGATCGTCGTGATCGTGATCGGCGAGGGCGGTTCGGGCGGCGCGCTCGGCATCGGCGTCGGCGATCGCGTGTTCATGATGGAGCACAGCTACTACTCCGTGATCAGTCCGGAGGGTTGCGCGGCGATCCTCTGGAAAGACGGCGAGCGCACGCCGGACGCGGCCGAGGCGCTCAAGCTCACGGCCCCCGACCTCGTCGGGCTCGGATTGATCGACGGCGTCATTCCCGAGCCGCAGGGGGGCGCCCACCGGGCCCCGCTCACGGCCATGGCGCAGGTGAAGAAGACGATCGTCTCCGCCCTGGCGGAGCTCGAGCGGATCCCGGTCGAGCGCCTGATCGCCGAGCGCCGCGAGAAGTTCCGCCGCGCGGGGGAGATCCCCGGGCGCTTTCCCGTGGTGAGGTGACGTGGGGGGGGCTCGGAAGATCGTTCCGGTCCCGTTCGACCCCGATTCGGGCCGAAGTCGGGCCAACGTTCACGAATTCCGCTGCGTAGGGGGGGTGTCTGCTAGACGCCTTCCATGTACCTCGTCCGACCCACAGTCGACCGCCGCCGGTCTGGTGCCCCCCCGATGAGCGATTCCATCGATGGTCGGGGCCGCCCCGACGAGACTCGCGCTCGACCCCGGGTCGAGAAGGGCGACGCCGTACTCGAGGCCCGCGAGATCGCCGTCGACCACGCATTGATCCGCCGCGCGCAGAACGGCGACGAGCACGCGTTCTCAGACCTCGTCACGCGCCATCAACAGCGCGCCTGGCGCGTGGCGCGCAACCTGGTGCCGACCGACGAGGACGCCCAGGACCTCGCCCAAGAGGCGTTCGTGCGCGTCTTCAAGAGCCTCGCGGCGTTCGACTTCGACCACGCCTTCACGACCTGGCTGTACCGGATCGTGACGAACCTCGCGATCGACCACCTGCGCCGCCGCCGCCCCGTGGCCAGCACGACGCGCAACGAGGACGACGAGGCCGGTTTCGACATCGTCGACACGCGTGTCGACGCTCCCTCCGACGCGCTCGAGTCGCGCGAATTGTCCGCCGAAGTGCGCGCGACGCTCAGCGGGCTGGCGCCGCATTTCCAGTCGGTGCTCGTCCTGCGCGAGATGGAGGGACTGCCGTGCAACGAGATCGCCAAGATCGTGGGCGCGACGCACGTCACCGTGCGCTGGCGCCTGCACCGCGGTCGGAAGCTCTTCCAGGAAGAATGGGAACGCCGCGCGCGCCTGCGCGAGACGGGCGGGGACCGTCTGGGCGGCGAAACGACATCATGAAGCAACACGACGACAACTGCGTCGAGATCGAAAACAGCCTGGCTCTGTACGTGGGCGGTGATCTCGAGGATCAAGCCGCAAACGAGGTGCGACGACACCTCGAGCGTTGCTCGGCCTGCGCCGAGCGCGAAGGGGCGGCGCGCGCCTCGCGCGATCTGATGGTCTCCGCGCTCGTCATGTCCGAGCGCAAGGGCCCCGAACTGTGGCCGGGCGTGCGCGCCGGTCTCGTCCGCGAGGGGATTCTCGTGCCGCCTCCCGCAGTCGCCGCGCCCTTCGGGGGAGCGAGAGCTCCGCGTCGGCTGCGCCTCCTGCCCTACGCCGCGGCCGCGGCCGCACTGGTCGCCGGCGTGTGGCTCGCCCGCGACGCCTTCCGTGCACCACGACCGTTCGGTGCCGGTCCAGATTGTCCGGCCGGCGAGACTCTCGTCGAGAACATCGAGATCGCGCCGGTCACGCCGCGCGTGCTGCCGACGCTGCCCGTCAGCGCGAACGCCGACGCCCTGCACCGCGTCGGCCGCACGGAACGCCGTCTGCGAGAAGGTGCCGAGATCTACAGCGATCTGCCCTGGGATCAGGCGCTCGGTCTGAGCGACGAGAGAACCTCCGCGCCCGTGATCCTCAGGCACTAGACCTTTGCGGGCGCGGCTTGGACCGTGCTCCGCGCCGTAGAAACAGTGCGACTCGCGTCGACCTGGACGACATCCACTCCGACGCGGTCCGTTCCTTTCAACCCTGCATCCGTTCGAGGACCAACACCCATGAAACTGAACCTGATTCCCTGGGCGGTCGCTCCCGCGCTGGTCGCGCCGCTCCTCGTCACCGACACCACTCCGCAGACCTCCGGTCTGATGCGCGTGCAGTCCCAGTCGGCCGCTCCGGCCGCGGACCTCGCCGCCTGGAAGGACAAGCTCAGTGCGCGCGACCTCGACCAGCGCGAGCGCGCGTTCGACGAGTTCGTCCAGGTCCTGCGCCAGGATGACGACTTGCGCCGCGCGGTGCGCGACTGGCGCGACGGCTCCGACCAGGAGCTGGCCTGGACCACGCGCCTCGCCTTGCGTGAGGCCCGCGACGGCCAAGGCACCGGTTCCCTGCGCCGCTCGCCGTTCGGCGGGAACTGGACCGGGCCGAACGCGCTGCGCTCGCAACTCGACGACATGCAGCGGCGCTTCGGCGACCTCGACCGCATGTTCGACGAGTTCGAGCAGCGCCTGAACCAGGGCCGGGGCGGCGTCGTGCCGCACGCCTTCACGGCACCGGGGTTCACCGCGGATCGCCGCTCCTACTCGATGCAGGTGACGCCCGACGGCGTCAAGGTCGAGGTCGAGGAGGACGTCGACGGCAAGCTCGAGAAGAAGACCTACACAGCCAAGACGCTCGACGAACTCTACGAGGCGCATCCGGACTTGAAGGACAAGCTCGGCGCGCGCGTCGAGATCCAAGGCGGTCCGCTGCGCGGCTTCGGGGGCGCGGACTGGGGCGATCCGTTCAGCGGCCTGGCGAATCCCCGCTCGATCGCGCCGCTGCCGCAGACGAGCGAGATCCGCACCGACCGGCTCGGGGTGCAGGTCGAGGACATGAGCGCCGACGACCAGAAGCGCGCGCAGGTCGACGCGGGGGTCGGTCTGAAGGTGCGCGCCATCGAGCCGAACTCGATCGCCGAGAAGCTCGGCCTGGAGCCCGGGGACGTGATCGTCGAGGTCAACAGCCGCGCGGTGAAGAGCCCGACCGACGTGCGCGAGATCTTGGCCCAGCGCAAGAGCGATGCCGACGTGGTCGTCACCCTCGTCGACGCCGACGGCAAGAAGCGGACACTGACGTGGCGGGCTCCGCGCGCGAACGAGCCGCGGGCCAAGGAACTGCGCGAGTTCTAGTCGGGAGTCGAGTCCGAGCGCCGCCGGCGCGGTCGACGGTGATCGCGCCGTTGGACGATTCGGCATAGACCAGGCCGTTGATGCCCTTGGCCGTCACGGCGCCGTTGCTGCTGGTG
>JBGATY010000244.1:0-5079 GCA_044228955.1 Planctomycetota bacterium | reverse complement strand
GACGCAGCCCTTCGAGAAGCGACGATTCCAGAAGAGGCGAGACGACCGCAAATGTGTAGACATTTCTCGACATGGCTCCTACGCAGTTCGCGGGCGTCCCGACACACGATATGATACTGCCACTCGCGGGAGGACCCATGCTCTACCAGATGAAGCAGAAGCTGATGTGCCTGGGGGATGACTACATCATCCGCGATGCGGATGGGAACGAGGTCTACTACGTGGACGGGCGGGCGTTCTCGATCGGCGCCAAGCTGTCGTTCCAGGACATGCAACGCCAGGAGCTCGCGTTCATCCGCCAGCGGCTGCTCTCCTGGGGACCGACGTTCGAGGTCTTGCGCGACGGCGAGATCGCCGCGGTCGTGAAGAAGAAGCTCTTCACGTTGTTCCACTGCGAGTTCACGGTCGACGTGCCCGGTCCCGACGACCTCGTGGCTTCGGGCAACTTGTTGGACTACGAATACTCGTTCCAGCGCGGCGCGCGCGAGGTCGCGCGGGTCAGCAAACGCTGGTTCGCCGTGCGCGACACCTACGGCGTCGAAATCGCGGCGGGGCAGGACGACGTCCTCTTGCTCGCCGCGGCCGTCGTGATCGACCAGTGCTGCCACGAGGCGCGGCACTGATCCGACGCGCGCCTCACTCCTTGGGCACGGAAGCGCGCATCGACGGCATCTTCGTGCTCATCGGCACGCTCTCGACCGGCTTCTTTTGGTTCTCGCGGTAGCGCACCACGGCCCTGTCGGCGTCGAACGCACCCGACAGGATCTCGGGCAGGAGCGCTCGGATGTGGAGCGGGTGCCCCGAGTACACGATGCGCCCGTCGCGCCCGACTACGAACGCATAGGGCAAGCCGCCCACGCCGCCGTGCTCGATCCAATCCTCGTGCAGCCTGCCACTGCCATCGAAGGCGACTCGGAAGCCCATGAAGTCGTCGTCCTGCTTCGCCGCGAAGGCGCGCACCGCTTCGAGCGTGTTGTCCGGATCGGCGCACGTGGCCGAGATCACCGTGACGGCGTCGGCCGCGAAATCGCGCTGCAGTCGGGTGAGATCGGGCATGCCCGCGATGCAGCCTCCGCACCACATCGCCCAGAAATCGATCACGTACACGCGGCCGCTCTCGAAACGCGGCACGGGCACGCCCTTGACCCAGGTCTCGACGCTGAGCGCGGGCGCGGGATCGCCGACCATGAGCGCGTGCCTGCGTTCGAACGAAGTCAGGGACTGGTGATGAGCCGGACCGTTCGCACGGCAGGCCCAGGAGGAGAACGCGAACAGGCACAGCCAGGGGATTCTCATCGGCGAGAGACTACCTTCCGGGTGGTCCGACGTGGGCTCGGGAGACTGAACGGGCACTACGCCCTAGTGCGGGTGCGGGGGATCCCACCGCGCCGCCTCGCGGGGCCGCTGCGTGGACGCGGGGACTCGGGGACACCGGCGGCGCGGACGGCCGCGATCCCTCCGAAAGCGACCTGAACGGCACGCGAGACTCATGCGCGCTACGGGAGAGGAGTATAGTGGAACGCGCCGGCGAGCCCGTCTTGACGCTGGATACCTCTCGCGTCGGTCGGCGGTCGCGCACGTTCCCCCGCTCCGTTCCCGCGGTCTCGATGGACCACGAGGAGAAGTCTGCATGGCAGCCGATTCCACGAGCCCTCCCCACGCCGCCCGCGCCAGCCGCGAAGTGTCGGCCGTCACGATCCGCTTCTGCGGAGACTCGGGCGACGGCATGCAATTCACGGGCGCGGAGTTCACGCGCCTCTCGGCGTTGGCGGGGAACGACCTGCAGACGCTGCCCGACTTCCCGGCCGAAATCCGCGCGCCGGCCGGCACGCTCGCCGGCGTCTCGGGTTTCCAGGTCCAGTTCTCGAGCTCGCCCGTGTTCACGCCCGGCGACCAGCCCGAGGTCCTGGTCGCGATGAACCCGGCCGCGCTCAAGACCAACCTGGCCGACCTGATGCCGGGCGGACTCTTGATCCTGAACAGTGGAGCCTTCACCGAGCAAAACCTCGTCAAGGCGGGCTACGCGAAGAACCCGATGGAGGACGGGTCGCTGGATCGCTATCGCGTGCAGCCGATCGACATCTCGAAACTCACCGCGACTGCCCTCGTCGATAGCGGCCTCTCGTCGCGCGAAGTGGGGCGCGCCAAGAACATGTTCGCGCTCGGGCTGATGTTGTGGATGTACAACCGGCCGACGGAGCCCACCGAGGAGTTCCTGCGCGTCAAGTTCAAGAAGAGCGCGGACATCGCCGAAGCCAACGTCAAGGCGCTCAAGGCCGGCTTCTACTTCGGCGAAACCTGCGAGCTCTTCGCTTCGACGGTCGTCGTCAAGCCCGCCGTCCTGCCTCCCGGCCGCTACCGGAGCATCTCGGGCAACGAGGCGACGGCGCTCGGCATCGTCGCCGCGAGCGAACTGTCGGGACTGACCGTGCTGCTCGGCACCTACCCGATCACGCCGGCGAGCGACATCCTGCACGAGCTCAGTAAGCACAAGAACTTCCGCATCACGACGTTCCAGGCCGAGGACGAGATCGCCGCGATCGGCGCCGCGCTGGGCGCGTCGTTCGGCGGCAACCTGGGCGTCACGAGCACGTCGGGGCCGGGCATCGCGTTGATGCAGGAAGCCATCGGACTGGGGGTGATGGTCGAGCTGCCGCTCCTGATCGTGAACGTGCAGCGCGGTGGACCGTCGACCGGCTTGCCGACGAAGACCGAGCAGGCCGATCTCCTGCAGGCGATCTTCGGCCGCAACGGTGAAGCGCACGTGCCCGTGCTCGCGACCGCCAGTCCAGCCGACTGCTTCGAGACCACGCTCGAAGCGGCGCGGATCGCCATCCGCTACATGACGCCGGTGTTCCTGCTCTCCGACGGTTTCATCGCCAACGGTCAAGAACCCTGGCTGTTGCCCGACTCTGCGAAGCTCGCGCGTTTCGACGCGCAGTTCCGCACCGATCCCAACGGGTTCCAGCCCTACGCGCGCGACGAGGTGACGCTCGCGCGGCCCTGGGTCCGTCCCGGGACTCCGGGTCTCGAACACCGGATCGGCGGTCTGGAGAAGCAGCACAAGACGGGCGGCATCTCGTACGACGCGAAGAACCACGACCACATGGTGCGCCTGCGCTCCGAGAAGGTGGCGCGCATCGCGCAGGACATCCCACCCTTGCACGTCGAAGGTCCGGAACGCGGCGACCTGCTCGTCGTCGGCTGGGGATCGACGTACGGCGCCATCACGCAGGCGGCGGCGACCCTGCGCGAGCGCGGACGCTCGGTCGCGAGCGTGCATTTGCGGCACCTGAACCCGCTGCCGCGCGATCTCGGCGACGTGCTGAAGCGCTACAAGCGCGTCGTGATCCCCGAGATGAACCTCGGCCAGCTCTCCCTGCTCGTGCGCAGCCGTACCCTCGTCGACGTGCGCGGCATCAACAAGGTCGAGGGCAAGCCGTTCCGGGTTTCGGAATTGATCGCCGCGTTCGAGGAGCACCTGTCATGAGCGAAACGACCGCCACGCCGCTCACCAAGAAGGACTTCCAGTCCGATCAGGAAGTGCGCTGGTGCCCCGGCTGCGGGGACTACGTGATCCTGGCGCAGGTGCAGAAGTTGATGCCCGAGCTCGGCATCCCGCGCGAGAAGATCGTGTTCGTGTCGGGGATCGGGTGTTCCTCGCGCTTCCCCTACTACATGAACACGTACGGCTTCCACACGATCCACGGCCGCGCGCCGGCGATCGCGACGGGGCTCAAGATCACGCGCCCCGATCTCTCCGTCTGGGTCGTGACCGGCGACGGCGACGCGTTGTCCATCGGCGGCAACCACTTCATCCACGCGCTGCGCCGCAACGTCGACCTCAAGATCCTGCTCTTCAACAACCGCATCTACGGATTGACGAAGGGCCAGACGTCCCCCACCTCCGACCTGGGCCAGAAGGCCAAGTCCGCGCCCTACGGGACGATCGATGCGCCGTTCAACCCGGTGCAGCTCGCGCTCGGCGCGGGCGCGACCTTCGTGGCGCGCACGTCGGACGCGGATCCGACGCACTTGACCGAGACCTTGCGTCGAGCGGCCGCGCACCAGGGCACGGCGTTCGTCGAGATCATGCAGAACTGCGTCGTGTTCAACGACGCGTTCTTCGAGCACGTGACGGAGAAGAGCGCGCGCGACGAGCACCAGCTGCGGATCGAGAACGGGAAGCCTCTGCTCTTCGCGCGCGGCACGAAGGGCATCCGCATCGTCGACGGCCGTCCCGAAGTCGTTCCGGTGGACGGCAACGGCCACGGGGTCGAGCGGGTACTGCGCTGGGACGAAGCCGCCGACGCGACGGTCGCGTTCGCCCTGGGGAGTTGCGCCGCCCCGGCCTTCCCCGAGCCGTTCGGCGTGCTGCGCGCGGTGAAGCGGCCGATCCACCACGAGCTCGAGAACGCGCAACGCGAGAGCGTCAGGCAGAAGCTCGGTGCGGGCGACCTCTCGAAGCTCCTGTGCGCCGGAGACACCTGGATGATCGGGGGCTGAAGCACCAAGGAGCGCCATGCACAACATCCGACCCAGCGAAGTGCGCGCGATGATGCTGAGCGAGATCGCCGGCCTGCGTGCATCGCTAGATGGACTCGCGGCTGCGGCCGATTCGGATCCGAGCCGGCTGCAAGCGTGCAGCGCCGAAGTGCACGCACGCCTGCGGACGTACCTGGAGCACGAGGACTCGCTCCTCCTGCACGCGCTGGAGCAGACCGACTACTGGGGCCCGAATCGCCTGGCGGCGATGCAACGCGCCCACTCCGCCGACTGGGCGGCGGCCGCCGATTTCGCCCGCGCCGCGGATCGCCCCGGCGCGGATCTCCACCTCCTGGCTCGCCGTGCCGCCCGCCTGCGCTCCGATCTCATCCGCAACCTCGAGGAGGAAGAGCGCTGCCTCCTGATCGCCGAGGTCCTGCAGGACGACGTGTCGAGTCACGAACAATCGGACGGCTGAGAGTGCGCGGATCGTCGGCGCGGACATGCGGAGTTCGCCAGTGGGGTGGTTCGAAAGTTCGATGCAGAAGTCGGGTTGGATGCGAGTTCCTGGCAAGGCGCGATGACGACGCGGGT
>JBGATY010000243.1:0-5128 GCA_044228955.1 Planctomycetota bacterium | reverse complement strand
GGAGCGATCCTTCGCCGAACAACATCATGCGGTTCAGGCACTCCTCCTTGATCGAGCGCACGAAGCGTTCGGCAAAGGCGTTGCAGTTCGGAGCTCGATGCGGCGTGAGAATGGTCACGATGCCTGCGCTTTCCAGCGCGCGACGGAACTGGGTGGTGAACTTGCTGTCGCGGTCGCAGATCAAGTACCGATGGCGGAGGAGGAACCCGTCGACCCCGTCGGTCAGGTTGCGTGCAACCTGCGCCATGAACGACTCGTCGGGGGTTGTCGTGCTGCCGGCGATGTAGATTCGCCGGGTCTTCAAGTCGATCACGAACAGCGTGTAGTAGGTCACGAGGCCCTTCTGGGTCCACACCTCGCTGGTGAAGAAGTCAGCCGCCGCAACTTCGCCCCAATGCGCTTTCAGGAATGTCCTCCACGACGACGGCCGATCGGGCGCGGGCTTCATGCCCTCGATCTTCAAGACCCTCGAGACCGTGCTCCGACCGACGCGATGGCCGAGGTCCTTCAGGGCACCTTGGATCCGCGAGTATCCAGAGGTCGGGTTCTCTCTGGCCATGCGGACGATCAGCTTCTTGATCCCGTTCATGACGCTTCGCCGACCGATCTTCCCTTGAGCGTAGGTCCATTTCGCGGCGATCAGGCTGCGGTGCCAGCGCAGGATCGTATCGGGCGTCACGATGGTCGCGACCCGGTTCAGAAGCTTGCGTCCGAGCCGCTTTCCCTTGGCGGCCAGACGACGCCGCTGGCCGTCGGTCAGGCGCCGCTTCCGGCCGCCCAACTGTTCCTTGTGGACTTGGTTTTCCTCGGCGAGGTACTCGATCGTCCGCTGCTGCTCGCGGTGGACCCAGCCTGAACTCGTGAGCAGCAGGGCACGGAGCGGTTAGAAGTCGGCTGACACCGCAGCATTGTAGCCGGCCGAAGTCTCGGCCCGAAGCGGGGTTGCGACGCGGCTGTGCTGTCGGACAGTACGCGTTCGTGCTCCTGCGCAACACGTCGGACGCATTCCACACACCACCGTCGCTCCGCATCCCGCCGCTCGAAACGAAGTGAGCGTCGTGCCGACGCGACGAGAGCCGCGCGCCGCACGGCTCACCGGCGATCAGGTTTTCGGCTTCATCGGCGGCAGGTCGCGCGCCTCGCACACCGACTGCCAACCCTGGCGCGCATGCTGGCCATCGCAAAACGGCTTATTCGCGGAGTGGCCGCAGCGGCACAGGGAGATCACGGTCCTGCCCGCAAGGCCGAACTCCTTGCCGGTCGCATCCGTGATCGAGAACGCACCCTCGATGCGGAGTGGGCCATTGTCGTTGACTGTGATCTTGGTCATCGCGACATGGTAGCGGGGACGGATGCCTGCGAACACCTCCGTTCCAGGGGAGAGAACTTCCAAGCTCATGACCCCCGACAGCATCCTGCCCCTCCCGCCCCATTTCGCGCGCCCTCGTCCTCGCCGCGAGCCACATCTGGCCGTTCCGCGCCTCTCTTGCCGCCTGCGAAGGCCTTCCAACCCGTCACTCCGCGCCTCGCGGGCGCCGCTTCGCCAGGCAATGACACGATCGCCCACGCGCGCACCCGCCCCGAGTGCGCACCGATCGAGTCAGGCGGCCCGCATGTCGCCGTCTCCCGTTTACCAGGCGAACACGCTCTCCTCGGGCGTCCGCGCCGGCGCGAGGATTGGAGGCTCACTGTCGAGCCCGTTGCGATCGTGGGCAGCGAGGCGGACTTTGGCGTGCAGTGAGAAGTGCTCGATGTCGCAGCACAATGTTCCTCACAACGCATTCAAGCGTTGTTCTCGACGCAGTCTGCATGACGCAAGAGTCCGAGGTAGTCCACGTTCGACACGACGGAAAGGAAGCACGAGCAACACGCGCGCATACACAATCCGAGCCATTTCAGGTCCTCCACGATGTGGGTACCCGGCCGTCGGATGTCATCCTTGCGAATGGTGTCATTTGGGTAGAAGGTCCTTCCGAGCGCATATGCTGACCTCTGCGTGGGATAGAGCTACCACTTGAGGGCCTTCCGCACGTATGCGACCTCCGGGTGCTCGAAGAACCTCCACACGCGCATGGGCGGGCCGATCCAATCTTCCACTCTCTCGCGCTGGCTGCACGAATCAGGAACTCCCCGCCGCCCGACATCGATTTCGCACCGGGTCCGGTCGGCGACCCACATGCTTGTGCGGGTAGGCGCGCGGCCTCGGCGGGTGCACCATCCGTTCCGTGGGGACTGTGCGTTCGGGCAAGGTGCCCGCGAGCCATGGACCCGAGACAAGGGAGGATCCGGATGATCACGAGACGGACTTGGATGGGGCTAGCTGCCATCGCGGGCATGACGTTGATCCCGCTGTTCGCGCGGGCCGAAGAGAAGGATGCGAAGATCTCGCCGACGAAGATCAGCGGCAAAACGTTGATCGCGGCGAATGAGCTCAAGTGGATCCCGCTGCCCGGGATCGAGGGCGCACAGCAGGCACTCGTCGTCGGTGACCCGACGAAGGAAGCGCACCGCGTCTTCTACAAATACCCGGTGGGCCTCAAGTCGCCTGCGCACAATCACAGCTACGGTGACCGCGGGGTGATCGTGTCCGGCACGCTCGGTCTCGCGGTCGAAGGCGCGCCCATGAAGAAGCTGTCGCCCGGCTCGTTGTTCTCGATCGGCGCGGGAATCTCGCACGTCACGACCGTCGAAGGGAACGAGCCCTGCGTGTTCTACATCGAGCGCGAGGGGCCGTTCGACGTGGTGGTCGTGGAGGAGGCGGGCGCCAAGCGCAAGTAGCGCTCGCTCCTCTCGGACTTGCGACGACTGGCCGGCGCGATCAAGCTGTTTCCCGTGGCCGCGCGCTCGTTGGTCGTCGCAGTATTCATGCTCGCGTCACGCGTCGTTGCGCAGGAACTGCCCGTGCGCACCTGGAACGTGCGCGACGGGCTCATCCAGTCCCGCGTCAACGCCGTTCTGCACGACTCGGACGGCTTCGTGTGGTTCGCGACTTGGGAAGGCGCCAGCCGCTTCGACGGCCGCCGGTTCGAGAACTACGGTTCGCAGGAAGGCTTGCCGAATCCGCTCGTGTGGTGCGTCGCCGAAGCGCCCGATCACACGATTTGGTTCGGGACGCACGGCGGCGGACTCGCGCGCGTGGCGGGCCGCGGGCATGCGCTCGTCGTCGATCCGAGCGGGCCCAAGAATCCCGCGCAACGCGTGTTCGAAATCGAATTCGACCGCGACGAACGCATGTGGATCGTCACCGAGCGCGGCGTGTTCGTCGCGGAGAGTTCGAGCGCACCACGTTTCGAGCACGTCGACGAATTGGGCGAAGGTTGGTCGGGACGCGTGGTCGTGGACGAGCGCGGTGACCTCGTGTTCGTGAGCTCCACGGAAATCGTGACCTGCTCCGGCAGGACCTGGCGGCGAGCCGCGCTTCCCTCCGCGAACCTCGACGACGTCCGCGCGCTGGCTCCGCGCCGGGCGGGGGGATTCTGGGTCGCGCACGTGCGCTCGCTCGACATCGTCGAGTGGGACACCACCGGCACGAACGCGACGCGGATGCACGTGCCGATCGAGTTCGGACCGAACACTTCGCTGTACGACGTGAGCGAGGACGATTCCGGCAGGCTGTGGGTCGGGACGAGCCGCGGGCTCCTCGAGGTGCAAGGAGAAACGAAGCGCTGGTACGACTCGTCGCACGGGCTGCCCGACGACTGGATCCAGGCGTTGCGTCGCGAGAGCGAGGGCGGCTTGTGGATCGGCACGCACCAGGGCGGAGCCGCGTTCCTGCCCGACACCGGCGTCGAGCATCACACGCGCCGGAGCGGACTCGGTGACGGGCACGCCGTGAAGCTCGTGTCGATCGACGACGACATCCGCATCGTCACCACCGAGGTCGCGGGGGTGTTCGAGTTCGGAGCGGGGCGGGCGCGCAGGATCGAGGGCTCGGATCGCCCGCCGTTCGACAGGATCCAGCACGATCTCGTCCGCGACGGCGACGGACGCTGGTGGATCGGGACCAGCGCCGGGATCTTCCGTACGCGCGGGACCGATCTCGTCCTCGCGGACGCCGAGCGGGTGGGTGAGAGCGAGGGACTGATCGAACCTGGGCGCTTCGTGTTCCGCACGCCGCTTTCGAAAGATCTGGTGGTCGGGACAGGGGACGGGCACGTACTGGATAGGCGACAACGTCGGCCTGTTCCGTCGACGCAACGGGCGGGCCGAACGCCTCGAGCCTGGAGCGGATGTCGGCGGCGCTTTCGATCCGCGAGCGCTGCTGGTCGACTCGCGCGGCTGGCTGTGGATCGGGCGGCGCTTCGGGGGCGTGGCTTACTCGCGCGATCCTGGAGCCGAGGTCCCGCGTTTCGAGCGCATCACGACGCGCGATGGTCTCGCCAGCGACGCGGTCTTCGCCCTGGCCGAGGATCGCCGCGGCGGCCTGTACTTCGGCACGGGTCGGGGAGTCCAACGCTGGTCTCCAAAGGAGCCGCGCCTCGAGCCGGTCGGCGCCGATGACGGGCTCTCGGGCGAGTGGATCACGGATCTCGCGTTCGATGCGCGCGGCGACTTGTGGGTGGCGACCGCCAACGGCGTGTCGCGCATCCATCCGGAAGTGCCGCGCGCGTGGCGAAGGCCGCCGCGCGTCCGATTCACACGTTGCGCGGTGGCCGGAGCCGAGGTGGCGCTGCCCGCGGCGGGCACGTTCGATCCGCCGGACATCGAAATCGCCGCGCGCGACAGTCAATTCGCATTCGAGTTCGTGGCTGTCGATCCCGTGCGCGGCGGGCGCCTCCTGTACGAAACGCGGCTCGAGGGCGTGGATCGGGAGTGGAGCTCCCCGTCGCGCGAACTCGCCGTGCGCTACGGCGGACTCGGCGCCGGCTCGTACCGCTTTGGCGTGCGCAGCATCGACCCGAACGCAGAGGCACCGAGCGAGCCGACTTTCCTCGCGATCGAGGTCGTGCCGCCGCTGTGGGCACGCGGCTGGTTCGTCGCGACGGCGTTCGCGGGGGTCGCTGCGGCGGGATTCGTGGCGCATCGCCTGAGGCTGCGACGGGAGCTCGCGCTCGAGCGCGTTCGAACGCAGATCGCCGGCGACCTGCTCGACAACTCCAGCGACGACGACCTCGTCGCCACCGCGTTC
>JBGATY010000242.1:0-5213 GCA_044228955.1 Planctomycetota bacterium | reverse complement strand
TCCTCGTCGCCCACGAGTGCGCCCACTGGCTCGCGGATGGACCGTGGGATCGGCTACCGCTGGCGCTGGAGGAGGGTCTCGCCGACTTGATCGCCTGCCAGCTCGATCCGGTCGGGCGCGAGGCCAAGCTCTACGACCTCGGCCGCGTTCCACCGGCGGCGAGCTTCGAGGAGATCGAGGCCGCGCTCCGCGTCACGCGCGAGACGTGGGCGGGGCTCACGGCCGCCGAACGCGAGCGCGCGTACTGGGTCGGCTACGTCGTCGCGAGCCGTCTCGGCGTGGATGGGCTGCGCGAGCTGGCCGAGCTTGCCGTCGCAGAAGGCGTGCGCTTCGTGTCGCCGGAGCACGCGGTGAGTCGCGTTGGACTCGAAAGGGACGTGCGGCGGTGGAATCGCGCGACGGTCGAGTGAACGAAGGGAGGCCGCCCACCGTGGCGAGTGCTCGCGGCGCGGACCCGGCCACAATGTCCGCCCCCCTCTGTGGATGGCATCGCGCATTGGCGGAGCGAGCCCGTCGCTGATAGGGTCCTCGTGGAGGACCTGATGGACCGTGGCCCCATGCGCAGGCGACTTGATCTGGTCATGCTCCCCTTTGTCGAAGAGGGCACAGGGCGGACGTTCGAGGTTCCATACCCGGATCCCAGGCGCTACGAGTGGCGGGACATCAAGGGGGTCCGTTACCTCTACGATCGCCTGGACGACTCGCTGATCGAGGAAGGTGCGTTCTGGGAGGGGATGAAAAAGCTCCCCTCACTCCCCGTCTACGACCAGAGGCCCCGCATTCGGGATAGCTCGGAGTATGTCGCGAGCCGTCACGAGTTCATCCGAGCTGCACTGCTCGAACCGACGGCACTCCCCACCTACGAGAGCCCGTCCGAGGACTTCCTGCGTTCGATCCCGAAGGAGACCCACGACTTCGTGATCCTCTCTCTCGACCTCGTGGGTTCGACCAACCTTGCCGCCGCCACACCGCTCACCGAGTTCGCGCGGACCATGCAAGCCGTGCTCACCGAGATCGGGGCACTCCTCCCCCTCTTCCACGGTCACGTCCTGAAGCACACGGGTGACGGAGTCATCGCATACTTCGCAGCTCCCGGCTTCATCACGATGCACGATCTTGCGATCGACTGCGCGCTGACCCTGCGACGCCTGATCTACGGCGGGTTCAATCCTGTCCTTCGTGAACTCGGCCGCCCCGAGCTTGGCACCAGGATCGGTCTGGACTCGGGGACCGTCGCCGTCATTCCGGTTGGGAGCACGACGAGCAAGCAAGAGCGCGATCTGATCGGGGAGGTGGTCAGCCTCGCTTGCAAGATCCAGGCTCGCGCGCCGCACGGCGGTATCACGCTTGGGGATGAGATGCTGCGCAATCTGCACCATCAGTGGCGGAGCATCTGCGAGGAGATGCCGGTCCCCGAGGGTTGGACGTACCCCGACCCGAATCTCGACAGGCCCTACCGATTCCATCTCGTGAATGCCCGTGACTGGCCGATGTCGCCAGCAGCAGGGGCGCACGGCGGCAGAGGCTGAGCGGGCGCATCACACCGAGGTGATCGGTCAGTCGCGTGACAGGTTGTCACGCGACTGACGGCACTCAGGGCATCGGCGGCCTACTTGCCCGGTTCCGTAGGCTTCGGGGCTGCGCACGGCGGCGCGGACGGCTGGCACGCGGTGCCGCCACCGTGGTTCGGGTTGAGCTGCACGGACCTGTTGTCCAGCGCGGGCTTGCTGTGGCCGGAGCCTGACCGGCTGCCCTGGTAGGCCGCGTTGTTGGGGTTCATCTGGTTGGCGCGGTTGTTCTGCGCTGCGTTGTTGCTCTTCGGCATGACGATTCCTGTCGCTTCGAGTTCGGAGCGCGAGCCCGTGGGCTCGTGCCCGTTCGTGCCATCGCTTCGCGTCGTCGAGGACAACCTCGGCGTGATCCGCGTCGCGCACGGCTCGAAAGATCGGAGCATCGACCGCGCCTCGAACTCTGGCGACGGCGCGGGTCGGACAAACCGATCAGCTCAGGTACTTCCGATGGCTGTCGAACGAGCCCAGGTCGTACGCGCGCTTGGCGTACCTACGGCACTTCACCGTGTCGCCCAGTAGGAACGCACATTCGGCGGCCCGGTCGAACGCAAGACCGTCGTTCGGGTTCAGGGCAACGGCGCGCTCGAACGCGAGCAGGGCATCGTCGACTCTCTTGAGCAGCAAGAGCGCGATCCCCTCGTGCGCGTTGAAGTGATCGGAGCGCGGGCGGAACTCCTCTCCGCGCGTCTGGAGGTGGAAGAGGGCTTGGTCGGGCATGCCGCGATTGAGCCAGACGATGGCGATCTCCACGAACGGCCGGTCCCAGGCAGGATCGAGCCGACAGGATTCGCGTAGCTCCTCCAAGGCCCTATCCCATTCACCCGCTCGCCAGAGCGTGGCACCGAACGAGAATCGGTAGACGGCGTTCGTGGGATCAAGTGCTACGACGCGAGCGCGGTGCGGCACGGCTCCCTTGAAGTCGCGACGAGCCACGCAGTCCTCGGCCTGCTGGAGTCGGTTCGCGATCCGCGTCTGGTCGTTCTGCGCGGGGAGTCGGTAGACCACCTTCCCGGCGGCTTGCGCGGCTGCGATTCGATCTGGTGTCGCGCTGTTGTCGGTCATCAGGTGGAGCACGAACGCTTCGTACACCGCGCGCTTGTCTTCTGCGCTACATCCCGCGAGCACGGGCAGTTCGGGAGGCGGACCCGAACCGAGCGAGCCCAGGATGCGGAGGCAGCGCGATACGTGTTCCTTGAGTCGTCGATCGCGAAGCGCGAGCACCACGTCGTGCCAGAACGGATCGAGGTCGTGACTCAGCAGCTCGTCGAGGACCACTGCGCTCGATGGGAACAAGATCCCAAGGCGCAGGGAGAGAAGGTGGTTGCCGCGGAACTCCTCGGTCAGCTCTCCTTCGCCGAAGTCGGCTACCGCATCGCGTGTCAACGCGACGAGTCCTTGGCCGAGGCGCGAAGCCAGCCGCCAGTTCGAGATGGTCGCGACCTCACGGAGGAGCGCGAACGCGCCGTACGATCGCCGCAAGCGGACGAGGAGGTCGCCCTCGCTGGCTCGACCCCGCTTAGCCAGCGCCGCTGCGATGCTCGCGAAGTTCTGTTCGGAAGGGATGACCGGGTCCGACTTCCGAAGCCACCGTTCGACCGTTCGTGAGTCGACGCCGATCTCCACGGCGCAATCGTCGACGCTGAGGCCGGGAAGGTGCTCGTCGAGGAGAGCGCGCATGATAAAGGCTCCGCCGCCTTGCTCGGCCCACAGTGCCGCATCCGGCGCAGGCTCGTCGCGAAGCAGGAGCGCGCTCGTCCATCGAAGCGCGAAGTCGACGACGATCGGGCGCGCGAGCGCGATCGCTGCGAGACCTTGGTCTACGTCCGGCCAGAGGTTTGCGGCTGCGCTGAACTCCTGATCCCACAGGGCCAGCAGATCGACGAGTGCAGCGGCGAGGACGTCGTCGATCTCAGGTGGCGGAGCCTCGCCGACGCGCGGCACCTCGATCGCCCCTACGACGCCGGAGTTGAGCAGCGCGCTCGTAACGGCGCGGCAGATGACGGCGCGCTGCTCCACGCCGACCCACTTGCCCGCGAAGTAGTCCTTCACCGTGCGCTGCGTGCGATCGAGTGCCTTCGCGGGCTCGACGCCACTGACTAGTTCGTCGTCGAGACGAAACGCGCGAACGAGGGCATCGAGGAGTTGGCCCGACTTCGGGCACCAAGAGGAGATTGGAGTGTCTGCGGTCATGTGGAGCGGCTGGGATGGTGCAGGCGACACCATCAGAACCTGGGCCGTGGCGAACCGATTCCGGCGCGAGTCGGACAATCCTCGCCCGGCGAGCCGAGGCCCGCCGTTACCCCGAGGCCCCACCCAGGAACACCTGCCGCATCGCGACCGGCGCGGTCCCTGGCTCGCTGCCGGAGCCTCGGTCAGCGGCCACCCCAGGGCGTCCACGGGCCACCAGCCCACGTAGGCGGATTCGGGGCTGGGACCGGCCCCCCCGCCGGGCGTTCTGCGGGCCTCAGGCGGGTCGTCCAGCCGGGAATGGCTCGGGCGCGGTCAAGCCCCGCCAGGGGGCCACCTGGGCGTTCCTGGGCGGACCGGGAAGTGTTTTCCTGGTGGGCGCGCCCTGGGGCGGAATCCCCAGAAGAGTTGCGCTTTGAGGGGCGGGCAGCCGAACACCCCCTATGCAGTGGCGCTTTCCTTGGAAAGCGTATGTCAAGCTGCATCAGGCACTTATGACCGACCAAGCCAAGCCAAACCGCCCCGCTCCCGCCAACAAGGGCCGCCGCCTGCCTCCCGAGGTCCTTACCGAGGCCGAGGTATCCGCCCTCCTGCGGGCATGCTCGAACCGCGCGCCTACGGGCGTCAGGAACCGGGCGCTGATCGTCCTCATGTACCGGGGCGGCCTCCGTGTCGGGGAGGCGCTGGCGCTCCGTCCCAAGGACCTCGACCGTGCCGCTGGCACGATCCGGGTTCTCCACGGCAAGGGCGACAAGGCCCGGACCGTTGGTCTCGACCCGCAAGCGTTCGCCGTGTTGGAGCGATGGCTCGACCGGCGGGCCGCGCGCGGGATCAACGGGCACGCGCCGATCTTCTGCACACTCAAGGGCGAGCCGGTTTCGTCGAGCTACGTCCGGGTGCTCCTGCCCCGGCTCGCGAAGAAGGCGGGGATCGTGAAGCGCGTTCACCCACACGGCCTGCGGCACACACACGCTGCCGAGCTGGCCCGTGAAGGTGTTCCGGCGAGGCTCATCCAGGAGCAGCTCGGGCATGGGAGCCTGCAGACGACCGACGCCTACCTGCGCAAGATCGCGCCGCAGGACCTGATTGACGCCATGCAGAAGCGGACTTGGAAGCCGTAGGAACCTCCTGGTCGACAACGGGCTGGCGCGGGGTTTCGCTAGACGTGGCGACCTTGGGTCGGGAGCCTAGAGAGCAGCGAGACCACTTCCCGACAATCGGCTGCCACGCGCAGCACGAAGGACACGTACTCCCACCGTGCAGAAAGACACCGAACCGCCGAACCTGATCGGCACGAATCTCCCCCTTGAGGTCGACCTCCAGGGTCGAGTCGCCAACATGCGGCTTGCCCCATCAAACACGCTCTACGCTCTCTACGAAGCGGTCGTGAACTCGATCCACGCGATCCTAGACGGACCAGAGCGCAGCGCGGGCAGGATCACCATTCGGCTCCTT
>JBGATY010000241.1:0-5272 GCA_044228955.1 Planctomycetota bacterium | reverse complement strand
AAATCGTGGAGCAGAGGAGTTCCGCGCCAGGTGCCGGACTTGGGCAGACCCTCGGAGCGCTCCTCGAAGGGCAGCTCGGGGAGGGAAAAGTGGACCGGAGCCTGGGGCTCGTCCTTCCCGAGCAGGTCCATCGGGTTTGGGGTCGGAGGCTTCTGGGTGGGCAGATTCACCCCCAGGACATCGTTCGGGGTCGGCGCCGGAGCCGGGGCGGGGGCGTCCTGGCGGGGGCAGGAGGCGGCCAGCCAGACCAGTCCGGCGGCCACGGGAAGCCCTAGGGCAGGCCCAAAATGGGGAGAGGGGGAGCGAGGCATGAGTACTCCTGACGGTTTCTACGCGATCCGCCCGACGAGCGGTGTATGGTTCCTACGGTGCGAACGGTGAGCGGTGAGACCGCGGCCGGATCGGGATCGTCGCAGTTCCACGCGGGAACTTCGACCAAAACCCTCTCCGACCCGCAGTTTTCCCTTGCGCTGTCCGCGCTGTAGAGTTCAAATGCGTCTTCCTGCGGCACTCGCAGGACCAAGCGTTCCAAGCCTCGACAAAGAGAGTCTGTGCGGAGTTCCCACTCCAAAGCAGGCGATTTTCTTGGCGACTCGCGGGTGAGATGATAAGCATCCACTTCCCGAGTCGCGAGAAGTCGCGGCCCTCCTCTTTCCCGGGTGTTGAGCGCGGGTTCTGTGTGAGCCCCTCCAAGTTCACTAGCCTCGGACTGGTCGCTGTGGCCATCCGAATCGATCGACCTAGGCTCCAACTCCCACCAGAGAAAACACCATGAGATTCAACAAGTTCCTCCTCGCGGGCGTGTCCGCGCTGAGCCTGGCCTCTTCGGCCATGGCCGGCGGCCGCAATCCCGGCAGCCTCCTCCTCTTCCCCGAGTTCGACAACCGAGTCGCGAACCTGACTCTCCTCACCGTGACGAACACGAACGGTGACACGGTCAACGGCACGATCAAGGTCGAGTTCGTGTACATCGGCAAGTACGCCGCCGGCACCACCACGCCCCTCGACTGCCTCGAGTTCAACCGCACGCACACGTTGACGCCGAACGACACGCTCAGCGTGATCACGTCGGCTCACAACCCGCAACAAGAGCAGGGCTACGTGTACGTGTTCGCGAAGGACAAGGACACGGGCGTCGCGAAGGTGTTCAACCACCTGATCGGCAACGAGATGACCATCATGGGCATCGAGGCCCTCGACTACTCGATCAACCCCGTCTCGTTCAAGGCCATCGGTCAGGGCACCAACGCCGACCTCGACGGCGACCAGAACCGTGACCTCGACGGCAACGAGTACGAGACCGCGCCCGACGAGGTCTACATCCCGCGCTTCCTCGGTCAAGGCGGTCAGTACAACAGTGAACTGATCCTCCTCGGCCTCTCCGGTGGCGCCGCGTTCACGACGATCGTGAACTTCTGGATCTACAACGACAACGAAGAAGCGTTCTCGGCTCAGTACTCCTTCCGGTGCTGGGATCGCGTCCGCCTCGCCGCCATCAACGGCGCGTTCAACGAGAGCTTCCTCGACACGACGAACAACGCCGCGGGCGAAATCGTCGGCGCCACGTCGCACGAGTCCGGTTGGTTCCGCGTGTACGGTGGTTCGGCCTTCAGCTCGGCCGAGCAGATCACGGACCCGGCCGTGTACGCGGTCCTGGTCGAGAAGATCGCCACGCACGGCGCGGCCGACCTGCCCTTCGAGTCGGTTGCCCGTCAGGACAACGGCGCGTTGCTCCCGCGCGGTATCTTCGGCGACGGCGACCCGACTCCGGTCAACGGCGACAACAAGTGACCTCCCCCCGGGGTTCTGGATCTCCTCCGGAGATCCAGCCTCCCCGACGGAAGTCAGCGGATAGAGTTTGGGGCCGGGAGGATTCGTCCTCCCGGCCCCAAACGCATTTCGACCGGGGTTCCAGTCCACGCCGGACACCCCGACGAGATTTCGAAACCCGCACGCAAGCGAGCTCTTTCCGCCAACGATCACTCGCCTTGCTCACGTAACGACGACCTCGCTCGCACGAGCCCACCTCCAACATGAAATCGATCCACACCGCCGCTCTCGCTCTCGCCCTCGTTTCGGTCTTCACCGTCAGCTCCGGATGCGATCCGAAGGAGGAGCCGAGACCGCAGGTTCCCGTGGCCGCCCCCGTGATCCAACCGACGGCCGAGCGTGCGCTGCTGCGTGCTCAGGAGCGCTGGAACAAGGGCGTGAAGGGGGACTGGGTCGCCGTCTACGACTTCCATGCACCCGAAGTGAAGCGCGAACAGGGTCTGCCCCAGTTCCTGAACGGGATGCAGATGCACCGCTACGAGAACATGCGCGCCATCGAGGTGATCGCCGTGGAGGGCGACAAGGCCTACGTGCGCACGTCTGGCCTGTGGACACCGCAGGGCCCGCAGGTGGCCCGCGTCAAGCTCGAGCCGGGGCAGACGCTGACCCAGGAGATCACCATGATCGAGAACTGGCGCTTCGTCGACGGCGACTGGTGCTATCTCCGCCCCGAGCGGGACACGGACTTCTTCGCTGCCCACCCCGACCTCCTGAAGAAGAGCACCGAGCCCGCCCCGGCGCCCGCCAAGTAGGCCACACCTACCCGCCCGCCGCCCCACACCGCCCCGCTCTTCGAGCGGGGCGGTCTCATTTGGTGCGACGAGATACGCACTGTTCACGCCTCAGGTCAGGAAGTTTCTTCTTCCCGTATCTGGGAATCGGCGGCATCCTGAGGGTGCTCGTGGGGTCGAGTGAGGTCCGGGACGCGCCCGGATCGAGCATGACCTTCGGGCTCCCGCCGCGCGCGGGGAGGAGAGTGAGATGAGGATTCGTTGCATCGCCGCCTGGCTCGCAGGCATCGCCCTGGCGGCCGCGCCAGCTCGTGCCGACGGGCGTAACCCCGGCAGCCTGTTGCTCTATCCGGAGTTCGACTCGACTGCCGGTCGAGCCACTCTTCTCACGCTGACCGACGTGAACCCCGACGCACGAGAAGGGAGCGTCCGGGTCGAGATCGTGTTCATCAACGCGACGCCCGCGACCGGGGGGCTGTGCTCGGAGACGAACACGACCGTCACGCTCACGCCGAACGACACGCTCACGTTCCTCGCCAGCGCGCTCAATCCCAATCCGCAGAAGGGGTACGTGTACGCCTTCGCCAAGAACGCGGCCGGACAGGCGATCGCCTTCGATTGGCTCGTGGGCGACAACCTGCTGTTCGACGGCGTGCACGCGCTCGACTATTCGATCAATCCGTACCACGACGTACCAGAGCGAACTGGTGATGATCGCGCTCACGGGCGGAGCGCAGTTCACGACGACACTCGACTTCCTCGTCTACAACGACAACGAGGAGGTGTTCTCGAAGAACTACGCGTTCCGCTGCTGGACGAAGGTGCCGCTCACGACCATCTCGAACACGTTCCTGCAGTCCTTCCTCGCGAACTCCACCAGCCATGCTCCCGGTGAAACGATCGGCGCGACGAACGTCGAGACCGGTTGGTTCGAGATCGACGGTCGCGTGGCCTCGTCGACCAGCACCGTCCTCCAGGACCCGGCCTTCCTGGCCTTCCTGATCGAACACACAGGCCCGCTCTCGGGTGCCGAACTCGCGTTCGATTCCGGTCGGCAGGCGAACGGCGATCTGTTGCCGCTGCTCCTTTCCGGCGACACGAACTGATCCGGCCGCGGCGCCTCCGGCGTCTGCGCCATGTCCGAACAACTCGAATCCGCACCATGACGAACACCCCGAACATCCGTCTCGCCTTCTCGAGCATGCTCTTCCTGCTCGTCGGCACCGCCTCCAGCTTCGCGCAGACGCCGCCGCCCTTGCAGCAGTGCTTCAGCGGCACCGTGCCCTTGCAGACGACGCAGTGGGCGCGCACCGTCACGATCCCGAAGTTCGACCCCGCTCTGGGTGTCCTCACCGGCGTGACCTACTCGCTGCAGTGCAACATCCAGGGGTTGGCGCGCTTCGAGAGTCTCGACAAGCAACCCGCCACGGTCACCCTGCAGTTCTCGGCGTTGTGCCAGTTGCAGCGTCCGAACGCGACGGTTCTCCTCCAGGTCAATCCCTCGCAGAACTTCATGCAAGCCGTCACCTCGTACGACGGCACGACCGACTTCGGGGGCACGTCTGGCGCCACGTACCCGAACATCGCCACGAACCAGACGGCGAACGGCGGCGCGCCGCCGCCCACGAGCGACCTGGCGCTCTTCACGGGACCCTCGGGCAATCCAGGCACGATCATCCTGCCCGTCATCACGGTCGGCACGAGCGTCGCGACGGGCACGGGCAACATCGTCTCGCAGTTCCAGCAGCAAGCCTCCGCGCTCGTCACGGTCTGCTACCTCTACCAGCCGGATTGCAACCAGAACGGCATCCCGGATGCGGTCGACATCGCGAACGGCGCGCCTGACATCTACGGCGTCTCGGGCACCACGATCACCTGTGCACCGGACGGCATTCCCGACAGCTGCCAGCCGGTCCCCGACTGCGACAACGACGGCATCCCGAACAAGTGCGAGATCATGAGCGGCGCCGCGGACATCTACGGCGTCGTGGGCACGACGATCACGTGCACGCCGGACGGCATTCCCGACTCGTGCCAGCCGGTTCCCGACTGCGACAACGACGGCATCCCGAACAAGTGCGAGATCATGACCGGCGCCGCGGACATCTACGGCGTCGCCGGCACGACGATCACGTGCGCCCCGGACGGCATTCCCGACAGCTGCCAGCCCGCTCGCGACTGTGACAACGATGGTCTCCCCAACGTGTGCGAGATCCAGGGCGGCGCCGCGGACATCTACGGCGTCGTGGGCACGACGATCACGTGCGTCGCGGACGGTATTCCGGATTCCTGCCAGCCGGTTCCCGACTGCGACAACGACGGCATCCCCAACAAGTGCGAGCTCATGAGCGGCGCCGCGGACATCTACGGTGTCGTCGGGACGACGATCACGTGCGCCGCGGACGGCATCCCCGACTCCTGCCAGCCGGTGCCCGACTGCGACAACGACGGCATTCCGAACAAGTGCGAGATCATGGCCGGCGCCGTCGACATCTACGGCGTCGTCGGGACCACGATCACGTGCACGGCCGACGGCATCCCCGATTCGTGCCAGCCGGTGCCCGACTGCGACAACGACGGCATCCCGAACAAGTGCGAGATCATGGCCGGTGCCGTCGACATCTACGGCGTCGTAGGGACCACGATCACTTGCACGGCCGACGGCATCCCCGACTCTTGCCAGCCGGTACCCGATTGCGACAACGACGGCA
>JBGATY010000240.1:0-5321 GCA_044228955.1 Planctomycetota bacterium | reverse complement strand
TCACGATCGACGACCTGTTCACCGCGCTGACGCGGCTGACCGGACTCTCCGCGGCGATGCTCGACGAGCGCGAGACGCTCGACCTCGACGCGTTGCGCGCCCTGTTCGCCCGGCGCGTGCTCTCGCAGCCCGAAGCGGTCGACTGCCTGGTCGAGCGCGTCGCGCTGCTCAAGGCGGGGCTCGTCGATCCCGGTCGCCCGGCCGGCGTGTTCCTGTTCACCGGGCCGACGGGCACCGGCAAGACCGAGATCGCGCGCACGCTGGCGGAGTTCCTGTTCGGCTCGCCCGAGCGGCTCGTGCGCGTGGACATGAGCGAACTCACCGGACCGTACGCCCGCTCGCGCCTCGTCGGCAGCCCCGAGGAGAACGCGTCCGACAGCGCGCTCGTGCACAAGATCCACGACCAGCCCTTCTCGGTCGTGTTGCTCGACGAGATCGAGAAGGCCGACCCGGGCATCTGGGACCTGTTCCTGCAAGTCTTCGACGCGGGCCGCCTGACCGACGCGCGTGGACGCACGGCTGATTTTCGCCACGCGATCTTCATCCTGACCTCGAACCTCGGCGCGGATCTCCTCGTCGAGCGGCGGCTCGGTTTCGGCGCGCGCACGGAGGCTTCGGGCAGCGCGGGCCGCGTGCTCGAGGAACTGGCCCGGCACTTCCGTCCCGAGTTTTTGAACCGCATCGATCGCCTGGTCGTGTTCCGCCCGCTCGGCCGCGGCGTGATGCGCAAGATCCTCGAGAAGGAGCTCGAGCGCGTGCTCGCGCTGCGCGGCTTGCGCACGCGCCAGTGGGTCGTCGAGTGGGACGAATCGGCGCTCGACTTCCTGCTCGACAAGGGTTTCTCGCCCGCCCAGGGCGCGCGTCCGCTGCGACGCGCCGTCGAACGCTTCGTGCTCTCGCCGCTGGCGCTGGCGATCGTGAATCGCGACGCGCCGTCGGGCGACCAGTTCCTGTTCGTGCGCTCGAACGGCCAGCGCATCGAGGTCGTGTTCGTCGATCCCGACGGTGAAGCGAGCGCGAGCGCCGAGCCGGCGCGCCCGGTCACGGTGCCTGAGGGCCTGACCCTCGGCCGCATCGCGCTCGACGGCTCCTGCACTCCGGCCGAGGTCGCATTCCTCGCCGAAGAGGTCGCGCACGTCGCCGCCGACGTGCGGGGCGAATCCTGGAGCAACGCACAAGAAGCAGCCCTCGCGCGCCTCAACGAGCCCGGCTTCTGGCAATCGGGCGAGCGCTTCGCCGTGCTCTCCGGGATCGAGTTCCGCGAGCGCGTCGAGAACGGACTCGCGCACGCCGAGCGGCTCCTCGCGCGCGTGCGCTCGAAGAGTTGTGGTTCGACCGAAATCGTGCGCCAGCTCGCGCATCAACTCCACCTGGTCGAAGCCGCGGCCCGCACCGAGCTCGATGCCCGGCCGCGCGACACGTTCCTCTGCGTCGAAGCGCTGCGCGACACGCGCGACGGCGCCCCCGCCGACGCATTCGCCCGCCGCGTGGTCGACATGTACCGCGCCTGGGCCGCCAACCGGCGCATGCAATTGAAGGAGCTCGAACTCACGCAGAACGAAGAGACGTGGCGCTGGATCGCCGCGGTGTCGGGCTACGGCGCGCACACGCTCCTCGAGCCCGAATCCGGCTGGCACGTGTTCGAGATCGAGACCGAGCGCGACCCGCTGCGCCAGCGTGTCCGCGTGAGCGTGCGCCCCCAGCCCGACCGCCCGCTCGGCGACGCGCTCGCCGAGGCGCGTCAGGCGCTCGCCGAGCACGCGACGAAGGAGACGCACGTGGTGCGCCGCTACCGCGAACTGCCCTCCCCGCTCGTGCGCGACAGCGTGCGCGAGTGGCGCACGGGACGACTCGATCGCGTGCTGGGCGGGGATTTCGACTTGATCTAGCCGCGGCTCGGGTCCCGACCACCCAGCCATTCACCTGCGCGCCCGGAGGGTGGTTCGTGTGCATCGGCTTCCAGCGAGACGAGGACGAGCGTTCTAGCCGTCTGTGAGGTGTCGACATCTCGCCGCTCGCACAGCCCGCGAGGTAGAGAGGTGGCGGTCAGGCCGAAGCCAGGTTGCCGCCCCCCTGCACGCACTGAAACCACTGTAAATACACGACTTGTGTCCGCCTGTGCAATTTGAACACCGGTCGTTCACATTGCACAATACCACTCCATGATCCCGCGCACCCTGACCCGAATCGTGCACGAACGCAGCCAAGAACTGCCCATCGTGACCGTGACCGGCCCGCGTCAGAGCGGCAAGACGACACTCTGCCGCGCGGCCTTCAAAGACAAGCCCTACGTCTCGCTCGAGACACCCGACGTGCGCGAGGAGGCGAGTCGCGATCCGCGCGGGTTCCTGGCGCGCTTCCCACACGGCGCGATTCTCGACGAAGTGCAGCGCGTCCCCGAGATCGCGTCCTACCTGCAGGAGATCGTCGACGGCCACAGACGCAACGGGGAATGGGTGCTGACCGGATCCCAACACTTCGCGCTGATCGAGAAAGTCACGCAATCGCTCGCCGGACGCACGGCGATGCTCCAGCTGTTGCCGTTCTCGTACGAGGAGTTGCGCACTGCTCACCCGAGCACGGACGTCGATGCCCAGATCCTGCGCGGCGGCTACCCGCGACTGTATGGCCAGGCTGTCACGCCCTCGGGTTGGTTCGCGGACTACGTGATGAACTACGTCGAGCGCGATGTCCGTCAGCTGCTGGGCATCGGCGACATCATGACGTTCCACACTTTCCTGCGGATGTGCGCGGGCCGCGTCGGTCAGGTGCTGAATCTATCTGCGCTCGGCGCGGATTGCGGAGTCAGCCATGCGACCGCGCGTCGGTGGATGTCCGTGCTCGAAGCGAGCTATGTCGTGTTTCGCCTCCAGCCCCTGCACCGCAACGTGACGAAACGACTGACGAAGAGCCCGAAGCTCTACTTCTTCGACACGGGACTCGCGAGCCATCTGCTCGGGATCCGCGATCGCAACGACCTCGCGTACCATCCTCTGCGCGGCGCGCTGTTCGAGAATTGGGTCGTGACCGAAGTGCTGAAATGGCGCTGGAATCGCGGCTTGCAGACCGACCTTGCCTTCTATCGCGACGCACGCGGCGCGGAGATCGACCTCGTGGTCGAGAAGGCGCTCGATCCCATCGCCCTGGAGGTCAAGGCCAGCCGGACGGCGCCTCTGGACCTGGGAGCGCGCTTCGCGGCATTCGAGGCGCTTCTGAACTCCGCGCCCATCGTCCCGCGGCGGGTCGAGCGCAGAGTCGTTTACGCCGGCGATCGTCGGATGGAGTTCGAAGGGATCGACATCCTTCCTTGGCACGATCTCGACTTGGTCAGCTGGATGTGATCCATCGCGGGAGCAGACTGGGTGCCGAACCAGATTGCCTGACAGTCATGCGGTGGGTAGCGGTCCAGCACGCTCGCCACCAGAATCAGTGCGCTTCCGACTCGGCCGCCTCCGCGCGCAACTCGCGCCGCGTGCGCAGCGGCACGACGAGTCCGTCCTCGGCCGCCACGACGTCGGCGTGGATCGCGCGGGCTTCGGCGAGAAAGGGCTCGGCCGAATCGTAGCGTTGGCTGAAGTGGGTCAAGACGAGCTTCGACGCGCCGGCCGCGCGCGCGATCTCGGCGGCCTGGCGCGCGGTGAGATGTCCGTACGCGCTCGCTTCCTCGGCCTCGGAGTGCAGGAAGGTCGATTCGCAGACGAGCAGATCGACGCCGCGCGCGAGTTCGATCGCTGCGGGGCACATGCGCGTGTCCATGACGAAGGCGACGGATTGTCCGCGACGCAGCGTGGCGACGTCCTCGAGTCGAATCACGCGGCCTTCGTGAACGACTTGGCCCTCGCGCTTCAGTTGGCCGACGAGCGGACCGCGGATGCCGAGTGCTTCGACGCGTTCCGTGGAGACGTTCCACTGATCCGGCTCGTCGAGGCGGTAGCCGAAGCACTCGACACGGTGATCGAGCCGAAGCGCCGTGAGTGTGACTGCGCTCGTGCGCGCGATCTCGCCCGAGTCCTCGATCGGTCGCGGTGAGATGTGCGACTGGTCGACGTAGATCGACGCATGGCGCAGGCGCTCGAAGTAGATCTGGCCCGAAGCGGGATAGTGCACGTCGATCGTGTGCGGCACGCGATCGAGAGAAATGCGCTGCACGAGGCCGGCGAGCCCGAGGCAGTGATCGCCGTGGAAGTGCGTGATCAGGACGCGCGTGATCGCGGAGGCGTTGAGCCCGAAGTACACCATCTGACGTTGCGTGCCTTCGCCGGGGTCGAAGAGGAAGCCTTGGTCGTCCCAGCGCAGGAAGTAGCCGTTGTGGTTGCGGTGGCGCGTCGGGGCCTGGCTGCTGGTTCCGAGGACGAGGAGTTCGCGGCTGGACATGGAGGGTCAATCTGCGCTGCGCGTGCCCGCAGTGCCAGTCTCCGAAGCGGACTCGCGACACGCGCCGGCGGCAGGCGCGGACGATCTTCGAGGATGTGTGTCGCGCTGACGGCCTGCGCCACATCCGGCTCACGCAGTCGAGCGCAGGTCTGAGTGAAGGTCCCTGCCGCGTGTCGCTCATGACGTCGAAGAACGCGGGCACGCTCGACGGCCGCTGCCGCGATCCCGAGGGCATCCGCGGGCGGGTCCACTCGTTCCGGGTCCTCGTCCACGATCCCGAGCGGGCCGCAGACATCTCATAAGCGCTGCGCGAGCATCCGGCGAAGATGGCGTTCCTGAGGGCGTCTGCGGACGCGATCGCCGCAAGGGCGCGAGCAGCGCCCGGCGTCACGCGCTGATCCACGACCGGGGGAACCACACTACCATTGAAGCCGGACGACGCACCGATGACCCGCCCTATCCAACGCGAGAGCTTCGACGCCGCAGCGCTCGCTGCGCAGCATCCGCCCGTGCTCGCGAGCCGCAACAAACGCCTCGTGCAGGAACTCGCCTTCCCTCCCGGCGCGAGCGCGTCGGGGGCGATCGAGTTCACGCGCTGGGCCGACCAGGAGATGCCCGCGACGTTCGCGCCACACTCGACGGAGATCGCGACGCGCCCGGGGATCTTCCCCTACGAGCCCGCGCCGGGCGGCACGGTGCCGTGGCACATGAACTTCGCGGACCGGGAACTGTTCGGGTTCTACACGCACGACCTGTTCGCGCAAGACGAGATCCAGGTGGCCGAGCACCCGGCACTCGCCTCGCTGCGGCAGGCCTTGTGCGCAGCGGGACGTCTGCCCGTGACCGTCGAGCACGGACGCCCCACGCCCGCGCTCGTCATGGGCGTCGAGCGCCGTTGCGCGATCCGCACGGAAGGGATCTACGGCAACGCCTTTCGACAGGCGTCC
>JBGATY010000023.1:0-26988 GCA_044228955.1 Planctomycetota bacterium | reverse complement strand
TGCCCCACCTCGGCGGAATCGGGCCGGGCTCGGTTGGATCGCGCACGCCAAACCGCCAGAATCGTGACGTGGACGCTTCGCCTTCGACCTCGGCACCCGCTCGATTCGCGCTCGTCGCGTCGTGCGTGCTGTTCGTCGTCGCGATCGCCGTGCGCGGTGTTCCACCGAGGGCGAGCGTGGCGCCCGAGGACGTCGTCGAGGAGGGGCCGCGGATCGTCGAACCGATGCAGTTCCTCGGAGCGGGCGCGCGGCTGCGCGCCGGCGAACTCGACCAGTGGATCGCGCCGGAGCGTCGCACGCGTTTCAAGGCCTTGCGCGAGCTCCTGTTCCACCTCCAGGACTGCCCCGACCTCGTCGAGTGGATCGATTCGATGGATGGGCAAGGCCTCGAGCGCATGATCGCCGACCTGCGCGGCGGCAAGCGCGAGGAAGCGTTCGCGAGCCTCGCGCTCGTCTACCAGCTCGCTCGTTCGACCGACTGGAAGCCCGATCTGATGACGCGCACGCCGGAAGCGCAGTCGGAGCGCCTTGCTGGACTCCTGCAGGAGTGGCTGCGGATGTGGGGCGAGCGTGGGGCGAAAGACGCGCTGCTGGCCGAACCGGCGGTCGCGACCACGCTCCTGTATGCACACGCGATGCGCACTGCGGAGAACTCGCCGGTGATCGGCACGCGCAGCGCTTCGCGCGAACGCGGCAAGGCCTTCCTGACGGAACTGCTCGGCGCCGGACAGAGCCGACGCACGGCGCTGGGCGAGCTGGTCCAGAGCCGCCACGGAACGGCCATGGGGCGCTTCCTCGGCACCGAGGATCCGCTCGGCGGTCTCGCGGCTGACGCGCGCACCCTGTTCCCCGACATGAACGGGACGTGCGGCAAATGAGCGGGATTCGCGAGCATTCGGCGGCGACGGGCATCGCGTTCGGCGGAGCGCTGGTCGGCGTCGGCGGCATTCTGCTCGGCCTGCAGATCGACCAGAACGGCGCGTGGTCGGGCACGGGATGGACCGCGTTCGCGATCGGAGCGCTGCTGGCGCTGGGTGCGATGCTGTTGCGCGCCAAGCGCGAGGGATCCCTGCCGCGCGACACACTCGGCATCTTCGCCGTCGTCACGTCGTTCGTCGGGCTCACGTTCGTGCTCTCCGGCGTGCTCGCGCCCGGCGGACCGTGGATGTTCTTCGAGATCGCGGTGCTCGTCGCCGTCGTCGTGTTCAAGCGTCCCCAAGACGGCGATCGTCGGTGGATGAGCTACGGCTTGCTCGGACTGCTCGCGACGCTGCTCTTCTTCAAGTTGTGGATCGCCTACCAGGGCAGCGAGAACCGCTGGGCCCTGATGTCCGTGAACATCCCCGTGATCTCCTGGCTGCCGTTCGAATTCCTCGATCCCATCAAGCGCATCGCACTCGGTTCGTTCACGCCGACCGAGATGGGCTTGCCGCCAGCCGGGCTCTCGTTCGCGCCGACGCTCGCCGCGTGGGCGATCGGCTTCGCACTGTGCGTCGCGGGGCTGCTCCTCTCGCAGACGAGCGCGCGCGAGCACGAGAACGATCGCATCCACGACTTGATCCACACGCTGCCGGGCGGGCTGGCGAACTTCGTCGAGCGCATCGTGCCCGAGGAGGAATGGCTCGCGCTCGGACTCCACGGCCTGCCCGAGCGCCGGCTCGCGCGGCGCATCGAGGCGCTGGTATCGGAGCGCATGTCGCGCCAGAAAGAGCTCCAGTCCGCGCTCGATGCGGGCCGTTTGCTCTCGCAAACCAATCCCGGCGGGTTCGCCGGTGGCATCTATCGCGCGATCGTCGATCCGGGAACGAGCAGCGAACACCCATGAAATCGAACTGGACCACTGTCGGCGCGGTTCTCGGCGCACTCGCCGTCGTGACCGGCGCGTTCGGCGCGCACGGGCTGAAGGATCGACTCACGCCCGAGGCGCTCGAGTTGTGGCACACGGCCGTGCTCTACCACGTGTTGCACGCGATCGCGCTCGTGCTGTATGGCCTGTTCGATCGAGAGGGGCACGCGAACCTCGCCGGGCGGTCGTTCCTCGGCGGGATCGTGTTGTTCTCGGGCTCGATCTACGCGCTCGCGCTCGGTGCGCCGAGCTGGGTCGGCATCGTGACGCCCTTCGGTGGCGTGCTCTTCATCCTGGGCTGGCTCGCGTTCGCTTGGCGAGCGCGACCTGGTGGACGGTGACAGCTGTCACAGTCCACTAGACAGTGAGCGCGATCATCGCATCGGCGATGCGTGCGCATTCGGCTGCGGTCGTGCACGCTGGAGGCATCGCGTAGACGACGTTTCCGAGCGGACGCAGGAGCACGCCGCGTGCGATCGCCTTCGCGCGCAGTGCCCGAGGATCGAACGCGAGGTAGCCGGTGGCGTCGGTGTCGAGATCGAAGGCGACGATCCCTCCGGTCCGGCGCAGGTCGCGAATCGGGGCATCGGGCGGCAGTTTCGAGCGCAAGCGATCCTCGATCGTCGCGCCGATGCCATCCAGCTTCGCCGGAACATCCTCGCGCAACGCGAGGTCGATGGATGCGAGGGCGACGGCGCAGCCGATAGGGTTCGCCGTGAAGGAATGCCCGTGGAAGAAGGCTCGCGAGCGGTCGGTGGAGACGAACGCGTCGAAGAGTGCCGTGGTCGCCAGCGTCGCCGACAAGGGGTACACGCCGCCGGTCAGGCCCTTGGCGATGCACAGCAGATCGGGCGTGACCCCGGCCTGCTCGCACGCGAACAGTGTCCCTGTTCGCCCGAATCCGGTCATGACCTCGTCGGCGATCAACGGAAGCCCGCGTGCAGAGCACAAGGAGCGCGCCGCGCGGACGAATTCCGGCGTGTGCATGCGCATGCCGCCGGCGCCCTGCACGAGCGGCTCGAGGACGACGCCGGCAGCGCTCGAACCGAGTCGCTGGAGCGTGCTCTCGAGAGCGTGCGCATCGACGGCGCAGCGCTCGACTCTGAAGAGCAGCTTCTCGAATGCGCGGAAAAACGGATCCGGATCGCCCACCGCCATCGCCCCAAAGGTGTCGCCGTGATAGCCGTTCTCGAACGCGACGAAGACCCGGCGTTCCGGTCGGCCCTGCTGCGCGTGCGCTTGCAGAGCGATCTTGAGCGCGACTTCGACCGCCGTGGACCCGTCGTCGGAGAAGAACACGCGTGTCAGGCCTCGCGGCGCGAGCGACACGAGCTTCTCGGCCAGCGCGACGGCCGGCTCGTGCGTCGCTCCTGCGAAGAGCACGTGGTCGAGCGTCTCGGCTTGCGCGCGCAGTGCCGCGACCAGTTCGGGGCGGCCGTGACCGTGCAACGACGTCCACCACGACGAGATCGCGTCGAGGATCTCGCGGCCGTCCTCGAGCGTGAGCGTCGCACCGCGAGCGGAGCGCACACCGAGCGGCGCGTCCTCGAGCCCGTGCTGCGTGTACGGATGCCAGACGACGGCGCGATCACGTCGATCGAGGTCGCTCATCGGAGGAGCACTCCGAGGTCGTTGCGGCCGATCCAGGATTCCAGCGCGGCGCCATCCAGCCGTGCGAACCGCTCGAGCTCGTACAGCGGCAAGCCGGTGCGCGCCCGCAGGGTCGCGGCATTCGCCGCGTGACGCTCACCGACCAGGAACAGCGCCCTGGCCCGCATTCCACGCGTCTGCAGAGCCTCGAGCGTGAGCAGCGTGTGATTCAGCGTCCCCAGACCGGAACGCGCGACCAGGACCACCTCGCCTCCCAAACCACAGAGGAGGTCCGCCTGTGTCGTCGCGTCGTCGTAGGGCACCAGCAATCCGCCGGCGAATTCGACGACGAGGGCACCGGGGCATTCGGCGCGCAACGCTTCGAACGAGGCGCGCAGAGCTTCCACGTCGACGTGTTTGCCCTCCGCTCGGGCGGCGGTGTGCGGCGACGCGGGCAGCGCGAACTCGTGGCGCGGCCTGGCGCACGCGACCGCGGCGCCGGCGAGGCGCGCCACTTCGTCCGTGTCGCTCGCGCTGCCGGTTTGCACCGGCTTCCAGTACGTGACCGGCCCGACGCGGGCCGCTGCGCGAGCGAGCAGCGCGCTCACGACGGTCTTCCCGACGTCGGTGTCGGTGCCGAGGACGAACAGGGTGCGCGAGGATCTCGCGCGCGGAGCATTCTTGACCACCGATCGCGGTTCTCGCGCGAGACGCGTCGAGAGTTTCGCGACGGAAGCGCCCGAATTGTGCGCGTGGAAGGCGATGCGCAGACGTGCAGATCCATCCGGCACGGTCGGCGGGCGGACGGCGCGCACGTCGAATCCCTCGCGTGCGAGTTGCGCCGCGAGTTGCGTGGCCGCGGCGCTCTCCTTGACCACGAACGGCACGATCGCGGCCGCGGGGGTGGGGAGCTCGAGATCGCTCGCGACGCGCCGAGCGGACTCGAGCGCGCGCATCGCCGGCGCTTCCTCGGCGCGCGCGATCTCGATCGCCTTCACGAGAGCGCCGCTGACCGCGGGCGAGAGTCCGGTGGTGAAGACGAACGCACGCGCGTGATTGGAGAGATGGTCGCGCAGGACGCGCGAACCGACGACGAAGGCGCCCGTCACGCCCAGGGCCTTGCCGCCGGTCACGACGCGCGCCGCGAGCCTCGGCAAGCTTGCTCCGATCGCGGAGCAGGCGCCCGCCCGGCTGCGTCCGATCAGGCCGACGGCGTGCGCTTCGTCGACGACGAGATGAGCGTCGTGACGCTCGCACAAGGCATGGATCTCGGCGAGCGGAGCCAGATCGCCGTCCATGCTGAACACACTCTCGGTGACAACGATGCGGCGCGTCGCCGAGCGTTCCGCCGTGAGCAGGGCATCCAGGTGCGCGAGGTCGAAGTGCTCGTACACGTGCACGCGAGCGCGTGCCAGCCGCGCCGCGTCGATGATCGAAGCGTGGTTCAGACGGTCCGAAAAGACCGCCGTGCCGTTCGAGGAGAGCGCCGACAACAGCCCGCAATTCGCCTGATAGCCGCTCGGGAACAGCAGGGCGGACTCCGCGGCGAGCCAAGCCGCGCAGGCGGCTTCGGCTTCTGCGTCGAGCTCGCTTCCGCCGCCGAGAAGTCGTGCTGCCCGCCCGCCGACACCGAACCGCCCGATCGCCTCGCGTGCTGCGTCGACGACGCGCGGATCGTTCGCGAGCGAGAGGTAGTCGTTGCTCGTGAAGTCGTACTCGCGCGCGACCGGGGCGGAGGACTTGGACTCGAGCGTGCGTCGCAGTCCGCGACTCTCCCAGCGCGCCATCTCGGCCCGCAGGACGGCGTCGAGTTCCGCGCTCACGCTACTGGCGCGACGCGACGGCGGTGAGGCCGAGCTTTGCCAGGAGTTTCGCGTCGCGCGCGGGCTCGGGATTCGGGGTGGTGAGGAGCTTGTCGCCGAAGAAGATCGAATTTGCGCCGGCCATGAAGCAGAAGGCCTGCGCTTCGTCGCTCATGTCGCTGCGGCCCGCGCTCAGGCGAATCACGGCCGCGGGGATGAGGATGCGCGCCGCGGCGATCGTGCGCACCATCTCGGTCCAGTCGATGCGCTTCTCCGACTCGAGCGGCGTGCCCTCGATCGCGACGAGCGCGTTGATCGGCACGCTCTCGGGCTGCGGGTCCAGCGTCGCGAGTTGATGCAGCAGTTCGGCGCGCGCCCGGCGGTCCTCGCCCATGCCCAGGATGCCTCCCGAACACACGTGGATGCCCGCGTCGCGCACGGCCGCGAGTGTCGCGAGGCGATCGTCGAGCGTGTGCGTCGTGACGATCCTGTCCCAGTGGCTGCGGCCCGTGTCGAGGTTGTGGTTGTAGTAGTCCAGACCCGCGGACTTCAGCTTGGCGGCCTGGTGCGGCGCGAGCATGCCGAGCGTGACGCACGCCTCCATGCCGAGCGACTTCACGCCTTTCACCATCTCCACGACGCGGTCGAACTCGGCTCCGTCGCGCACTTCGCGCCAGGCGGCACCCATGCAGAAACGGTCGGCCCCCGCGGCCTTCGCTTCGCGGGCCTCGCACAACACGGCGTCCACCGACAGCAACGACTCGCGCTTGACCGGCGTCTTCGAGTGCGCGCTCTGCGAGCAGTAGCCGCAATCCTCCGGGCATCCGCCGGTCTTGACCGACAAGAGCTGGGAGCACTGCACATACCGCGGATCGTGGTGCGCGCGGTGCACGGTCGCGGCGCGGAAGACGAGCTCGAGCAGGGGCGTCGCGAGCAAATCTTCGACTTCCGTGAGCTGGACGGTGGGGGCGGTCGCGGTCGGCGTCATGGGGCGGGGATTGTAGCGATCGACCGCCCCCCGCGCTGTCCTCGAAGTACCCGCGAATCTATGCTCGCATACCCATGAAAAAGCACAAGCCCGCCACCTACTGGGACTACATCCGCGTCGAGGACTTGCTCGCGCTGCAGGGCGGGCTCGATCGCGACGAGTCGAAGCTCGCGAACGAGGAAGTCCTGTTCATCACGGTCCACCAGGTGTTCGAGCTGTGGTTCAAGCTGATCCTGCGCGAGGTGCGGACCGCGCGCGACCTGTTCACGGCCGAGCGCGTGGCCGAGCAGCAGTTGTCGGGCGTCGTGCGCAGCCTGAAGCGGGTGACATCCGTCCTGCGCGTCGCGAACCAGCACTGGGAAGTGATGGAAACGATGACGACCCGCGAATTCCTCGCGTTTCGAGAGAAGCTCATCCCCGCGAGCGGATTCCAGAGTGCGCAACTGCGCCAGCTCGAGATCCTGATCGGCCTGGAGGAGAGCGATCGCATTCCGATGGGGCCGTCGGGGAAGGACGCCGGCTATCTCGCGGCCCTGAAGGCGGCCGGCGGAGGGGCTTCACCAGCCTACGATCGCGTGAAGCGCGAACTCAGCGACAAGCCGAACCTGAAGGACGCGATCGAATCGTGGCTCTCGCGAACGCCGATCGACGGTTGCGACCCGAAGGCGAAGGACGCCGCGACTCGGCTGACCCGGTTCATCGAATCGTTCCTGGCCGCTCACGCGCGCGAGATCGATTCCGGTTGCGAGCACGCGATGGCGATCGCCGACAGCGACACCGACCGCGCCGCGTTGAAGGCACGCTACGAGGCCGAGAAGACGTCCGTGCGCAAGTATTTCGAACCGAGTGAAGCGGAGGGCGGAGCTCGCCGCCGCCACATTCGCGCCGCGATGCTCTTCATCGAGACGTACCGCGAACTGCCTCTGCTCGCCTGGCCCCGCGAAGTGCTCGACGGCCTCGTCGAGTTCGAGCAGTTCTTCGTGATCTTCCGTCAGCGCCACGCGCGCATGGTCGAACGCGTGATCGGACGGCGGACCGGCACGGGCGGCAGCGCCGGCGTCGACTACCTCGACACGACGGCCTTGAAATACCGCATCTTTCGCGACTTGTGGGCCATTCGCACGCTCCAGATCCGGCGTGACGCCGCCCCGAAGCTCGCCCACGCCGCGTTCTACGATTTCCGCAACTCCTGATCGGCCGGCCAGACACGTACGCGTCAGCGGCGCTCGTTCAGTTTCCAGGAGTACTCGAGGAACTTCACTTCGAGTTTCTGCGCGTCGGCGACCCACGTTTCTTCGGCCGGGGCGTACTTCGCGATCCAAGCCTGCACGCTCTTCGCGTCGCGGATGAAGTCGTCCTTGAACCAGTCGAAGACCTGGCTGACCTCGATCGTGTTCTTCTTCGCGTCGAAACGATTGCGCTTCTTGTCGGCCAGCCAGTTGCGCACGGCGGTGTCGAGCTGCGCGTCCAGCTTGTCGCCGACGAACGCCTCGGCCTGGATGGGTGGACAGCCCTCCGATGCGCAGTTGATCGCGGCGTGGACGCGCGCGTCCTTGAAGACCGGACGCAGGATCTTGTTCTCGATGTCGTTGAGCGTGAGCTGCGCCTGCTTCAGATCGGGCGCGAGGGCGCCGAGCGGAACGAACTCGCGATCCCAGACCGAAACCTTCTCGTCGCCGAGATCCTTGATGCTCGCGACCGGGTAGCCGTCGATCACGCGCTTCGCCGTGTAGGCGTTGTAGGCGTTGATCCAGAACGCGAAGCGCCGGCTCTTGTTCCAGCGTGCGAAGTCATCGGCCTTGACGGACTCGAGCGTCGACAAATAAGCGTCCAGTTGCGCGCGATCCTTCTTCAAGGCCTTGTAGTCGAACGTGTCCTCGCGCACGTGGCGGCCGAGGACTGCGCTCCAGGACTTGTGCTCCTGGTCGAAGCCGGCGACTTGAACGAGTTTCGGTTCGTCGACCTGCTCCGTGACGGCGCCGCACCGGGACGACATCAGGAACGGGAGGACGCAGCAGACGATCAGCACGGTTTTCATGAGGACTCCGATGGGGACGGCTCACCACTACGGTCCGAGCGCGGGTTCGTGACGAGGGCGTGCGAAATCAGTCCAGGTGACCCCGATCGGAATCGCCCATCTCCAGGCCGCCTGGGAAGTACTCCTTCCAGCGCCGGGTCACGAGCTTCGAAGTCGCTTCGTCGCAGAAGAGCTCCTCCGGGTACCAGGGCTTCATGCGAGCGTCGACGACGATCGGGGGCGTGAAGCTCGGGTGGTTGGCCACGAGCTCGAGCTTCGCGGCGTGGATGTCGCTCGCCGGGTTGAAGCGCGTGAACGTCGTCCAGAGGAAATTCATCGGACTCTTCACGTGCCTGTCCGCGTCGTCGCTGAGCACGAGCAACGGCCAGTCCGCGAACGCCGGATCGCGAGCGATGCGTTGCGCCGCGTCCCGGTCGTCGCCGAAACCTGCGCACTCGACCACGAGGCAACCCTTCGAGAAGACACGCACCTTGCGCACGCCGAGACCGGGAGTCCCGCTGAACTCGTGCTTCAAGGCGCGGATCGGATCGCCGACGCCTAGCAGCACGCCCTTGCCGCCTTCGTTCACGCGCGGGCCGGCGTAGTCGAGCGAGTCCATCGACAGGTTCGCGAAAACGAACAAGTCGGTGCGGAAATCGGCGCGCGCCAGGATGTGCTCGAGCGTCGCGCGGAAATCGCGCAGGTTCACGCTCTGGTTCGTGAGCAGCAGGAACTTCGTCAGGGACAATTGCCCCTCACCGAGGATGCGGAACGCGCTCGACATCGCCTCGCGCTTGTAGCGTTCGCGCACGACCGCGGCCGAGAGCGAGTGGTAGCCCGTCTCGCCGTAGCTCCACAAGTCGCGCACGGCCGGCATGACGACGGGGAACAGCGGCGAAAGCAGTTCCTGCAGGTAATCGCCGAGGTAGAAGTCCTCTTGCCGCGGCTTGCCGACGACCGTCGCGGGATAGATCGCGTCGCGACGGTGCATGAGCGCCTTGACGCGCATGAACGGATAGTCGTGGGTTTCCGAGTAGTACCCGTAGTGGTCGCCGAACGGGCCCTCCGGGCGCCGCGCTTTCGCCTGGATTTCTCCGACGAGCGCGAACTCCGCGTCGGCGACGAGCGGCAGCGGTCCGTGCGGGTTCCTCGCGAGGCGCACGCGCTCGCCGAGCATCAGGCTCGTGAGCAGCAGTTCCGGCACGTTCTCGGGCAGCGGCGCGATCGCGCCGAGGATCAACGCCGGCGGGCCGCCGATGAGCAGGTTGACCGGCAGATTCTGACCGCGCGCCTCGGCCTCCGCGAAGTGGAACCCGCCTCCCTTGCCGATCTGCATGTGCACGCCGCACGTCGCGTCGTCGAAGATCTGGATGCGGTACATGCCCAGGTTCGGGCCGTGCGTCACGGGATGTTGCGTGTAGACGAGGGGCAGCGTGACGAACCGTCCGCCGTCGCGCGGCCACGTCTTGAGCGCGGGCAGATCGCTCATTCGCGGCGAGGCCTGAACGACCTCGGAAACCGCTCCGCTGCCGCCGCGTTTCATGCCGACCTTGGCGAGTGACCAGAAGAGCGAGCGCTTCGACCACAGCTTGCCGAGCGTCGGCGGGACCAGTTCCTCAGGCAGTTTCGCAGCCTGCGCGATGAGCGCGCCCGGTCGACTCCCGAAGGCGAGCTCGACGCGAAGAGCGGTGCCGAACAGGTTGGTGACGAGCGGAAACCGGGCGCCCTTCACGTTCCGGAACACGAGCGCCGGCCCGTTCGCCGCGATCACGCGCCGATGGATTTCCGCGACCTCGAGCTCCGCGTCGACGCTCGCCTCGACTTCGACCACACGATCCGATCGCCGCAACACGTCCAGGAACGCCCGCAGGTCGCGCGGTGCGGCGCGTTCGCCTCCATGGATGGCCGGGGCTTCTCGTCGGGGTGCTGCGGACATCGGCTGAAGAGTGTGGGGGCCGGCCCGCGTACCTTCCAGGATTTCGACCCAACGCTCGCGCGCGCATGTGGAATGGCCGTTCGAGACCCCTCGATCCGCGATCGCGACTCGACACGGTCGATCGTGAGAGCCCGGGCTTCCGTCGAAAGCCGGCTTCGCGCATCCTGTTCTCCGCTGAGCCAATCCGTTGACCGCATCGGCATCCAAGGACCAGGGCGCTCCGCGCCGCACGCGCACCCGGCACGGTCCGATCGCGATGGCCGCGGCGGTTCTCGCCATCCTCGTCTTGAGCCTGTCGCTTTGGGGGAACGATGCGCACGCCCAGGGTGGGCTCTTCTTCGGTCTCTGGCGCACGCGATCGTTCGTCCTCGCGATCGCCCTCGTGTGGGTGGCGGTGATCGTCGCCGTCCATCGCTCCTCGAAACGCGTGGCCAAGGGCCTCGTCGTCAGCAGCGCGGTGATGGCCGTGACCCTCGTCGCTCTCGAGGCGGTCGGTTACGCCGCCGGCATCGATTGGAAGGCCGCGCTCGCGGGTGGTCCGGCGCTGACCCTGGGCAAGTCGGCGGTGCCACATGCCGAAGGTGAGGGTCTGGCGGCGCAGGACATCGCGTTCCTGAGCGGCATCGAGTTCGAGCGTATTCCCTATCGCTTTCGCGCCGATCAATTCGGGTTTCGCAACGCGGTCGACCGCGATTCGGCGGACGTCTACCTCCTGGGCGATTCGTTCATCGTCGGAGGTCTCGTGCCCGGTGACGAACTGTTGAGCGCGCGCCTGGAGCAAGATGCTCACGTCACCGTGATGAACGTCGCGTTGAGCGGTCTCTCTCCGCAAGAGGAACGAGAGCTGCTGCTCCGTTCGAAACTCCCGCTGGACGGTCGGCTGGTCGTGCACTTCGTGTTCGAAGGGAACGACCTGCTGGACTCCAAGCGATCGACTCTTGGCGGATCCAGGGACGCCGAACCCAAGCCATCTGTCGCCGAACGCAGCCTGACGTTCGCGCTCATGCTCGAGTTGCAACGGGCGAGCCAGCGACTCGTCGGCCGAAGGAGCGGCAACTACGGCCTCATCAACGGTCGACCGTTCCTGTTCAGGTGGCTGCGCTCGTCCTTCTTCGGCGTCGAGGACCAGTGCGCGGAGATCACCGGCACCCTGCTCGATCTCAAGCAGCGGGTCGAGCAGCAGGGCGGACGGTATTGCGTGGTGTCGATCCCATCCAAGATGCGCGTGCTCGGGCCGGCGTGCACTTTCCCGGCCGACTCCGATCTGTCGGACGTCGAGTCGAACATCGGCCCATTGCCGGCAAGTCTGGCCGCCTGGGCCGCAGCGAAGGGGGTGGACTACCTCGATCTCGCTCCAGCATTGAGCGAGAGCATGACGGCGGGACGGATACCTTGGTTTCCCGCCGACACGCACTGGAACGGCATCGGGCACGAGACGGCCGCTCGCGCCCTGGCTGCGTGGGGACCCGTGCAGGGATTCCTTCGCGCTGGACCCGGACGGACGACCCGCTGAACCGTTGCTGGGCGACGCGAAGCGTCCGTCGCGCCGACCTCCTCAGGAATCGAGGATCAGCACGGACGAGGCGTTGAACTCGTAGCCTTCGCGCGGAATGGCCACCTTCGTGCCGGCTTCCTCTTCGATGTGCTTCGCGTCGGCTTCGGTGATCGACTTCGGATAGAAGGAACCTTGGATGAGCACGCGCTTGCCGACGGCTTCCATCGGGAACTTGTATTGACCGCCGCAGCCGGTTTCCCAACGCACCATCGCCGTGCGGCCTTCGTCCTCGACTTGCATCCAGCAGCCGGCCTTCGCGCAGACAGCCTTCACCTTGGCTTCGACGAGCACGGTCTTGTTGAAGAAGTTCTTCGGCGTCGCGTCGACGACCGAGAAGCGAACCGAGGGTTGAGCCTGGATGTCCTGGCCGATGCGCTGACCCTTCGGAATGGTCGGGTTCGACTGGCAGGCGCAGAAGAGGGCGAGGGCGAACGCGCTGAGCGGTGCGAGAGTTTTCATGGTGATGAGTGGTTCCGTCGGTGGATTCGAACGGCGAGCATTCTACCGTCGGGCAGGCGAAAGCGCCCGGACTGGACGAAACCGCCTCGGTGGCGGAGGCTGTAGTGGCCCGAAGGCGCGAACGGAGACTCCCATGCCGAACCCCATCGCTCTCGCATTCCTCGCATCGCTGGCCGCCTGGTCGCCGATCGGAGACGAGGTTCGGATACAGCCGGCAGCGCAGACCGCCGTCGAATGGAATGCGCGCAACGCCGAGCACCTCTTGAATCGCGCGGCATTCGGGGCGCGGCCAAGCGAAGTCGAGGCTGCCGTCTCGCTCGGGCAGGAAGCGACGATCGATCGCCTGCTGAGCCCGCAAGCCGAACTCGAGCCTCCGTTCGTCGAGCCGATCGAGGAGCCGCTCCCGCGCGCGCTCAAGGAACTGTCGGTGGAGGATCAGCAGCGCGTCAAGCGTGACGTCGCCGACCACGATCGCCGGCAGCAGCTCGAATACATCGGCTGGTGGATCGACCGCATGGTGAAGGGCGACGACCCACTGCGCGATCGCATGACGCTGTTCTGGCACGGCCTGCTCACGAGTTCGGTCGAACAGGTGCGGCGCAGCTATCCGATGATCCGGCAGAGCCAGTTCCTCCGCGAGAACGCGCTCGGCAGCTACGCGGATCTCCTGAATGGCATCGCCAAGGATCCGGCGATGCTCATCTTCCTGAACAACAATTCGAATCGGAAAGGCAACCCGAACGAGAACCTCGCACGCGAGTTGATGGAGTTGTTCTCGCTCGGCATCGGCAACTACACGGAAGCCGACGTCAAGGAAGCGGCGCGCGCGCTCACCGGTCGCGGCACGACGCGCGAGGGCGGTTACGAATACAGGCCCAAGCAGCACGACGACGGCGAGAAGACGATTCTCGGCGTCAAGGGGAAGTTCGACGGGGACGATCTCGTGAAGATCCTCCTGCAGCAGGACGCGTGCCCACGCTATGTCGCGCGGAAGATCATCGCCTACCTGGAGGGCGTCGAGCCCGACCCCGCGCGGCTCTCCGAATACGCGGCCGTGCTGCGCCAAAACGATTTCCGCATCGAGCCGTTCCTGCGCAAGCTGTTCCTCGATCCGGCGTTCTACCGCGACGAGGTGGTCGGGGCGCGCGTGCAAGGCCCGGTCGACTTCATGGTGGGCGTCACGCGGCGCCTCGGCATCGAAGCGCCGCCCGTGATGCTCGGTTCGGGCGCGGCGCTGCTCGGTCAGCGTCTGCTCGCGCCTCCGAACGTGAAGGGCTGGGACGAAGGGCCGACGTGGATCTCGACGAGCTCGTTGATGCAGCGCGGCAACCTGGCCGGGCTCATGCTCGGGATCGTGCGCATGGACGACGTCTTGAGCCAGGCGGACCTGCTCGCGAAAGGAGCCGAGGCTCCGTCTGCGGACGGCACGATGCAGGGGAGCGAGCCGGCCATGTCGCGCGAGCAGATGGACGAGATGGCGAAGCGCCTGAAGAACGGCAAGAAGGGCGGTTTCGCGTACGAAGCCCTGCGTCGCACGCAGGATTCCGGCTGGGCGCCGACACTGAACTTCACGGTGCGGCTGCAAAGGCTGGGAGCGGCCAGCGACGCCGAGATCGTCGACCGCATGCTCGACGAACTGCTCGCGATTCGCACGCCGGAGGACACGCGTGCCAAGATGCTCGCGTTCCTGACGGGCGAGCGCGTGCAGTTGTCGATCCGCGAAGGACACCTGCTCGAATCCGGTCCCGCCGCTGAACGCGTGCTGCGCCGTTTCGCACACCTGATCTTGAGCCTGCCCGAAGCACAACTGATGTGAGCCTGCGATGAAACACGAACACGGATCGGTCGATCGTCGCTCACTCCTCCTCGGCGCGGGAGCGCTCGGCGGCTGGATCGTGCTCGGCTCGCGCGCGAATGCCCGGGTGCGACTCCGCGGTCCGCTCGGTGAAGACGAGAGGAAGGGGGGCACGCGCACGCTCGTACTCCTCCAACTCACCGGCGGCAACGACGCGCTCAGCATGGTCGTGCCGTACGCCGACGATGCCTACGCGGCCGCTCGATCGTCGATTCGCGTCGGCAAGAGCGAGGTGCTGAAGCTCGACGACTACCGCGGCTTGCATCCGAACTTGAAGGGGCTGCGCGCGATCCACGAGGAAGGCCGCCTCGCGATCGTCGAAGGCTGCGGCTATCCGAATCCGATCCGCTCGCACTTCCAGAGTTACGAGGTATGGCACACCGCCGACGCGCGCGGACGCAACTCGGGCGATGGCTGGGTCGGCAAACTGTGTGACCACGCCTGGCCGAAGGAGACGACGCCCGAACTCGTCGTGCACCTCGGGACCACGGCTCCCTACTCGGTGTTCTCGCTGAAGCATCCGCCGCTCACCTTCCAGACGCCGTCTACCTACCGCTGGGCCGGAGCGGAGAGCGACGACCTCGTCGCCTACCGCCATGCGGCCGAAGAGGACAAGAAGAGGCTCGAGACGGCGCGCAAGGAGACAGGACAGGACGCGATGTTGCGGAGACTGCGCGGCGTGCTCGAGGAGGCGAACGAATCCTCGCGGCAGGTGCGTCTCGCCGTGGGTGGATACACGACGGGCGTCAAGTATCCCGACGACGATCTCGGAGAAGCGCTGCGCATCGCGGCGGCACTCGTCGACGCGCGCCTCGGCTCGCGTGTCGTCTCCGTCGAACTCAGTGGTTTCGATACCCACCAGAATCAGCGTGCGACGCACGACGCCTTGATGAAACGCCTGGACGGAGCGCTCGCGGCGTTCCTCGACGACATGAAGTCGAAGAGCGCGGGCGACGACGTCGTCGTGCTGGTGTTCTCGGAGTTCGGCCGCCGCGTGAAGGAAAACGGCTCGAACGGCACCGACCACGGCGTCGCGGCGCCGATGCTCGTGCTCGGCAACAAGGTCAAGGGCGGCCTCCACGGCAAGCACCCGAGCCTCACCGACCTCGACGCCGGCGACCTGAAGTTCACGACCGACTTCCGTTCGGTCTACGGCACGGTGATCGATCGCTGGTTCGGTTCCGACCACGCCGAAGTGCTCGGCGCGCGCTACCCGACGCTCGAGTTCCTGCCCGGCTGATCGCTCACGCCGCGCGCAGGAGCGTGTGCAGGCGCATGATCGCAGCGCGATCCGTCTCGAGTTCGAGCGATGGATACGCCTGGCTGAACTGCGCCCAACGGAACTCCGCGAAGCGCGGGTCCAGCCGCAGGTTCTTCGTGCCGGGCATCGTCTTGAAGCCGTATGTCCACTCGATCACGTCCTCGATGCCGAGTTGCCAGCGCGCCGGCATCTGCAGGTCGATCACGTCGAGCGGTTGCAGGATGCCCGTGTCGTCGAGCACCTCGCGCCGTATCGCCGACTCGAGCTTCTCTCCGAAGCCGATGCTGCCCTGAATCGGGCCCCAGAAGCTCTCCATGCCCTGCGCGGGGCGCAGCAACAGGTAGGCGGGTTCGGGGCCTCGCTGCTGGAAGACGAAGACCTTGATGCGGTGGAGCAATTCGGTCATGGGTGCAATTGCGTGGGGGATCCGCTCGTTCGAGTATCGGAGGATCCGCGCCAGGGGGCGCAGCCGAGTCCGAAGTTCGACCGATCGAAGGTCTTTCCAATGGGTACTCTCATGGAACGAAGTTCCACCGACGCCAACCATGCCCACGCCGATCGTCCAAGTCGATGCCTTCACCGATGAGCCCTTTCGCGGCAATCCGGCGGCCGTGTGCGTGCTCGATGGGCCGGCGTCGGAGTCCTGGATGCAGGCCGTCGCGAACGAGATGAATCTGTCCGAGACGGCGTTCCTGCACCCGGCCGCGGGCGGGTGGCGCTTGAGGTGGTTCACGCCGGCGGTCGAGGTCGCGTTGTGCGGTCACGCGACCCTGGCGTCGGCGCACGTCCTCTGGGAGTCCGGCGCGGCTCCGCGGAACGCGCCCTTGAGTTTTCAAACGGCGAGCGGTGTCCTCGGCGCGCGCCTCACCGACGGCCGCATCGTGCTCGACTTCCCCGCGAAGCTCGTCGCCGAGCATGCACCGCCGCCTGGATTGATGGAAGCGCTCGACGTGCGCGCCGCGTTCGTGGGCCGCAACGTGTTCGACTGGCTCGTCGAGGTCGACTCGGAGGCGCAAGTACGCTCGTGCGCTCCGGATTTCGGCCGCTTGAAGCGCGTCGATGCGCGTGGAGTCATCGTCACGAGCCGTTCGGACGATCCGCGTTTCGACATCGTGTCGCGCTTCTTCGCGCCGGCGGTCGGCATCGACGAGGATCCCGTGACAGGATCGGCCCACTGCGCTCTCGCCCCGTACTGGTCGGCGAGGCTCGGGCGCAAGGAACTGACGGCTTATCAGGCGTCGTCTCGCGGCGGGGTCCTCTGGCTCGAGGCCGCCGGCCCGCGCGTGAAGATCGGCGGGCAGGCCGTCACGACGCTCACGGGGACGCTCCACTCCGAACCCAGATGACCGACGCGCGCCTCACCGCCGTACTCGAGCGACTCGACGCGCTCGTGAATTGGGAGCGACGCGACCGCGGCGGGATGCGCGTCGGGATCGACCCGGTGGTCGACTTGCTGCGCAGGCTGGGCGATCCGCATCAGCGATTCCGCGCAGTCCACGTCACGGGGACGAAGGGCAAGGGCACGACGTGCGCTCTCGTGGCCGAAGCGCTCGTTTCCGCCGGGATCAAAACGGGCCTGTACACGTCGCCTCACGTCGAGCGCGTCAACGAACGCGTACGCATCGACGGTGTGCCCGTCGGCGACGCGATGCTCGCTGGCGCGCTCGAACGCGCTTTCGAAGCCCGTTCCGCCGCCGCGCGCGAGGACACGGCCGGCGACGAGGCCACGTGGTTCGACCTCATCACCGCGGCCGCGTTCGTCGTGTTCGCAGAAGCGGGGTGCGAGTGGGTCGTCGTGGAATGCGGGATCGGCGGGCGCCTGGACTCGACGAACGCCGTGTTCGGCGAAGTGTGCGTCGTCACCAACGTCGACCTGGAGCACGTGAACGTCCTCGGTCGCACGCGAGCGGAAATCGCCCGTGAGAAGGGGGGAATCGTGAAGCGGGGTTCGACCCTCGTGACGACGTTGTGGCCGGATCCGCGACGTGGCACCGCCGACGATCCGGGTTCGGTACTCGAAGGCATCGCGTATTCGCTCGACGTTCCGATCCTGCGGCCGACCCACGTGTCCGGGACGATGCACGAGCGCAACGCCGACGTCGCGCGACTCGTTCTCGACGAACTCGGGCGTCGCGGCGTGAAGACATGCGGCGGCCGCGTCCTCGACCACGCCGCACTCGATGAGGGAGTGTCGGAGCGCGCTCGCTTGCCGGGCCGGCTCGAGATCCGTCGCGCTGGCCACATTCCCGTCGTGATCGACGGCGCTCACGTGGCGTCGAGCGTCACGCTCGTCCTGGAAGAACTTTCCCACGTACGGGACCTGCGAGGAGCTCCCGTCGTGATCCTCGCGCTCGGACGCGACAAGGATGCTCCCGCGATCCTCAAGGCCCTCCACGGCCATGCCGATAGGCTCGTCTGCACCACGGTGGCCCACGGGCCGTTGCGGGCAGTGGACACCTTGGTCGAGGAAGCGCAACGCGCGGGATTCGCAGCCGAAACAGCGGCGGAACCACGCATCGCCCTCGACAAGGCGCTCCGGCTCGCGCGGAACGACGGGTGGATCCTGGTGATCGGCTCCTTCTATCTCGCGGGGGCCGTGCGCCCTCTCCTCGACGAAGCATGACCCAAGGATCCGCGATGCTGACGATTGTCTCCGATCTGCTCCTGACGGACTCGTTCCTGATCAAGGGCAACATCGAGAACAAGTACACCCGCCTCTCGCAGGTGCTCGACGAGACGCGTCGCTACTTCCTGAAGGTGCGCGACGCGACGTTGATCGACCTGAACTCGTGCGAGCGCATCAACACGCCGCTCCTGCACGTGAACGTCGACGAGATCCTGCTCGCCCACGAGTTCCTGGACTCCGGCGGCGATCCCGGCCAGCGCGACCTGGCCAAGAACCAGTCCCTGCACCGCGTGCGCGTCTTCTACACGGGCGCGCTGAACGTCGAGCTCGGCGGAGAAGTCCGCCCGGGTTCGTACGAAGCCGAGGACCGCACCTCGCGCCGCTTCTTCATCATGCGCAACCCGGTCGTGCGCGGATTCCAGGACAAGGGCGACGACGACTTGAAGCTGCTCGCGAAGCTGCCGTACGCGATACTGAACAAGCTGCGCTTGTCGTACGTGTACGACTTCAACTGAGCTCCGTCAGGCGGCAGGGACGGGAACCCGCGGTTCAGGCAATCCTGACCGGCAATTGGCAGGCGATCTCGAGGTGCGTGAGGCCGTGTGCGAACGGACGTCCGATCCAGGCCTCGAAAGCCGGTTGATCGTCGGGGACGAAGCCGCTCCGGGGCAGCCAGGTCTTGTACAGCCAGTCGATCGCGCGCATCTCGAGTTCGATGCCGCCGCTCACGACGACTTCGGCCACGCGCATCGGCGGAAAATCGAAGCGACCGATCTCGCCCGCGGGCTCGACGTCGTCGACCACGAGGGCGACGTCGTACCGACAGTCTTCGAGCGCGACGATCTCCGGCTCCTCCCACATGTAGCCGAGCCACTGTCCGTCCGCGAGTCCGCGCTCGATCGCCCAGGCGAGTAGACGCTCGCAGGCGGCTTGCGCCACCCCCACGCTGTAGGGATCGAGCACGCGGATGTAGGCCACCGTGCGCGCGGGCAGGTCGCGAAGACGCACCTCGAAGCCGTCCGGGTTCAGGCCCGGCGGCAGGCTCGTGAAACGAGGTCCTCCACTCTGACTCGACATGAAGCGCTCGAATTCCTCGCGCCTCGAGATGCGAAAGGCGTCGAGGTCGAACGCGCTCGGCGCGGCCCCGTAGCGCTGCTTGAAGCTGCGCGAGAAGTCGGAGGAGGAGGAAAAGCCGCAGTCCAAGGCCACGTCCGTCAACGAGCGCCGAGGCGCGTGGGACATCAGGTACAGCGCCCGCTCGAGCCGCTGCCGCTTCACGAACTGGTTCAGCGTCTCTCCCACGAGGGCCTTGAAGACGCGGTGGAAATGGAAAGGGGAGAACCCGGCCGCCTCGGAAACCACCTCCAGCCTCAAGGGCCGACCGAGGTTGCGCACGATGTGGTCGATCGCGCGGTTGACGCGCTCGACGTAGTCCACGGAGACGTCGCCCTCGGTTTCCCGTTCAGTTCGCAAGATATGGCAAGTCTCCCTCGCGGTTCTCGGGCATGGTAGTACCCAGGCGAATTCGAGGCTCCGCCCCATGAGGCGGCCACGCACCTGAAGGAGACACCGCATGAAAGCACTGACGCTCACCCTCGCCGGCGCCTTGACCCTGATCGCCGTCGTCGGGGCGACCGCCGCTCGATCCACGCAAGCGAAGCAGGAAAAGACCATGGAGCTTGGAAACTTCTCAGTCAGCCTCACCGTCAAGGACATCAAGGCCTCCAAGGCGTTCTACGAGAAGCTCGACTTCAAGGAGGTCGCAGGCAAGCTCGAACAGCATTGGATCGTCCTCCAGAACGGGACCACGACGATCGGGCTGTTCCAGGGGATGTTCGAGCACAACGTCATGACCTTCAATCCGGGCTGGACGAAGGACATGGAGACCTTGAAGGACTTCCAGGACGTGCGCGAGTTGCAGCGCACATTGAAGGCTCGCGGGATCAAGATCTCGACCGCGGCCGACGAGTCGACAACAGGTCCGGCGAGCTTCATGATCGCCGACCCCGACGGCAACACACTCCTGTTCGATCAGCACGTTCAGAACCCGATTGGGTCGGTGAACGCACATCAGCCCGCAGGAGAAACGCCACCACCCAAACACGACACAGCGGAGGTTCACATGAAGCGAGTCACTGGCATCGGCGGCGTTTTCTTCAAGGCGAAGGACGCACCCGCGCTGCAGGCCTGGTACAAGACGCACCTCGGCATCGATGTCCAGCCTTGGGGCGGTGCCGCGTTCGATTGGGTCGACTCGGAAGGCAAGCCCTCCGGCGGAACCACCGCCTGGTTGATTGCTCCCGAGGAAAGCAAGCAGTTCGCCCCGAGCAAGGCCTCGTTCATGGTCAATTACCGCGTCGAGGACGTCCATGCGCTGGTCAAAGCGCTCAAGGCGGAAGGCTGCAACGTCCTCGACAAGATCGATGATTCGGAGTACGGCAAGTTCGCCTGGGTCATCGATCCCGAGGGAAACAAGGTCGAATTGTGGCAGCCACCCAAGGGTCAATGAGACTCGCCCGCGCTGGCCGGTCATGAAGGGTCGGTTTCAGGTCACGCGCCGGTCCACGAAGCAGGACACCCGGCCCCGAACGTGGATCGCGCGGGGAGAAACCGCCCTGTGCGCGCCGACGCCGAAACCGGAGAGAGGCTCACGATGAACATCCTGCTGTGGGTTCTGCAGGTCCTCGCCGCGCTCGTGTACGGAGCGTCGGGTGTCATGAAGGTCTTCATGTTCGACAAGGTGAGCGCGGATGTCCGCTCCTTTGGTGCGTTGCCGCGGGAAGCCTGGATGGGCCTCGGCATCTTCGAACTCGCTTGCGTGGTCGGGTTGATCGTGCCCGGTGTGTTCCACTGGCAGCCGACGCTCACCGTGGTGGCCGCGACGGCCCTGGCACTCGAGAGCCTCGTGTTCATCTGGGTGCACTCCAAGTACCAAGAGACCGCTACCATCGTCATGTGCGCCGTGCTGGGCCTCCTCATGGCGTTCATCGCGTACGGCCGCCTGGTTTTGAAGCCGCTTCTCTGACCGTCGACACCGTCCACGGCACGGCCGGCACGCTCAACCCGACCAGCGCGCCGTTTGTCGTGTGGTCGTCGTGACCGGGTGGACCCGCTCGACTACGTTCGGAGCGGGCCGCACCGTCGTGTGGCGATGCAGGTTGGATCGCCGGGGGGCCGTCCGCCCTGCACTCGTCGGCGGATTCGAGTCCGGATACCTTGAGGCCGAGGTCCAACGATGAAGCATTCGAATCCCGTCCTGTTGTTCACGCTGATGGCGGCGTGGGCTGCCCCGGCGCACGCTCAAGGCAGCGCGCCCTCGTCCGCGCCGGTGCCGTCGCCGGCCGCGTTGCCGCAGGGCACCACGCGCGAGCAGATGTGGTTCGCGCCGACGGACGAGGACTGGAAGAAACCGTGCCTGATACCGTGGCAGCGCACATGGGACGACGCGCTCGCGGTCGCGCTCGAAGCGCACAAGGCGATCCTCGTGTGCGTCAACATGGACGGCGAGATCGCGAGCGAGCACTACGCCGGCGTGCGCTACCGCGACCCGGCCATCGTCAAGCTGTACGAGGCTTACGTGCCCGTCATCGCCTCCGTGTACCGGCACACGCCGCGCGACTACGACGAAGAGGGACAGCGCATCCCGTGCCCGCGCTTCGGCACGGTGACCTGCGGCGAGCACATCGCGATCGAGCCGATCCTGTTCGAGAAGTTCATGGACGGGAAGCGCATCGCGCCCCGTCACATCGGCGTCGAGATCGAGAAGCAGAACGCGGAGATGTACGACGTCTACTACGCGTGGGACACCGACACGATCTTCGCGAACCTGCGTGAAGGCATCGCCAATCGCAAGATCGTCCCGACGCCCATCAACCGCTCGGACATGAAGATCGAGGAGCGCGTCGAAAGCGCCGCGGCCGAGGATCGCGCGGCCGTCGAGCGGGCGTACAAGCAGGGTGATCACGAGACGCGCCGCACGTTGCTCACGGCGGCCGCGAAGCGCGCAGGCGAGGCACCGACCGACTTGCTGCGGCTGTCGATCTTCGGCCTCGACGAGGATTTGAAGCGCATCGCTCGAGCGGCGCTCTCCCAGGGGAACTCGGAACGCTCGGTCGACCTCATCCTCGAGGCGTTGCGTTCGCCGATGCCGGCTCTGGAGCGCGATGCCCTGGTCGCCGCGTTGCGCCGCATCGGCGAGAGTTCGGCGCGCGCGCGCACGCTCGCCACGGTTTACGACGGCTTGAGGGAAAAGTCGACGTCGGTCGACGTCGAAGCCTGGTCGAAGGCGATGGGCGTCGGGGCGTCGTACGAGGCGCCGACGGATCGCACTGCGCTGGAAACGAAGCTCGAAACGCGCGCCCGTGCTTTCGAGGCGAATCCTCAGGACGCCGGTGCGCGTCTGGACTACGCCGAGTCCGTGCTCGCTGTCGCGCTCGACCGCAAGATGGATCGCCGTTTCGCCCGCGTCTTGTACGAGGACGTCGAATCGTCCGCGCTCGCCGCGGAGAAGCTGGGCGTGAGCGGCTGGCGGGTCGACGCGGCGGTGGCGATCGCGACGTACAACCTCGGACGCGTCGACGAGGCGTTCGCGCGCGCCGAATCCGCGGCGAAACACATGCCGACGGACGCCGCGAGCGTGACCTCGGCTTCGGTGATGGCGCTCTTCGCGGAACAGCGTCAGCGCGCGATCGCGAAGGCGTCGAAGGAGAAGGCCGCGTGGCCGCCGGAGTGGCTCACCGACGTGAACGCGGCCTATTCCGTGCTCGCGAAGCACCCGTTCGGCACCGACAACCAGGTCGCGGCTCACCACGACTTCCTGAAGTCGCTGCAGGCCAACGGAGAAGCGGCGCGCGTTCTCGACGAAGGCTTGGCCCGATTCAAGGACTCGTGGATCCTGCACGATCGCATGCGCACGCGAATCCTCGCGGAGCGCGGCGTCGACGGGCTCGAACTCGTCTACAACGCGATGCTCGCCGAGCCGAATGCGTCGCCGAACCTCGAGTCGTACGTGGGCTACGCGACGCTCGTCGCGGCCGAGTTCAAGCGCCGCGCGCGCAAGCTCGAGGCTGCCGACGAGTCCTACGTGCACGCGATCGCGCACTACGAGACTTGGATCGAGCGCGATCCCGCGAACAGGCCGACCGGAGATCACTTCGTCGCACTGGCGCTGGCCGGCCGCGCGCGCCTCGCGGTGGAGCGGAACGCGCTCGACCAGGCCCTCGATTTGATCCTCGCCTCGTTCGCGCGCCGACCGGATGCGGCGGCGAGCCCTGATGGACTCAACCTGACGCCCGTCGACACGGCCAGGCTCTTGCGCACGAAGCTGGGAGCGCCTCAGCAGGAGAGCATGCTCGCCAGGCTCCAAGCCGGCCTCGACGCGCTGCCTCCGGAGATGCTCAAGCAGCCGGAGTGGGAACGTGAAGTGCCCGGCGCGCGGCCGACGAATCGCGAACCGCGCCGCCGCGCCCCCGAGACTCCGCCGAAATGATCCGTACGGTCAGTCCTTGCGCAGGAAGTCGACCAGGTCCTTCTCGAGCTCCGTGAGGCCGTACTCCTGCACCGTCAGGCAACGGTAGACGATGCGCGCGAGCGCGTCCGGCGTGTTCGGATTGAGATCCTTCGGCGGCGGGTAGGACAAGAAGTAGCTGAGCGACATGCGCTCGACTTCGCCGCCGACCTCGCGGCCCGCGTATTGCCACGGCACTTCGTCGAACGGCAACACGCCGGTGAGGATCTCGTACAACATCACGCCGATGCCCATGACGTCGGCCTTGCTGTTGCGCAAGAGCAGCGGGTTGTAGTGCGGCGTCGTCGTGATGACGCCGCGTTCGTCCATGCGCAAGGCCGGGTCCAGCATCACGACCGAGCCCGACGGCTTGACGAGGATGTTCTCCGGCTTCAAGTCGCCGTGGTAGGGGAACTGTCCCGAGCGCTCGAGCTTCATCAGCGAGCGCACGATCGTCAGGAACCAGTTCAGGCGGATGCCTTCGAGCGCGCGGATCTTCTCGCGCAGCGTCTTGCCGCGCGCGTATTCCATCGCGAGCACCGGGCGACCTTCGTGCATGAAGCACTCGCGCAGGCTCACGACGTTCGGACTCTTCACGGCACGCAGGACCTCGGCCTCGGCGCGCAACGTGTCGTCGATCTCGTGAACGTCGAGGAAGTCGATGCGCACGCCGTCCTGGCGAAAGAAGATCGCTTCGGCCGGCGTTTCGTCGGGGCTGATCCCCTCGGGACGACGCTGCGCGGTGATCTCGAGAAATCGCGTCACGTATCGGCCGCCGCCGGCGACGTCACCGATCTTGAGCGCGACCTTGCGGCCTTCCGTGTCCTCGGCGAGGTAGACGAGGGCAAAACCGCCGCGCGCGAGGAACTCCACGACACGGTAGGAGCCGATGCGCTCGCCTGCTTCCAGTTTGATCATGATGGGGGCTCGATGCGTACGGGGGGGGTCAGACGGCGGAGCGGAAGTGCCGCGAGAGTCTTTTCGAATGGGATCGCCGGGCGAGTTGAGGCTTCGGGGCCGACACGTCGCGACGCTGGATCCTCTGTCGGGCAGCGCCGCTCGGAGCTTCAGTGCGGGAGCACGGCGTTCTTGGAATCGAGACGCAGCGTGCGTCGCGCGAGGAACCTCTACCGCACGTTCGAATTTGCGCCCTTTTCGCTCAAGATCGTCAGGTCGGTCGCGGTCAGGGTCGCGAGATCGGACGTCTCGAGGACGAGACGTGCGCCCTTCACGACAGTCCCCGTTCCGAGCCACTCGGGTTCGCGTCGATGCGCCCGGTAGCGCCACGCGCGGCCGTCCATGTCGACCATGCCGAGCTCCTGCAGGTGCTCGTTGCGCACGGAGTAGTAGGTCTTCGACCGAGACTCGCCCGTTTCGAATCGCACGACGTAACCGACGAGACGGTCCGAATCATGCACTGCCCACGCGAACACCGCCTCGGAACGCATCACGACCGCGGCGCCCATGTTCGGGGGCGAATACGTGGTGGTCGAACGACAACCGGCCGTGAGCAGCAAGGGGACGAGGAACCAACGGGTCATCGCAGCAGTATCGGAGGGAATGCGTCGCGCCTCAAATCGCGGCCCAACCGTTCGACTGCTATGCTGCGCGAAGTGGATACATACGCTCTCGAGTGCTTTCGCAAGGCTGGTCGGATCGCGGCAGACTGCCGCGAGTGGGCCAAACAGAACATCCAGGCCGGCGTTTCGATTCGCCACGTGCTCGAAACCGTCGAGGAGACGATTCGCGCTCGCGGCGCGGCCCCCGGTTTTCCCGCGCAATCGAGCCGGAATTTCATCGCGGCGCACTATTGCTCGAGCCCCGAGGACGACCAGTGCTACGCCGAGGGCGATTGCGTCAAGGTCGACATCGGTGTCCACGTGGACGGCTACATCGCGGACACTGCGGCGACCGTCGACCTGTCGAAGGACAAGCGCTGGACGCCCTTGATCGAGTCGTCGAAGAACGCTCTCGCCGCTGCGATTGCGACGATCAAGGACGGCGTTCAGGTCGGCGAGATCGGCGGCGCCATCGAGCGCACCATCATGGCGGCCGGTTTCCAGCCCGTGCGCAACCTGACGGGGCACGGCCTCGCGCGCTGGAAGGTGCACACCGCGCCGCAGATCCCCAACTACGCCGAGCGCGGCGCGGGCACGCTCAAGCAGGGCATGGTGTTCGCGATCGAACCATTCGCCAGCACGGGCCGTGGCTACATCCGCGAAGCCGGGAAGGCCGAGGTCTTCATGCTCGTGCGCCCGCCGATGAAGGCGAAGACGCTCGACAAGGAAGTGCTGAAGGCGATCGAAGCCTGGCGCGGACTCCCGATCGCGCGGCGCTACTTCAATCACCTCGATCGCGAGGCGGTCGAGGACACGCTGACGAAGCTCGCGCGCCAGGGCTCGCTCGTGCGTTATCCGCCGCTCGTCGAGGACGAAGGCGTGATGGTCGCACAGTACGAACACTCGATTTACCTCGGTCCGGACGGACCCGAAGTCCTGACCATGGCATCTTGAGGGCGAGCGACGCGGGCCGGAATCGGTCTTTGGCCCGCCACGGAGGTACTCGTCGATGCACAACATTCTCGTCATGGCGCTCGCCGCGCTCGCCGCGCCCGCGGGCGATTCGAAGACCATCGGTGAGCTCTTCCGGGCAGGCGAGGAGGCCGCGTGGGTGTTCGAGGTCGACGGCGAGCGCATCGGCCACCACACGTCGCGGTACATCGGCAAGGACGAACTCGCCGGCGCGAAGGCGCACCATTTCCAGGGCGCGTACTCGCTGAAGGGCAAGGTCGAGGTGCGCTCGACCGGCGACCTGTGGACAGACGATCTCGGACATCCAGTCCGCTTCGTGCAACAGGTGCTCACAGGGGACGTCTTCGCGCGGGTCGAGTTGAACGTGGCCGGCGCGAAGGGCACGGCATTCGTCACGCAGGGTTCCTCGACCAAGGAGATGACGGTCGACGTCGATCCCGCGGCATATCTGCTCGCGAACAACTACATCTCGCACCTGGAGATCGTGCTCGCGCTGCACCCCGAGGGGGAGAGCGGGAAACAGGTGATGTTCTCGGGCAACACGCTCATGGGTTTCCACTACACGGTGACGGCCAAGGGCAAGTTCGCGACGGACGTCGCGGGCGGGAGTTCGCAGCACGGGCACGAGTACACGGACTCACTCGGTGAAAGGCTCCTGTTCGGGGTGGTCGACGGTCCAAGGCCCGAGCTCGCGGCGCCGCGGCTCCTCGAGGTCGAGATCAAGGCCGGCAAACTCCTCATCCGCCGCAGCAAGGAACGCTTCGAACCCATCACGATCGAGCCGCCCTCGGTGCGCAAGGCGTCGACCGAGTTCGACAGCGAGGAAGTGAAGATCCTCCATGACGACGTCGTGATCGCCGGCACCGTGACGAAGAAGAAGGGCACCGAGGGTCGATTGCCCGCCGTGTTCTTCGTCTCGGGCTCGGGCGCGGAAGATCGCAACGGCATCTCCAGCGGCCTCGATCTCGGCACGCACGAGATCCTCGATCATCTCACGCGCTCGGGCTATCTCGTCC